>URLT01000080.1 GCA_900548795.1 uncultured Eubacteriales bacterium
TTGCTCGGCATCGTCTCGGCCGCCGTGTGCCTCGGCAAATGCAGCGCGGGCAGCGCCGCCTCCTGCCGCACCGTCTCGGCCTCCGGCAGCCGCCGGTCGGGCAGATAGGCAGCCGCGTCGTTCCATGTGATAAGCCACGGAAACTCCGAAACCGTCCGCTCCGCGCACGGAGTGCCCCCCTGTGCGAACAGCGCCCCGGCCTCGCTGCGCCGCATGGCTGCCATGAGCACCCAATCGGCCATGCTTCCGGCGCGCTCCGTCAGCTCCTCGTCCGGCGTGATGCCCAGCTCGGAGATCAGCTTCTTGAGCTTGGAGGTCAGCTTGGCCGAGCAGCAGGTCATGACCAGCCGAGAGACCGGCCGTGTCATGCCGACGTAGAGCACGCGAAGCTCCTCGGACATCCCCTCGCGCACGATGCGGTCGGCGACGGCATCGCGCGCCGCCGTGGAATAAGAGATCTGCTCGCCCCGGTCAAAGACACTGCCGCCCAGCCCGAGGAGCGGGTCGGTCAGGATCGCCTGCCGGGCGTCCTTCCGGTTGAACTCCTTGCACAGGTCGGCAAGGACGACCACCGGATATTCCAGACCCTTTGATTTATGGATCGTCGTCAGGCGCACCGCGCCGCCCGGCGGGGCGCTCTTGTCCTCGGCACCTCTCTGCCGGGCGCTGTTCAAATAGCGCAGGAAGGCCGGCAAGCCGTGCCGCCCGGCGGCGGCGCAGGCGTCGGCAAGGGACAGCAGCTTGTCGAAATGCGCCGCGCAGTCATCGCCGGGGTAGATCGCCCGCAGCAGCAGCCGCGTCTCGATGCCGTCGAGCAGCGTGCGCACGGACTCCCCTGCCGCAAGCGTCCGCAGCTCGGCCAGCGTATGCAGGAACGGCTCGGCGCACGCGCCGCAGAGGCAGTCGAGCAGGTCGCCCTCCCGGTTCTCGCCGCGCAGCCGCGCCAGCTCGTCGGCAGTGAAGCCGAACACGGGCGAAAGCAGCACCGTTAAAAGCGGAATATCCTGACGCGGATTGTCGATCACCTGCAAAAGCGCGGTCAAAAACACGATCTCCGGCGCGTCAAACAGGCTGTCGCTGCCGCAGACGACCGGGATGCCCTGCCGCTGCAGCGCCTGCATATAGGTCTGCGCCTTGCCGGACAGCGCCCGCAGCAGGATCACGATGTCGTCCGGGCGCACCGGACGCAGCGCGTCGTTCTCCATGACCGGCTCCCCGTCGCGCAGCATCTGCGCGATGCGGTCGGCCAAAAAGGTCGCCTCAAGCTCCTCGTTGGCGGGCGCGGGGGTCATGTCCAATCCTGCCGCGTCGATGCAGTGCAGCTCGACAGCGGGGCCGCCGAGGTCGAGCACCGGGCGATTGGCGCGCAGCGACTCGTCCGGCCCGTAATACAGGCCGCCGACGCGCGGCGTCATGGTCACGGAAAACACATCGTTTGCCGCCGACAGGATCGCCGGATGGGAGCGGAAATTATCCGAGAGCACGATCTTGCAGCTCTCGCCCGCCCCGGCCTCGGCCTCCGGCCGAAAGTCGGCGTATTTTTTCAGGAAGATCGCCGGGTCGGCCATACGGAAGCGATAGATGGACTGCTTCACGTCGCCGACAAAAAACAGATTGCTCCCGTCGCGGCTGACAGCCTGAAAGATCGCCTCCTGCACGGCGTTCGTGTCCTGATATTCGTCGATCATCAGCTCGAGAAAGCGCTCGCCGACCTCTCGCGCCGCCGCAGTCGGCGTCTCGCCGCCGCGGTAAAACAGGCGCAGCGTCTCGTGCTCAAGGTCGTTGTAGTCCAGCAGATGGCGGCGGCTTTTTTCCGCGCGGAAGCGCTCGGAAAACATCCGCGTCAGCCGCAGAAGCCCACGCAGCGCCGTCGCACTGCGGCGCAGGTCGTCCAGCGCGTCGTCAGACGGCAGTTCGAAGCGCCCGAGCTGCTTTTTCAGCGTGTTTTTGATGAATTCCTTCGCTTTTTTGATGTACTCCTGCGCCTCCGGCGCCTCGCTCTTGCGAACGTTCCCCAACGGCGGGAGATTGCGCGGCGCCGCGTGCAGCTCGTCCCATGTCCGCGCGGCGGAGAGGCGGCCGAGCATTTCCTTCATTTGCAGCAGGGGCGGCAGGTATTTTTTCGTCAGCTCGGGGCATTGCTCCGTCAGCCTGCAGCAGGTGTCGAGCATCCGGCTCATGCGCGCAAGGCTGATGCGCAGCTCGCGCATTAAATAATCGCCCCAGACCGTCTGCGCCATGTCCGTGCAATCGTCGAGCCGAAGCGCCTGCATCAGCTCCTCATAGCGGCGCTTGGGATCCTTCCAGCATTGCAGGTCGCCGTATAGCTTTTCGATCCGCTCGGGCAGCTCGCGGTCATCGCGGTTGCCGCCGAACATATCCAGCGCCGCGCTCAGCTCTGCGTCCGTCCCGACCTGCGCATAGGCCTGTTCAAGCGTCGCCTGCATCGCGCGCTCGGTCAGCGCGGCCGCGTCGCCCTCGTCGCAGATGCGAAAATCCGCCGGAAGCTCCAGCTCGTGGGCATAGTCGCGCAAGATCGACGCGCAGAAGGCGTGCACCGTGGAGATCTGCGCAAGATACACCCGGCTGAGCTGCCGCTGCAGCAGACGGTTGCTCGGCTCTGCGGCGAGCTGCTCGCTGAGCCGGGCGATCAGCTTGCCGCGCAGCTCTGAGGCCGCCGCCTCGGTAAAGGTGATCGTCAGGAATCGGTCAACGTCGCAGGCCTCCTCGGAAACGCGGCGCAGCACGCGCTCGATCAGCACGCGGGTCTTGCCCGACCCGGCCGCCGCCGAGACCAGCACCGCGCTGCCGCGATGCGCCACCGCGCAGGCTTGTGGCCGTGTCAGCTCAGCCATGGCTCTGCACCTCCTCCAGCTTTTTCCAAAATTCCTCCGGCTTGAGGCCGGGCTTGCACCAGCGCCGCCGGTTTTTCCCGTCGCCGCAGACCGTCCCATAGGGGCAATAGCGGCAGACGTTCTCGTCCTTTGAGCCGAAGGCAAGCGGATTCGGCGCGATCTCGCCGTCGGACAGCTCCTGCGCCAGCCGATCCACCACGGAAAACACGTGTCGCTCCAGCTCGCGAAGCTGCTTGCCCGTCATCAGATCTCCCCTGCGCGCCCCGTCCTTGTCGTGCCGATAGGGCAGATATTCCGGCTCGTCCTGCGTCGGCTCCATCGCCCGCAGAACGGCGTCGCTGTCGAGCAGCAGCCCGCTGCGGCGTTGATTCTCGCGGCGCTGCCGCTGCAAATCCGCCTTGTCGCGCCGGTCTCGGATCGAGATGCGCTCGACCCGCGCCGGAAAATACAGCACGCCCGCCGGATGCAGCTCCGTGCCCGTCAGGCGCAGGCCGCTGCGCTCGAGTGCGAAAAGATACAGCAGCATTTGCAGCCCCAGCCCCTCGAGCAGCTTGCCATACTCCATTTTTGTCTTACCGGTCTTGTAATCCACCACGCGCACATACACCCGGTCGCCGTCGCGCCAGAGGTCGGCGCGGTCGATCTTGCCGACGAGCGCCACGTTCCGATCCGCAATGCGGATGGGCGGCAGGTCGCCGCGCACGGGCGAAAAATTCAGCTCGAGCCACTGCGGAACAAATTCAGAGCGCGACAGCTCGCGGTAAAGCTCGGAAACGACCGCCCGCACCTCATCAAAGCTCCGCCGGAACAGATACGCCGCGCGCTCGGTGTCGAGCAGGTCGCTCAGCTCCTCGGCGGCGTAGCGCTCCATGGCCGCGTCGGTCAGCGCCAGCACGCGCTCGAGCGGAACGGTCTTGAAGCCGCCCTCGCGCATCGTGCCGCGCGTCACCTCCTCAAGCACGGCGTGCACGAAGGTGCCGTAAACCGTGGCCTCGAGCTCTGCCGTGCGTCGCTCCTTTGCCCGCAGGCCGTAGTCAAGATAGAAACGGAAGCGGCACCCGGCCAGCTCCTCGATCTTGGACGAGGAGAGCTGCACCGTCTGCCGGTAAAGCGCCTGCACGCCCTCGGGGGAAAGCCCGCCCGGCGCATAATCGGCCGCGCGCCGCAGGCGAAGCGCCGCCTCGCGCAGAAGCGGCTCGCGCTCCGCCGTGCCCAGCCCGTCGTGGGCAGCCTGCCATGTCAGATAGTCCCACGCAGAGCGCGTGCAGAGCGCCTCGGCGCGGTCAAGCGTCTGCGCCTGCGGAAAGAGCCGCCGTGCCCGGCGCAGCAAATACGCCTCCGTCCCGGCCTCGGCGCTGAAATACACCCGTTTCCGCGCGCCGCAGAGCATGCTCCCGATGGCCGCCAGCTCGCGCTCCAGCCTCCCGGCGGCGTTCGGCATGATCTCGATGTCCTGCTGCTTGAGCGCGCCGCGCTCCCGGTCTGTCAGCAGGCCGCTCGGCGCCGGCGCCGAGGGAAAGCTGCCCTCGTTCGCACCGAGCACGAGCAGATACGCGCAGTCGCACTGTCGCTGGGACAGCACGCTGCCGACGTTCACGCAATCCAGACTTGCCGGGATCGTTCCGACGGAATAGCGGCTGAGCGCCGTGCGAAGGATGCGGGCAAATTCCTCGGCGGAGCGCACGGTCTGCCCCAGCACACCGTAAAGCTGCTCCAGCAGCGTCGTGAAGATCCCGTAAAGCTGGGCATACTCCTGCGCCCGCTGCAGATCGCCCGCATCGAAGCGCTCCTGCGCCAGAGCCTGAAGCCGACCGGACAGGTCGATTTCCTCCAGAAAGCGACTGAGCGCCAGCACCTGCTCTGCCGTGCTCGCAGCGCGCCGCAGCCCTCCGCGCAGGTGCAGCAGCGGCGTCAGCGCCGCCTCGCGATCGGCATTCAGCGCGTCGAGCAGGGGCGCGCGCTCCTCCGGCGGCCGCTTCTGCGTGCCGAAGGGGCTTTTTGTCCATGGTCTTTCCCACTGCGCGCCCCGGATCGACCAGAGGAGCGCGTAATTTTCCAGCCGGTCGACCCGCTCGCGCGTCAGTCCCGAAAAATCCGATTTCAGCCACGAGAGCACATCCTCCGTCTCCATGCCGCCCACCGCCGCGTTCAGCGCCGTGAGCAGCGCGTCGATCATGCGCTCCTGCAAAATGTCCCGATCTCCGGCAAAATACGCCGGGATCTCCGCCCGTCTCAGAATGGACTCGAGCATGGGGCGATATGTCTCGTAATCCGTGCAGGCCACGGTGATCTCCCGCCACGGCACGCCCTGCTCCGCAAGGCGCAGGATCTCCCCTGCCGCCATGCGGCACTCCTCGGTGCGTCCGGCGCAGGTCAGAAAAACGACGGCGTCCTGCGCCGCGTCCCACGGCTGCGCCGCCCCGCCGAACAGCGCCCCGCGCAGATGCGCCAGCGGGGAGCCGTCCGCACGCACCGGAAGCTGCCGAACCTCGACCGGAAGCTGCTGCTGCGCGACGCTCGCGCACAGCGCCGCAGCGGTCTGCCGCGCGGCAGCGTACTGCTGCGCCTGCCCGTGCAGGCCGTCGCAGAGCAGCGCAACGTTCAGCCGCGCACCGCCGTTGAGGAGCTGCGCAAGGATGCTGCGCTCAACGCCGTTGAAGTCCGTGAAGCCGTCGACCCAGAATTCGCGGTCGCTCAGATCGCCGCAATCCTCCAGCGCATGCAGCAGCCGCGTCAGGCGCGTCTGCGGATCCTGCCCGATGCGGGCGCTGACGGCGTCATAGCTCTCCATCAGCAGGGCGAATTCCTCGGTCTTGACCGCAAGCGTCCCCGTCAGGCGCTGCGCTGCGCGGCGCAGCTCGTCGGCCGTGACGCAGAAGCTCCGGAATTCCTCGAGCATATCGAGCAATTGCAGCAAAAATTCCGCCCGGGCGGCGCTCGCGCCGAAGATCTTCAGCCGGGAGCGCACCTGCTCCACGGCGAGCGCCATCATCAGCAGCTTGCCGCCGCCGTCCGTCTCGGTCTCGGCGACGCCGCCGACCTCAGAAAACACCCGCGAGGCCAGCCGCGAAAAGGTCAGCACCTCGGCATGAAGCGAGATCGCGTCGCCGCCTGCGGCGCAGAGCCGCCGCTCCGTATCATGCGAAAATTGCTCCGGAACGAGCAGCACCATGCGCCGCTGTCCGGCTTTTGCGCGCGCGGCGATCTGCCGCAGAAGCTGCTCGGAATTCTCTCTCCGGTCGGTCGACAGCCACAAACGAAGCATTTTTCTCTCTCCTTTGCATCATTTCCCTGTTATTATACCATATCAATGCGGCGAAAACAACTCATCGAGCCATTCCAGCAGCTTGAAGCGCAAAATATACCCGTCGGCGTCCGTGACCAGCTCCGTCTCATCGCCGTCAAAGCCGCCTGCGGCGGCAAGCTGCGCGGCCTGCTCGCTCGAGGCCGCCGTGCACAGCGACGGAAAAACCACGCACCACCAGTTGTGCCCCTGCGCCGCGCCGATGCGCACGCAGAGCGCGCGGTAGACGCCCGCCGGGAGCGTAAACGTGTCATAGCTCCGCGTGCCAAAGCGCTGCTCCTCCAGCGAAACGCGCGCCGTCAGGCCGCTTCCCTCAGCGTCGAGCACCGACTGCGCCGCCGCTTGCACGCGTCCCAAGCCCGCTCCGAGCGCCTGCTCGGCCTCCGCGCGGCTGCCGCAGCCCTCCGTCAGCGCGCCGACCGTCTCGAGCACCGCGTCGCGCACGCGCAGCTTCTGCGCCTGATCGGCGTCGGTGTCGGAATTTGCCACAACGTGCAGCCGAAGCGTTTTTTCTGCAAGGCCTCTTTGCAGAGCAGCGGTCTGCGCCGTAAAGATCGCGGCCGCCGCCACTGCCGTCAGGCCGAGCAGCGCGACCCATCGCTTCAATAAGAACCAATAGCGTGCCATAAAAAGATCCCGCCCCTTTCCGGTCATGTTACCGGAAGTATGGACGAGATCTGTCGGTTTTATACGGTTTTCACGGCAAAGCAGCGCACGCCCTGCTCGCTGACGGTCTGCCACGCGGCGCAGGCAGCCTGCTCCGACGGAAACAGCCCGAAGACGACCGAGCCGCTGCCGGTCATCTGCGCGCCGAGCGCGCCGCAGCTCAGCAGCAGGGACTTCAGCTCGGAAAGCTCCGGATGCGCCGGGAGCGCCGCCGCCTCAAAAACGTTGCACAGCAGCCGCCCGATCTGCGCGGCGTCGTTGTCCGCAAGGGCGCGGCACATGGCCTGTGTATCCGGCCGGCGCGCAGGCTCAACGCGGTCGAGCGCGGCAAACAGCTCCGGCGTGGAGCAGGCCGTCTCGGGCTTGCAGAGCACGAACCAAAGCTCCGGCGCGTCGGCAAGCCGCTCGAGGCGCTCCCCTCGCCCGCGTGCCAGCGCCGTGCCGCCGCGCACGCAGAAGGGCACGTCCGAGCCAAGCGTCCCGGCCAGATGCAGCAGCGCCTCGTCGGAAAGCGGGCGGTCATAGAGCCGGTTCAGCGCCCGCAGCACAGCCGCGGCATCCGCGCTGCCCCCGGCCAGCCCCGCCTGCGTGGGAATGCGCTTGCGCAGGCGGATGGTCAGCCCGTCCGGCTCGAGCCGCGCGGCGCGGAAAAACGCCTCGGCGGCGCGCCACGCCAGATTGCGCGCATCATTCGGCACGCCCGGAGCATCGCATTCCAGCCTCCACGGCGCGCGCGTCTGCGTCAGGATACCGACGTCGTCGCAGAGCGAGACCGTCTGCATCACGCTGACCAGCTCGTGATAGCCGTCCGGCCGTTTGCCCAGCACGTCGAGCGTCAGGTTCAGCTTGGCATAGGCCGGCTCCCAAAGCGTGTTCACTTGATCCTTCTTCCCTCGAGGTAGTAGCGCTTCTCGCGGCTGTGACCCATGGAGAAGGTCTTGCGCGGGAGAATGCCGTCGGCGATGACGCCGCGGAAGAGCTGGCTCATTTCCATGGCCGGG
>URLT01000081.1 GCA_900548795.1 uncultured Eubacteriales bacterium
ACCACCTTTGCAGAGCCGGATCGCCCGCCGCAGCCCGAGCGCCAACCGCCGGAAGCTGCGTGGCAGGGTCACCATGCCGGCCGCCGAGTGCCGCAGGAGACACGAACGATCCCCCGACCCGACCGTCAGCCGCGCCGTGCGCCCTACGATCAGGATGCCGAGCCTTACGCAGCGCCGCGCCGATCCGACGAGATCTCTGCCTCGCCCGCAGCGCAGCCCCCGCGCTCCCCGGACGCGTTTGACCGTACCCGCGTCCTTCCTCGGCAGGAGCCGGGCGATCAAGCCCGTGTGTTTTCCAACGCGCAGCAGGCCGACCTCGATCAAACCCGCGTTCTTCCCGATCCGAAGCCAACCGGGCGCCACGATGATTGATGCCCGGGGCTTAGGAAGCTCATAGTCAGGCTTCTCCGGCTGAGCCACGCAGCCTTTTGCCGAGCCGCGCAGGTTCAAGGCGTGGGAAGTCCATGCAGATTTCTCCGTCTTTGATGCTTTCGACAAAAACGCTCAGTCCGCTCTCGCTCATTGGATCAAAGCTTCCCCACACCAAGGGGCAGCCCTCTAATACTGATTTTTGATTAAAATATTGGATCAAGAATCCCGTGCTTTCGCCGCGTGCAAGCACGGGATTCTTCTGCATACGCCCGGCGGGCGCACGCAAGCCACCCCCTGCTCCCGCGCAGCCGCCCGCAAGCTTTCCAAACAGCAGCGGCAAAAGCGGCGCAGCGCGAGAAAGAAAGCCCCCTGCTTTCGCCGCGTGAAAGCAGGGGAAATTTGACCGGCTGAACAAAAAAACGCCATAACCAACAGGTTATGGCGTTTCTTGATGGCAGGGGATGAGGGATTCGAACCCCCGCAAACGGAGTCAGAGTCCGGTGTGCTACCGTTACACAAATCCCCTGTGTCAAGCGCAGATATAATTATACACGGTTTTTCAAAAAAGTCAATAGAAATTTTGAAGTTTCCGTATTTTTTCTTCCGTCTGCCGCAGCGGTATAAACCGCTGCGGCAGACGGAGCCGCTCAGGCAGCGCTCGGCTCAGACGCGCTGCTTGAGCTTTTCCAGACGCTCCAGCGCCTCATTGAGCGTTTCGTCCTTCTTTGCAAAATGCAGCCGGACGATGCTGCCGACGTTCTCCATGAAGAACGAGCTGCCGGGCACAGCGGCCACGCCGATGTTTTTGGCGACGTCCTCGCAGAATTCGACGTCCGTCTCCCCTTTTCGCATATACGGCTCGATGTTCGCCAGAACGAAATACGCGCCCTGCGGGTCGGTATAGGGAATGCCGATGCGGTCGAGGCCGCTCGTGAAGAGCTGCTTCATGTGCGCATAATGCGCGCCAAATTCCTCATAATAGCTGTCCGGCATCTCAAGACCGACCACGGCGGCCTCCATCAGCGGCGACGGCGCGCCGACGGTGTTAAAGTCGTGGAACTGCTTGATCTTGTCCATCAGGGGCTTCGGTGCAATGGCATAGCCCAGACGCCAGCCCGTGACGGAGTAGGTCTTGGAGAGCGAGCTGCAGGAGACCGTGCGCTCCCACATGCCGGGCAGGCTGTTCATATAAATATGCTTATGCGGCGCATAGACGATGTGCTCATAGACCTCGTCCATGATGACATAGGTGTCATACTTGACCGCGAGCGCCGCGATCTGCTCCAGCTCGGCGCGGGTGAAGACCTTGCCGCTGGGGTTGGAGGGGTTGCAGATCAGGATTGCCTTCGCGCCCTGCCGGAACGCATCCTCAAGGACGTTGGCGTCGTAGCCAAAGGCAGGCGGCACGAGCGGCACGAAGATCGGCTCGCAGCCGACGAGCAGCGTCTGCGCGCGGTAATTCTCGAAATACGGCGAAAACATGATGATCTTGTCGCCGGGATTGGTCAGGGCGAACAGGGTGTCGACCATGGCCTCGGTCGAGCCGATCGTGACGACCATCTCCGTTTCAGGGTCGAGCGTTCTGCCCATAAAGCGGCCGCACTTCTTCGCCAGCGCGCGGCGGAAATTCGGAGCGCCCATCGTGATGGGGTATTGATGCGGGCCGATCGGGCTGATCTCCTGCAGGCGGTCGGTCATCGCCTTGGGCGGGTCAAAATCGGGGAAGCCCTGCGCCAGATTGATGGCGTTGTTTGCGATCGCGATGCGCGTCATGCGGCGGATCACGGAATCTGTAAAATGCTGTGTTTTTCTGCTCAGTTCCTGCATGAGCTTATGCCTCCTTTTTCAGTCCGATCGTCTCGGCGTCCACGGCGGAAAGGCCGTTTGCGGCAAGCAGCTTGAGCAGCCCCTGCTCGTCCGAAACGCGGAAAACCATATATGCGTCGTTTTTGCCGCGGTCGATCAGCGAATACATGTATTCAATGTCGATGTTCCCCTCGGCCATCAGCGTGAGCACGCGCGCCAGACCGCCCGGCTCATCCGGAACGGCCACGACCACGACCTGATTCACGCTCACGATGCAGTTCTGTCTGGAAAGCGCCGCCCGCGCCTGCGCAACGTCGCTGACGAGCATCCGCAGGATGCCAAAGTCGGTTGTGTCGGCAATGGAGAGGGCACGAATGTCGACGCCGCTGTCAGAAAGGGCGCGGGTAATGGCGGCGAGCTTGCCGGAGCGGTTCTGCAAAAAGACGGATAGCTGCGGTACCATAGCGTTTTCCTCCTTAATCCAAAAGCTTGCGCCTGTCGATCACGCGCACGGCCTTCCCTTCGGAGCGCGGGAGAGAATTCGGCTCCATCAGCGTGACCTTGGCGTGAATGCCGAGCAGGTTCTTGAGCGCCGCGCTCAGCTCCTTGGCGCGCTGCGCCAGATCGCGCACGGTATCCGAGAAGATCTCGCTGCTGATCTCAACGCGCACCTCGATGCTGTCAAAATTGTTGGCTCGGTCGACCACGATCTGATAGACCGGCGCATAGCCCTGCTCGATGAGCACGGTCTCGATCTGCGACGGGAACACGTTCACGCCGCGGATGATGAGCATGTCGTCCGTGCGGCCGCGCGGCTTGGTCATTTTGGCAAGCGTTCTGCCGCAGGCACATTTGCCGCGATGAACGACGCCGATGTCGCGCGTGCGGTAGCGCAGGATCGGGAAGGCCTCCTTGGTGATGCAGGTGAAGACCAGCTCGCCCTGCTCGCCGTCCGGAAGCACCGCGCCGGTGTCCGGATCGATGACCTCGACGATGAAATGATCCTCGTTGACGTGCATCCCGCTCTGCTCGGAGCATTCAAACGCCACGCCCGGGCCGATGATCTCGGTCAGACCGTAGATGTCATATGCGTGAATGCCCAACTCCTCCTCGATCTGACGGCGCATCTCGTTTGTCCACGGCTCGGCGCCGAAGATGCCAGCCTTGAGCTTGATGTCGTCCTTGGTCAGGCCGTTTTCGTGCAGCACCTCGGCGATATGCAGCGCATACGAGGGCGTGCAGCACAGCACGGTCGAGCCGAAATCGCGCAGGATCGTGATTTGCCTCTGGGTGTTGCCGCTGGAGACGGGGACCGTCGTCGCGCCGAGACGCGTTGCGCCTCCGTCCGCGCCGAGGCCGCCCGTAAAGAGGCCGTAGCCATAGGCGATGTGCACGACGTCGTCGGCAGTGCAGCCGGCGGCCGTCAGCGCACGGGCGCAGCAGTCGTTCCAGATCTCCAGGTCGTGCCGCGTATAGCCGACGACGATCTGCTTTCCGGTGGTGCCGCTCGAGGCGTGCAGCCGCACGACGTCGCGCAGCGGCACGGCAAACAGGCCGTAGGGGTAGGTGTCGCGCAGATCCTGCTTATAGCTGAAGGGCAGCTTATGCAGATCCTCGACGCCGTGGATGTCCTCGGGCGTCACGCCCGCCGCGCGCATTTTTTCGGCGTAAAACGGGACGTTTTCATAGACGCGCTTGACCGTCGCGACGAGACGCTCGCTCTGCATGGCCTCGATCGTCTCGCGAGAGGCCGTCTCTATTTCGGGTTGATAATATCTCTCTGCCATAGGTCTCAGGCGTTCGCTCCGAGTGCAAACGCTTTTTCGTTCATCTCCTTGAATTTGGCCGGGACGCTGGCGTCGATCGCCTGCTTCCACTCCTGCTCGGTAAAATCAAAATATTTGGAAAGCCGTCCCATGAGCACCAGATTGACCGCCTTGCTCGAGCCGGCCTGCTCGGCCAGCGACAGCGCGTCGAGCGCATCGACGCGGAAGCCCTCGGCAGTCATTTTTTCCACCAGCTCCTGCGGATATTCCGCAGCGCCGATGATGACGGGCATGGGGTTGATCTGCTGCGTGTTCGTCACGATCACGCCGTCCTTGCGCAGGAAGCGCGTCCAGCGCGCCGCCTCGAGCAGCTCGAAGGAGACAATGAAATCGGCCTCGCCCTCGTCGATGACCGGGGAATAGACCTTCTCGCCGAAGCGCACATAGGTCACGACGCTGCCGCCGCGCTGGCTCATGCCGTGCACCTCGGAGACCTTCACATCATAGCCGCGCGTGAGCAGCAGACGCCCGAGCAGCTTGCTTGCCAGCAGGCTTCCCTGCCCGCCGACGCCGACGATCATAACATTTTTCGTTTCCATGCTTTTCACCTCACAGTGCGCCGAACTTGCAGAGCTGACGGCAGACGCCGCAGCCGGTGCAAAGGGTCGCATCGATCTTCGCCTTGCCGCCCTCGATGCTGATGGCCGGGCAGCCGATCTTCATGCACATTTTGCAGCTCTTGCATTTTTCGCGGTCGACGGAGATCGGGCCGCTATGCTTGACATATTTCAGCAGCGCGCAGGGTCTGCGCGAAATGATCACGCTCGGCTCCTCGGCGGCAAGCTCCTCGCGGATGGCCGTCTCGCACTGCTTCAGATCATACGGGTCGACCACGCGCACGCGCTCGATGCCGATCGCGCGGCACAGCGCCTCGAGATCGACCTTTGCCGCCGGATCGCCCTTGAGGTTGAAGCCGGTGGTCGGGTTCTGCTGGTGGCCGGTCATGCCGGTGATGGAATTATCGAGGATGATGACCGTACTGTTTGACGCGTTATAAGAAATGTTGACCAAGCCCGTCATGCCCGAGTGCATGAAGGTCGAGTCGCCGATGACCGCGACGGTCTTGCCCGCCGTGGCGTTATCGTTTGCCTTGTTGAAGCCGTGGATGCCCGAGACGGACGCACCCATGCAGATCACGCTGTCAACGGCGCTGAGCGGCGCGACCGCGCCGAGCGTATAGCAGCCGATGTCGCCGATGACCGTCAGGTTCAGCTTATGCAGCACATAGTACAGGCCGCGGTGCGGACACCCGGCGCACATGACCGGCGGCCGCGCGGGGATCGCCTCGTCGAGCGCTCTTCCCTGCTTCGGCGCAAGGCCGAGACCGGCGGCGACCTTGTTCTGCGACAGCTCGTCGATGTTGGAGAAATAACGCTTGCCCTCGACGTTCAGGCCGATGGCTCTGCAATAGTCCTCAAGGAAGCCGTCCAGCTCCTCGACGACGACGCAGCGGTCGACGGAGGCGGCAAAATCTGTCAGCAGCTTTTTCGGCAGCGGCCAGACCATGCCCAGCTTGAGCACGGAGACGTCCGCGCCGCAGACCTCGCGCACATACTGATAGGACGTGCTGGAGGTGATGACGCCGAGCTTGCGCTCCGTGCCGCGCTCGACGCGGTTGCACGGCGCGGTCTCGGCGTATTCGGCCAGCTTTTCCAGCCGCGCCTCGACGACCGGGTGGCGCTTCTTGGCAAAGCCGGGCATCATGATGTATTTTTGAGGATTTTTTTCATACGGACGCTGCTCCGGCAGCACGCGCTCGGACGGCTCGACGATGCTCTGCGAGTGCGCCACGCGGGTGCACATTTTCAGCAGCACCGGCGTGTCAAAGCGCTCGGAGATCTCGTAGGCCAGCTTGGCAAAGGCAAGCCCCTCCGCCGAGTCGGACGGCTCGAGCATCGGCAGCTTCGCGGCTCTGGCATAGTGCCGCGAATCCTGCTCGTTCTGGGAGCTGTGCATTCCGGCGTCGTCGGCCACGCCGATGATCATGCCGGCGTTGACGCCCGTGTAGGAGATCGTGAAAAGCGGATCGGCCGCGACATTCAGGCCGACGTGCTTCATGCCGCAGAAGCTGCGCTTCCCGGCCAGCGACGCGCCGAAGGCGGCCTCGACAGCAACCTTCTCATTCGGCGCCCACTCCGCGTAAATTTCGGGGAATTTCGCCGCGCACTCGGTGATCTCCGTGCTCGGCGTTCCGGGATAGCTGGATACAAAGCTGCATCCGGCTTCATAGAGGCCGCGCGCAACGGCTTCATTGCCCAACATCAACTGCTTCATATGGAAACCTCACAAAAATCTTTCTTATTTTTTATTTCTCACCCAGCGCCTCCGTGACCGGGACGGGGATCTTCTCCTGATAGCAGGCGAACATGCCCTCCACCCGCTGCGCGTCCATGCGCGGCGTGAGCAGCGAGACGAGCGGCACGAGCACCAGCCCGAGCAGCATGGCAAAGGAGCCGGAGTGGATGGAGGTGCGGAACAGCACGTCGTCGAGGAAGGCCGCCCCGAAGGAGAAGCCCGTCATGCTCTTGACGAGCTGCAGGACGGACAGGCCGACGCCGGTGGCGAAGCTCACCCAGCAGGCGGCGCGGGTCGTGCGCTTCCAGAACAGGCCGTAGAGGAAGGGCGCAAGGAACGCACCGGCCAGCGCGCCCCACGACACGCCCATGAGCTGCGCGATGAACATCACGCTGGATCTCGCCTGAACAATGGCGATCACGGCGGAGACCGCGATGAAAAACGCGATGAACACGCGCATGACCAGCATCTGCCGCCGCTCGGGCATCCGTTTTCTGCGCACCTGAACGATCAAATCGAGCGTAATGGTCGAGGCCGAGGTCAGCACCAGCGACGAAAGCGTCGACATGGACGCCGAGAGCACCAGCACCAGCACCACGCCGATGAGCACCGGCGCAAGGCCGGAGAGCATGGCCGGGATGATGCTGTCATAGACGGGCGTCACGCCGTCGGCCTGATAGGCAACGGAGCCGGCAAACAGCCGCCCGAAGCCGCCGAGAAAATAACAGCCGCCCGCGACAAGAATGGCGAACACGGTCGAAATGACCGTTCCCTTGCGGATGGAATCCTCGTTTTTAATGGCGTAGAACTTGCCGACCATCTGCGGCAGCCCCCATGTGCCCAGCGAGGTCAGGATCACCACGAAAAACAGGAACAGCGGGTCGGCGCCGAAGAACGAGGTGAAGGCGCCGAGCTGCTGCGTCCCCTCCGTCGGTGCGGCGGAGACCTGCGAGAGCCGCGCGATGGCCTCAGAGAAGCCCCCTTGGCCGTGCAGCACGGCAGCGATCACCGCAACGATGCCGAGGATCATAATGATGCCCTGAATGAAGTCGTTGATCGCCGTTGCCATATAGCCGCCGACGATGACATAGACGCCGGTCAGCAGCGCCATAACGACCACGCACCACGCATAGTCGATCTGCGGGAAGGCCATGGTGAACAGACGGGACAGGCCGTTAAACAGCGAGGCGGTATAGGGGATCAGAAACACGAAAACGATCCCTGCCGCAACGGTCTTCAGACCCGGCGACAGAAAACGCAGACCGAAGAAATCCGGCATGGTGCGCGAATTGAGGTGCTGCGTCATCACGCGCGTGCGGCGGCCGAGGATCGCCCACGGCAGCAGCGAGCCGATGAAGGCGTTGCCGAGGCCGATCCACGTTGAGGCAAGGCCGAAACGCCAGCCGAACTGACCGGCATAGCCGACGAAGATAACGGCGG
>URLT01000082.1 GCA_900548795.1 uncultured Eubacteriales bacterium
TCAATTTGGAACAAAATCCCTCGCTGACCACTCTTGCGATTTAATCAGAGCTTCCCTAGTATGATACCGAGCCGCCTGAATGGGAAGGCAGGGACAAAAAAAGACGCCCGCAAGGGGCGAGAGCAACGACAACAAGGAGGCAACAAGCAATGACACACACTGGGCTGGAGGCATATTTGCAGCAGACCGCGTTCGAAGAAACGCTTGCGCGGCTTTACGGCGCGGAGGGCGCCGAACGGGCGCGCGGGCGCTGCACAGAGGTCATGGAGGGCTTCGCGCGCACCTTCCGCCGCCCGGCGGAGGCGCTCTTCAGCGCGCCCGGCCGCACGGAGCTGGGAGGCAATCACACCGACCATCAGCATGGCTGCGTTCTGGCCGCCGCCGTCGATTTGGACATTCTCGCAGCCGCCGCGCCCAACGGGAGCAGCGTCATCCGCGTGCTCTCGCAGGGCTACCCGCTGACGGAGGTCGACCTTCGCGAGCCGGAGCCGAGAGACGACGAGCGCGACACCTCGGCGGCGCTGATCCGCGGCGTCGCGGCGCGCATGAGCGCGCTGGGCTGCGACCTGCGCGCCGGCGGGCTGGACGTCTACATGATCTCCAATGTGCCAAAGGGGAGCGGCCTGAGCTCCTCGGCTGCCTATGAGGTGCTGATCGGGACAATGCTCAACGAGCTTTTTTGGGACGGCCACTGCACGCCGGTGGAGCTGGCGCAGATCGGGCAGTATGCGGAAAACGTGTATTTCGGCAAGCCCTGCGGCCTGATGGATCAGACGGCCTCCTCGGTGGGCGGCGTGGTGTTCATCGACTTTTCCGACACGGCGCACCCGGCGGTGGAGCGGCTGGACGTGGAGCTGCAATCTTATGGCTATGCCCTGTGCATTCTGGACTCCGGCGCCGGTCACGAGGGGCTGACGACCGAGTACCGCTCCATTACCGACGAGCTGCGGGCGGTCTGCCGCGTCTTCGGCAGGGAGGTGCTGCGGGACGTTCCGGAGGAGGCGTTCCTTGCAAGGCTGCCTGAGGTCAGAGCTGCGGCGGGAGATCGCGCCGTGAACCGCGCGTTCCATGTCTACGCCGAAAACCGCCGCGCGCAAGAGGAAAAGCGGGCACTCGGCAGGGGCGATTTTGACCGCTTTTTGGAGCTGGTGCGCGAGTCGGGGCGCTCGTCGGCCATGTATTTGCAGAATATCATCCCTACCGGGAGTGCCGCGGCGCAGGAGCTGATGGTGACCATTGCCCTGTGCGAGCGCATTCTTGAGGGGCGCGGCGCAGTCCGCGTGCACGGCGGCGGCTTCGGCGGCACCGCGCAGGCGTTTGTTCCGCTGGATATGCTTTCAAAATTCAAGGAAACAACGGAGGCGGCGCTCGGACAGGGGCGCTGCCATGTGGTGATGATCCGCCCGGCGGGCGGCATCCGATTGGGATAAGGAGAACGAGCCATGACGAACCAAGCCATTAAAGATCTGGTGGCCTATGCGTGCCGCACGGGTCTGATCGAGGAAGAGGATCGCACGTGGGCGGTCAACTCTCTGCTGCAGGCCATGGGAATGGACGCGTGGGAGGAGCCGCCGCAGGCGCAGGAGCGCCCGCTTGAGGAGATCCTGAAGGAGCTGCTGGATCAGGCGGCGGCACAGGGGCGCATTCAGGACGGGACTGTCAGCCGCGACCTGTTCGACACTGAGCTGATGGGGCGGCTGACGCCCCGACCCTCACAGGTCATCCGCACGTTCCGGGAGCGCTACCGCCAAGCTCCGTCGGAGGCGACGGACTGGTTTTACCGCTTCAGTCAGGACACCGACTATATCCGCCGCTACCGCATTGCGCGGGACGTGAAATGGAAGGCGGCGACCGCCTACGGCGAGCTGGACATCACGATCAACCTCTCCAAGCCGGAGAAGGATCCGAAGGCCATTGCCGCGGCGAAGGCTGCGCCGCAGACGGGCTATCCCAAGTGCCTGCTTTGCAGGCAGAACGAGGGCTACGCCGGACGGCTCAACCATCCAGCCCGGCAGAATCACCGGATCATTCCCGTGACGATCAATCAGGAGGATTGGTTCCTTCAGTATAGCCCGTATGTTTATTATAACGAGCACTGCATTGTTTTCAACGGCCGGCATACCCCCATGCGGATCGAAAAGGCCACGTTCCGCAAGCTGCTGGACTTTGTCAAGCAGTTTCCGCACTATTTTGTCGGCAGCAATGCCGATCTGCCCATCGTGGGCGGCTCCATCCTGAGCCACGATCATTTTCAGGGCGGCCGCTACACCTTTGCCATGGAGACGGCGCCGATCGAGCAGCCGATCACGTTCCGCGAGTTTGCGGACGTGGAGGCGGGCATCGTCAAGTGGCCCATGTCCGTCATCCGTCTGCGCTGCGCCGACGACCGGCGGCTCGTGGAGCTGGCCGACCGCATTCTCACCGCGTGGCGGGGCTACACGGATGAGGACGCCTTCCTGTTTGCACAGACCGACGGCGAGCCGCATAACACCATCACGCCCATCGCCCGTATGCGGCAGGGGAAGTTCGAGCTGGATCTGGTCTTGCGCAACAACATCACCACGGAGGAATATCCGCTGGGTGTCTTCCATCCCCATCAGGAGCTGCACCACATCAAGAAGGAGAACATCGGCCTGATCGAGGTCATGGGTCTGGCGGTGCTTCCGGCGCGGCTGAAAGACGAGCTGCACGGCGTGGCGCAGGCGTTGGTGCGCGGAGACGACCTGCGCGCGAACGAGACGCTTGCAAAGCACGCCGACTGGGCAGAGCAGCTCAGAGCGCGCTACGCCTTCACGGAGGAAAACGTGCATGAGCTTCTGCGGCAGGAGGTCGGCGCGGTTTTTGCAACGGTCTTGGAGCACGCCGGCGTCTTTAAGTGCACGCCGCAGGGGCGCGAGGCCTTTATGAAATTTGTCCAAAGCGTTTGATCTACGAGAAGGATGTGCATATGAAAACCATTTTGGTAGCCGGGGGAGCCGGCTATATCGGCAGTCACATGGTGGCGCTGCTGGTCAAGCGCGGCTATGAAGTGGTGGTCGCGGACAATCTGCGCACCGGGCATTGGCAATCCGTCAAGGGCGCGCGCAGGCTCTATGTGGGCGACCTGCGCGACGCGGCCTTCCTGAACCGCGTGTTCGGGGAAAACCATATCGACGGCGTCATTAATTTCGCGGCCTTTTCTTTGGTGGGGGAGAGCGTGACCGATCCGCTGAAATATTATGAAAACAACGTGGAGGGTGCGGTCTCGCTGCTGTCGGCCATGAGGGCGCACGGCGTGGACAAGATCGTCTTTTCCTCGACGGCCGCGACCTACGGCGAGCCGGAGAAGCAGCCCATCGAGGAGAGCGACCGCACGGAGCCGACCAATCCCTACGGTGCGACGAAGCTGGCGATCGAAAATATGCTGAAATGGTGCGACAGAGCCTATGGCATTCATTATGTGGCGCTGCGCTATTTTAACGCTGCCGGTTCCGACACCGAGGCGGGCATCGGCGAGGATCACGACCCGGAATCCCATCTGATCCCGCTCGTGATGAAAACCGCGCTGGGGCAGCGCGATCACATCGGCATCTACGGAGAGGATTATCCCACGCCGGACGGCACGTGCGTCCGCGACTATATCCATGTGAAGGATCTTGCGCAGGCGCACCTGCTGGCGCTGGAATATCTGGCGCGCGGCGGCGAGAGCGACGTTTTCAATCTGGGCAGCGGGAACGGCTATTCCGTCAGACAGATCATCGAAACGGCGCGGCGCATCACCGGCAGAGAGATCCGGGCGACGGCGGAGCCGCGCCGCGGCGGCGACCCCTCGGTTCTGATCGCCTCGAACAAGAAGGCCGCCGAGCGGCTCGGCTGGCATCCGACGCTTGGGCTGGATCAGATCGTTTCCGACGCGTGGGCATGGCACAGCAGCCATCCCAACGGCTATGAGGGCTGAGCCGTGTATCGGCTGAAGCCGTTCGGCACCTGCGGCGGCAGGGAGCTTCCTCTGATCGAGCTTTCTGACGGCGTCTGCGCGGTAGAGCTGCTGCCCTATGGCGCGGCGGTTCGTGCCATCCTCGTGCCGGACAGAAACGGGAACAAAACGGACATTTGCCTCGGCTATGACGACCCGGAAAGCTATCGCACCATGGACGCCTGCCTCGGCGGCACCATCGGACGCTGCGCCAACCGCATCGGTGGGGCGTGCTTTTCGATCGACGGCACGGCCTTCCGCGTGACGGCCAACGAGGGGAAAAACTGCCTGCACGGCGGAAAAGAGGGCTTCCATAAGAAGCTGTGGGCATATTCCTGCGCCGAGGACGCCGTCACATTCTCCTATACCTCACCGGACGGGGAGGAGGGCTTCCCCGGAGCGGTCCGCGCGGAGGTCACCTACCGGCTGGCGCAGGGCAAGCTCACCGTGGTCTACCGCGCGACTGCCGAGCGGAGCACGGTCGTTAATCTCACGAACCACACCTATTTTAATCTGGGCGGCCACGGCAGCGGCACGGTGGACGAGCACGTGCTGACGGTGCACGCCGATCGCTACACTCCCACAAACGGCGCAAACATCCCGATCGGAACGCTTGCGCCCGTTGAGGGAACGCCGCTGGATCTGCGCACGCCGACCGAGCTGGGCAGCCGCATTCGCGACGCGGGCTTCAACGGTGGGCGCGGCTATGACCATAACTACGTCCTCAGCGACCCGCAGCGGCGGGCGGCGGAGCTTTGGTGCCCGGCGACGGGCATCGGGCTGGAGCTGAGCACCTCCATGGAGGGAATGCAGCTTTACACGTCTGGATGGCTGACGGAGCGCAGAGGGAAGGGCGGCGCAGTCTATGGCGCGGCGCACGGAGTCTGCCTCGAAACGCAGCATTTCCCCAATGCCGTGAACTGCGCGGCCTTTCCGTCTCCGATCCTGAGAAGGGGCGAGACGCTGCACGAGTGGACGTCCTTCCGATTTTTCACAAAATAGAGGGAAAGCTCCCGTTTTAAGGAACCTCTGATTCAATCGCAAGAGCGGTCAGCGAGGGATTTTGTTCCAAACCGATCAGTTGGGACAAAAGACCTGCAGAGCGCCGCAGACGATTGATTCAGAGGTTCCCTTGATTCAATATTTTAATCAAGAATCGGTATTAGGGCGCAACGGCGATCTTGATGACGCCGTCGAGCCGGTTTTCAAAGATGCGGTAGGCTTCCTCGATCCGGCTCAGCGGGAAGCGGTGGGTGATGAGCGGCGTGGTGTCGATTTTTCCCTGCTCGATCAGGCTCAGGATCTCGGCGCAGTCGCAGCCGTCCACGCCGCCGGTCTTGAAGGTCAGGTTCTTGCCGTACATCTCCGGCAGGGGCAGGGTCTGCGCCCCGTCGTAGAGCGCGACGACCGTCACGACTGCGTTGGGACGGGCGCAGCGCCACGCAAGCTCGAAGGTAGAGCTTGCGCCTGCAACCTCCAGCACCACGTCGGCGCCGCAGTGGTCGCTATGCTCGCGCACAAAGGCCTCGCAGTCCTCGGGACGACAAAGCAGCACGTCCGGATGGTGCTTTTGCACAAATTCGAGCCGCGCCTCGTCCTTTTCGCAGACAATGATGCGCTTCGGCGCCTTCAGCATGACGCACAGCAGCGTGCAGATGCCCGTCGGCCCTGCGCCGATGAGAAGCACGGTGTCCTCGGGCGTGATCTCCGAGATACGCGCCGCCCAGAAGCCGGTTGCCAGAATGTCTCCGACGAACAGCGCCTGTTCGTCGGAAACGCGGTCGGGAATTTTGTTCAGCCCCTGATCGGCGTAGGGCACGCGGACGAATTCCGCCTGCCCGCCGTCGATGCGGCAGCCCAGCGCCCAGCCGCCGTCGGGATCGGTGCAGTTGTTCACCCAGCCGTGGCGGCAGAAGAAGCAGTCTCCGCAGAAGGTCTCCACATTCACCGTCACACGGTCGCCGGGGCGGACGGTCTGCACCTCGCTGCCCACGGCCTCCACGACGCCCACCGTCTCGTGACCGACCGTGACGCCGGGCACGGCGCGCGGCACGGAGCCGTGCTTGATGTGCAGATCACTGGTGCAGATGGAGCCGAGCGTCACCCGCACGATGGCGTCGCGGGGATCGCAGAGCGCGGGCTTGGGCTTGTCCAGAAGGGCAAAGCGGTTGCGGTCTATGTAGGTCAGTGCTTTCATGTTCAACCTCCGGTTTTGTTCAGTGAGTCTATGATACAACATAATCCCTGCGCATACAACCGGCTTCGGGAAAAAATTCACGCCCGCTGCGGAAACGGCATCCGGACAAAGCGCTCGACACAGCCGACGCAGCGGCGGTCGTTTTTCCACGTCAGAACGGTGCGCGAGCGCTCGGAAAGCCCCTGCACGGGCTTGGAATAGACCTCGCTGCTGCGGCTGGCGCCGACGATCGAGCCGGGCAGAAAGCCTGCGCCGAAGCCGCTTTGGATCATCTGCATGATCATCGGCGTGTCATAGCAGCGGCAGACGACCTTCGGCGAGATGCCCCGTCGGGCGCATTCGCGCAGGAGCTTTTCGTCATAGCGCCAAAGGTCGTCGCTGCGAAGCATACACAGCGGCGCTCCGTGCAGACGCTCGAGGGGAATGCAGTCGCAGTCCGGCGCGGGGTCGGTCTGCGCGGTCATGACCAGCTCCAGCCGATCCTCATGCACGACGCGCTCGGCGGCGCCCGCGGGCCTGCGCGCACCGCTGCGCAGGAAGAGCGCGTGCAGCGCGCCCCGGTTCAGAGCCTCCATCAGCTCCTGCGGCGTGCCGAGGCGGATCTGAAGCTCCACCAGCGGATATTGGCGGTGATAGCTCCGGATATACTCCGTTGCGCAGGTCACGGTGGAATAGAGCATCCCGAGCTTCAAAACGCCGGAGTCGCCGGATCCGAGATTGCGCATACTGTCGGCGAGCTGCCCCATGCGCTCGAGAAGCTGACGGCTCTGGTCATAGAGCTGTTGTCCCGCCTCGGTGATCGCCACGCCCTTGCTCCTGCGCACGAAGAGCTTGACCTGCAATTCGTTCTCAAGAAGCGTGAGCTGGCGCGAAACGGGCGGCTGCGCCATGTGCAGCTTTCGCGCAGCGGCGGAGACGGAGCCCTCCTCGGCAACGGCGCAGAAGTATTCGAGCTGGTGGATCGTCATCGGGGTTCCTCCTTTTTCTATCGATACCAAAAAGGTATGGCAAATATAGTCGATCGGTATTTTTCATTATAACAAATGCAGTTTATAATGCAAGTATAGGGTAGCAAAAAACACGAAATTTTGAAGGGAGCAGGCAGAAATATGGCAAACAACTGGTTTTCGATCGAGCCGGGGCAGGCCTTGCCGGACTATCCGCGCATGGAGCCGCAGTACCGTCGCGCGCCGCGCCGCGAGGCGCACTTGTCCGAGGCCGACAGGGCGCTCGCCGTGAAAAACGCACTTCGGTATATCCCGCCGGAGCACCATGCCGCAATGGCGAGGGAATTTGCGCAGGAGCTGGACGAGCATGGCCGTATTTACGGCTACCGCTTCCGCCCGGAGGGCAGGATCTACGGCCGCCCCATCGACGAGTATTGCGGAAGGTGCATCGAGGGACGCGCCATTCAGGTCATGATCGACAACAACCTCGATTTTGACGTCGCGTTGTACCCCTATGAGCTGGTCACCTACGGCGAGACCGGTCAGGTCTGCCAGAACT
>URLT01000083.1 GCA_900548795.1 uncultured Eubacteriales bacterium
CTACCTGCCGTATATGATCCTGCCGCTGTACACCGTCATTATGAAGATCGACCACCGCCTCATCGAGGCCGCCGAGGATCTCGGCTGCAACAGCCGTCAGGTCTTCACCCGCGTGACGCTCCCGCTGTCCGTTCCGGGCATCGTCTCGGGCATCACGATGGTCTTCGTGCCCGCCGTTTCCACCTTCTATATCTCGCAGAAGCTCGGCTCGCCCGGCACGATTTTGATCGGCGACGTCATCGAGTCGCAGTTCAAGGCCGCCTATAACCCGAATCTGGGCGCGGCCATGTCTCTGGTTCTGATGGTTCTGGTCTTTGTCTGCGTCGGCATTATGAATCGCTTCACCGACGAGGACGCCGATGAAAGCATGGTGACGCTATGAAAAGATTCAACCGTATCGTCACGATCCTGATCTTCATCTTCCTCTATATCCCGATGATCGTGCTGGCCGTTGCGTCCTTCAACAAGGGCATGGACATTGCCGTCTTCAAGGGCTTCACGTTCGATCAATACCGCGAGCTGTTCCGCGACCGGCATCTGCTGGGGCTGCTGCTCAACTCCGCGATCGTCGCCGTGCTCTCGAGCCTGCTTGCAACGCTGCTCGGCACGGCCGCAGCCATGGGCATCCACCGGATGCGCGGCAGACTGCGCTCGGCCGTGATGACCATGACGAACATCCCCATGACCAACCCCGAGATCGTCACGGGCGTCTCGCTGGCGCTGCTGTTTGCCTTCGTCGGCACGACCCTGCGCATCCACTCGGTGCTTGGCTTCTGGACGCTGCTCATCGCGCACATCACGTTCAATCTGCCCTATGTCATTCTCAACGTCATGCCGAAGCTCTCGCAGATGGATCCCGACCTCACCGAGGCCGCGCTCGACCTCGGCTGCACGCCGGTTCAGGCCTTCTTCAAGGTCACGATCCACGAGATCCTGCCGGGCATTCTCTCCGGCGCGCTGATGGCCTTCACGATGTCGCTCGACGACTTCGTGATCTCCTATTTCGTCACCGGCTCGGGCTTCGTGACCCTGCCCGTTGAGATCTACAGCTACACCAAAAAGCCCATTCAGCCCAAGGTCTACGCGATGTTCATTATCTTGTCGATGCCATCGCAGGATTGCTGACAGCCATTGTCGTCTATTTCATCCTGCTGATGATGGTCGTGATGAACCTCCTGCAGGCGCGCGACCACGGCAAGAAGACCAGAAAGGGGGCAAAGGCATGAAACGGATTCTTTCTGCGCTTTTCGCCCTCGCTCTGCTGCTGACGCTGCTGCCCGCCCCGGCTTCTGCCGCCGAGACCGTGACGATCAACGTCTATAACTGGGGGCAGTACATTGACGACGGCACGGACGATACGCTCGACGTGATCGCCGCCTTTGAGGAGGCCTATCCGAACATCAAGGTCAACTATATGACCTTTGACAGCAACGAGAGCATGTACGCCAAGCTCGAAGCGGGCGGCACATCCTTCGACGTGATCGTCCCCTCGGACTACATGGTCGAAAAAATGATCGCCGACGATATGCTCGAGCCGCTGGATTTTGAGAACATCCCGAATTTCGACGCCTATCTTGACGAGAGCTTCCGCAATCCGCCCTACGACCCCACGAACGCCTATTCCGTGCCCTATACCTGGGGCTACGTCGGCATCATCTATAACAAGAAGTTCGTCAACGAGGCCGATCTGACCGGCTGGGAGCTGCTCTGGAATAACGCCTACGCCGGCAAGATTCTGATGTTCGACAATCCCCGCGACGCCTTCGCCATCGCCGAGGCCGATCTGGGCATCAGCCTGAACTCGCGCGATTTCGACGATCTGCGCGCCGCGGCCGACCTGCTCCGCGCGCAGAAGAATCTCGTGCAGAGCTACGTCATGGATCAGATCTTCGACAAAATGGAGCGCGGCGAGGCATGGATCGCGCCGTACTACGCCGGCGACTACCTGACCATGGTCGAGGTCAACCCCGATCTGGGCTTCTATCTGCCCGACGAGGGCTATAACCGCTTTGTCGACGCGATCTGCATCCCCAAGGGCTGCGAGCACAAGAAGGAAGCGGAGACCTTTATCAATTTTCTGATCTCTCCGGAGATCTGCGGGCAAAATCTGGAATATCTGGGCTACTCCTCCCCATATTCTGCATCGAAGGCATATATGAGCGAGGAGGTCGCCGAAAACGAGATCGCCTATCCCTCCGAGGAGCAGCTCGCCAACGGCCAGATCTTCCAATCCCTCGGCGAGGAGGCCACGCAGGAGATGAACCGACTCTGGCTGGAGGTCAAGGCTTCCGACGCCTCGACCACCGTCTATCTGATCCTGACCGGCGCGACAGTCGCATCGATCATCCCGTGGGCGCTCCTGCGCCTGCGGCGGCGGCACAAAAAGGCGCAGCCCCGCCTGACCGAAGGAGGTACCTTGACATGAACCGCAAGCACATCCGAGCCCTGCTGCTGACGCTTGTGCTGCTTCTCTCGCTGACCCTGCTCATCCCGTCCGCGCGCGCGGATTTCGGCGATTTCGGCGGCGACAGCGACTACGGCGGCGATTCCGATTATGATTACGGCGGCGATTCCGACTACGGCTCCAGCTATTACGACAGCGATTCCGACGGAAGCTCCAACACTGACGGCGTCTTCTACGGCGCCGCGATCGTCGGTGTCATCCTCATCGTCTCGTGGCTCTGCGAGCGCTCCGCCAAGAAGAAAAAGAAGAATTCCTCCGGCACGGCAGGAAAGAAGCCCGGCTCCGGTGGCTCCGGCGGCTCCGGCGGCAACGCCATGCGGCAGGATCGCCTGACCCCGATCGCAAATTACACGCAGCTCGATCCCAACTTCGATCCGGGCGAGCTGGAGACCAGGCTCTCGAACCTCTACGTGCAGATGCAGCAGGGCTGGACGGCCAAGGACATCTCGGCGCTGCGTCCCTACTTCACCGACGCCTACTTCACGCAGATGGAGCGCCAGCTTGAGTCGCACCGCAGGCTCGGCCGCACGAATTACGTCGACCGCATCGCCGTTCTCGGCGTGACCCTGCGCGGCTACTACGTCGCCGGCGGCGAGGATCACCTGATCGCCGAGGTGCGCGCGCGCATTGTCGACTACACGCTCGACGACAAGACCGGCGCGCTGATCTCCGGCAATCAGAAGGCGGAGAAGTTCATGACCTACGAATATGAGCTGACGCGCACCTCCGGCCTGAAGACCGGGCAGGCACAGGGTCTGCACACGATCAACTGCCCGAACTGCGGCGCACCGCTGGAGATCAACATGACCGCCAAGTGTCCCTATTGCGACAGCGTCGTCACTGACGAGCAGCACGACTTCGTCATCAGCCGCATCACAGGCATCTCGCAGAAGACGAGCTGACCCACGCGAGCGATCCTCCGGCCGTTCTGCGCAAGCTCTCCTTCTCATACTGATTCTTGATTAAAATATTTCATAGTTTTAATCAAGAATCCCGTGTGCTACGCACACTCGCATCGTGCGAATGCACGCTGCGCCGTCTCATGCAGAATCTGACGCGTCTTCGGCGCTATAAAAAGCTTTTCAAGCTTTTTAACAGATTCTAGTATCAAAACGAAACCCCCGGGCGACGGGAGCGGATCTTCTTCAAGGCCGCTCCCCCGCCCGGGGGATTTTTGATTTTTCGAATAAATCTCGCGATTTTTTCTTGCTTTTCCCGCATGATTATGGTAAGCTGATGATACGATACATATTTCATGCTTTCATTGTGCAAAGATGTGCTTTTTCTGCACCCCCCGTTCTCCGGATCGGGGCTTTGCGCCACAACAGTCGGAGCATCGTGTTTGTACGGGTGCGCAGCTCCGGCTGTGCTCATTTTTTTGTGCTCCGCTTCACTCCGCGCCGATGGCTCGAGCTCCGGCGTTTTTTGAGAGAAGGCCGCGCAAAGCAAACGCTTCAAGGCACCCGTTGATCTGTCACCAAGGGGAAGCCTGATTCAATCGCAAGAGCGGTCAGCGAGGGATTTTGTTCCAAATTATGGTTTGGAAATTGCAGGAATCCTTTTCGTATTTCAAGCGATCAGTTGGGGCAAAAGACCCGCTGAGCACTGCAGCTGATTGATTCAGAGGTTCCCCAGATAAAAGGATGGGAGGATTTTCAATGAAACAAAGGATCTTTGCCGCCGTGCTCTGCCTCTGTCTGCTGCTCGGCGGGCTGGGCTTCCGCGCGGAAGCGGCGGACGTGGTCACCTCCGGCAGCTGCGGTGAAAACGTGAAATGGTCGTTCGACAGCGAGGGGACGCTGACCATCAGCGGAAGCGGGAGCATAGATGACTATAACAATCTTTGTGCCCCCCCGTGGTATAGCTTGCCCATCAGGAGCGTGGTCATAAAGGAAGGCGTGACGCGCATCGGGTTCGTAGCATTCTCCGGCTGCATTGATCTCACGAGCGTTTCCATTGCGGGTAGCGTAACAAGCATCGACAGCGGTGCGTTCTCAAACTGCAGCAGCCTGACAAGCATTACGATCCCGGACGGTTTGGAGAGCATTAGTTTTGGCGCATTTGGCGGCTGCACCAGTCTGGCCAACGTCACCCTTTCGGACAGCGTGACAGGCATCGATGACGATGCATTTGGCAACTGCACCGCGCTGACAAGTATCACCATCCCGAGCAGCGTGAGGCGCATTAGTAGCAGCGCCTTCTGCGGCTGTACCAAGCTGTCCGGGATATGGGTAGACCCGAATAATTCAACTTATTTCAGTGATGACAGAGGCGTGCTTTTCAAAAGAGATCCATATTATTATGATTATAATGGCCACGCATCATTGGTCTGCTGCCCCGGCGGCTTTTCCGGCGCATACGAGATTCCAAACTTCGTGACAACCCTCGAAAACTATTCGTTCTATCGCTGCTCCGGTCTGACGAGCCTCACCATCCCGAACAGTGTGACAAACATCGAGCTCTCTGCGCTCGAGTACTGCTCCGGTCTGACGAACCTCGTCATCCCGGACAGCGTAACGAGCATTGAATGGTACGCATTCTCATTTTGCACCGGCCTGACGAGTATCACCATTCCGAGCAGCATAGATTGTATTCCTATTAAAATGGCCAGGGGCTGCACCGGTCTGACGAACGTAACCATTCCGGACAGCGTGACGAGCATTGATAGCAGTGCGTTCGAGGGCTGCACCGGTCTGACGAACGTAACCATTCCGGACAGCGTGACGAGCATTGATAGCAGTGCGTTCAAGGGCTGCACCGGTCTGACAAACGTAACAATTCCGGGCAGCATGACGAAAATCAGTTACGAAACGTTCAAGGACTGCTCCGGTCTGACGAATGTAACCATTCCGGGCAGCGTGACGAGCATCGGCGGCAATGCGTTCGAGGGCTGCACCAGTCTGACAAACGTAACCATTCCGGATAGCGTGACGAGCATCGGCGGCGGTGCGTTCTCCGACTGCACCGGTCTGACAAGCATTGCCATCCCCAGCAATGTAACGAGCATCCATAGCGATTCGTTCGAGGGCTGCGCCAAACTGTCCGGGATATGGGTAGACCCGGATAATTCCGCGTATTCCAACGACGAAAGCGGCGTACTTTTTGATAAGAAGAAAACGACACTGATCTGCTTCCCCGGCGGCATTTCCGGCGCATACGAAATTCCGGACGGCGTAGCAAGCGTCGCAAACTGTGCCTTCACCAACTGCGCCAGACTGACAAGTATCACGCTCCCGGACAGCGTGACGAGCATTGGAGACTATGCGTTCTGTAACTGTGTCGGCCTGACGAGCGCTTGCTTCAAGGGGAACGCACCCCAAGCAGGCTTCCTCGTTTTTCAGTTATACGAGAAGAGCAGCAGGGATTACTTCAACATTCCCGGCTTGACGCTCTATTTCATCGAAGGAAAAGAGGGCTGGACAACGCCAACATGGGGCGTATGCAAGTTCCCAACGGCAACATGGGACGGCGTGAACGTTCCGCAGCCGCCGCATCAGCACGTCTACACAATCGCCGTCACCGCCCCGACCTGCACCGAGCAGGGCTACACGACGCACACCTGCGTCTGCGGAGATTCCTACAAGGACACCTACACCGACGCGCTCGGGCACGACTACGTCGACCACGAGGCGAAGGCCGCAACCTGCACCGAAGTCGGCTGGGAGGCCTATCAGACCTGCAGCCGCTGCGACTACACGACCTACAAAGAGATTCCCGTCAAGGGTCACGCCCCGGCGGCGCCGGTTCGCGAGAACGAGGTCGCGCCCACCTGCACCGTGGGCGGCAGCTACGACGAGGTCGTCTATTGCTCCGTCTGCAAAAAAGAGCTGAGCCGCGAAGCAAAGAAGCTCGACGCTTTGGGTCACGACTACGTCGACCACGAGGCGAAGGCCGCGACCTGCACCGAAATCGGCTGGGAGGCCTATCAGACCTGCAGCCGCTGCGACTACACGACCTACAAAGAGATTCCCGTCAAGGGTCACGCCCCGGCGGCGCCGGTTCGCGAGAACGAGGTCGCGCCCACCTGCACCGTGGGCGGCAGCTACGACGAGGTCGTCTATTGCTCCGTCTGCAAAAAAGAGCTGAGCCGCGAAGCAAAGAAGCTCGACGCTTTGGGTCACGACTACGTCGACCACGAGGCGAAGGCCGCGACCTGCACGGAAATCGGCTGGGAGGCCTATCAGACCTGCAGCCGATGCGACTACACGGCCTATAAAGAAATATCCGCGCTCGGCCACGACTGGGGCGAACCGGTCTATGAGTGGGCGAACGACCACAGCGCGATCACCGCGACGCGCGTCTGCAAGCGCGACCCTGACCACGCGGAGACGGAAACCGGCGTTGTGACCTCCGCCGTGACGAAGGAAGCCACCTACGACGCCGAGGGCGAGATCACCTACACGGCGGCCTTTGCCAACCCGGCGTTTGAGCCGCAGATCGCAGTCGTCAGCTTGCCGCGCCTCGAGCGCCCGACTCCGACCCCGGCCGAAAACCCGTTCACGGATATTCGCGAAAGCGCTTACTATCATGACCCGGTTCTCTGGGCAGTTGCGAACAACGTCACCAACGGCACGAGCGACAGCACGTTCAGCCCCGAGGAGGGCTGCACGAGAGCGCAGGTCGTGACCTTCCTCTGGCGCGCAGCCGGGAAGCCCGCCCCCGCAAGCAGCACGAACCCGTTCACGGACGTGAAGCCGGGCGCGTACTACTACAATGCCGTCCTCTGGGCAGTCGAAAAGGGCATCACCAACGGCACGTCCGGCACGACCTTCAGCCCGGACGAGACCTGCACCCGCGCGCAGATCGTCA
>URLT01000084.1 GCA_900548795.1 uncultured Eubacteriales bacterium
TCAAGGAAGAGCTGGGCATGACCGACGAGCAGATCGAGAAGTTCACGTGGATGGGAATCTCCGGCATCGCCAACGTCCTTTGCTGCATCAAGTTCGCGAAGTACTACGAGCTGACGGCGGACGACGTCGTCGTCACCGTCCTGACCGACTCGGCCGTGATGTACAAGTCCCGCGTGGAGGAGCTGAACGAGCTGCACGGCGCTTACAACACCGTCGAGGCCGCGAAGGATCATGCGCTGCATATGCTCGGCCTCAAGACCGACAACCTGCTCGAGCTGACCTATGCCGAGCGCAAGCGCGTGCACAACCTCAAGTATTACACTTGGGTCGAGCAGCAGCAGATGGACGTCGAGGATCTCAACGCCCAGTGGTACGACACCAAGGGCACGTGGGACGCCGTCCACGCGCAGGCGAAGGAGCTTGACGCGCTCATCGACGAGTTCAACGAGGCCACCGGCCTGCTCAAGACGCTTTAATTCATAAAAATGAGGGGAGGGGCATGTCCCCCTCCCCGCTTTCATAAGGAGAAACACATATGAAAAACGTGATCTGCGGCCGCTGCGTCAAGTGCGGCAAGGAATACGAAGCCGTTCCGAACCTGACCAACTGCTCCTGCGGCGGCATTCTCGACATCATCTACGACTACGACTACATCAAGTCCGTCTTCACGAAGGAAAAGCTGGCTGCCCGCGACGACCGCTCCATGTGGCGCTATCGCGAGCTGCTGCCCGTTGAGGAGACCACGCCGAACACCCCGCTGCGCGTCGGCTGGAGCCCGCTCTATCAGGCCGACCGTCTGGCCAAGGAGCTGGGCATCGCCAAGCTCTGGGTCAAGGACGACGGCATCAACCCGACCGCCTCGCTGAAGGATCGCGCCTCGGCCATGGCCGTGGCCAAGGCACAGGAGGCCGGGGCGAAGGTCATCGCCTGCTCCTCCACCGGCAACGCTGCCTCCTCTCTGGCCGGCAACGCCGCCGCAGCGGGTCTGAAGACCTATATCTTCGTCCCGTCCCGCGCCCCGAAGGGCAAGGTCGCGCAGCTCATGACCTTCGGCGCGAACGTCGTGTCCGTGCAGGGCAACTATGAGGAGACGTTTGAGCTTTCCAAGAAGGCCATCGACAAGTGGGGCTGGTATAACCGCAACGCGGCCATCAACCCCTACCTCTCCGAGGGCAAGAAGACCGTCGGTTTGGAGATCATGGAGCAGCTCAACTGGGAGGTGCCGGATTATATCGCCATCTCCGTCGGCGACGGCTGCACGATCGCCGGCCTGTGGAAGGGGCTGAAGGATCTCTATGCAATCGGCTTCATCGATCATCTGCCGCGCCTGATCTCGGCGCAGGCCGAGGGCTGCCACCCGATCAACCGCGCCATTGCAGAGAACAAGCCGTGGGAGCCGATGGAGGAGAACACCCTCGCCGACTCCATCGCCGTCGGCGTGCCGCGCAATGCCGATAAGGCGCTCATGGCCATCCGCGAGAGCAACGGCATCGTCGTCAACGTTACCGACGAGGAGATCATGGCCGCGCAGAAGCTGCTCGGCCGCACCTGCGGCGTCTTCGGCGAGCCTGCCGGCGTCACCGGCGCCGCCGGCCTGAAGAAGCTCTGCCAGGAGGGCAAGATCCCTGCCGACGCAAAGGTCGTCTCCGTCGTGACCGGCAACGGTCTGAAGGACGTCGCCAACGCAATCAAGGCCTGCGGCGAGCCGATGAGCTGCCCGAACGATATGGACGCCCTGCTCGAGCAGTTCGCCGCGCACGGCATCCACCCGAGCGAGAGCTGATACTGATTCTTGATTCAATATTTTAATCAGAGGTTCCCTAGTATACCATGCTTCGAATTCAGAAGCAAGCTGCCTAAAATGGAAACGGAACAAATAAAAAAAGAGACGCAAGGCTCAGATTTCTCTTGCGGTCGGGGCGGCGATCGGATATAATGAAAGCACGGAAAGACCGGCGGACAAGCCACGAGAGCAAGCCGAGTCAAACGACAAGAAGGAGGCGCGGAGGATGCGTACGACCAAGCGGGAGTATTATCTGAACATTGCCAAGGCCGTCGCCCAGCGCTCGACCTGCCTGCGGCGGCAGTACGGCGCGGTGATCGTGAAGGACGACGTCATCATCGCGACCGGCTACAACGGCTCGGCGCGCGGGGACGAGAACTGCTGCGACGTCGGCGTCTGCTGGCGCGAGGCGCACGGCGTTCCGCACGGGCAGCAGTACGAAAAATGCCTTGCCGTCCATGCCGAGGCCAACGCGATCATCAGCGCCAACGGGCAGGATATGATCGGCTCAACGCTCTATCTTGCCGGGTTTGAGAACGGCAGGCTGATCCACGCCGAGCCGTGCCTGATGTGCAGCCGCATGATCCGCAACGCGCGCATCGAGTGCGTGGTCGGCGCAGAGCCGGAGAATGAGTGACATATTAAGGAACCTTTGAATCAATCAGCTGCGGCGCTCAGCGGGTCTTTTTCCCCAACTGATCGGTTTGAAAATCTTGAAATACGAAAAGGATTCCTGCGATTTCCAAACCTTAATTTGGAATAAAATCCCTCGCTGACCGCTCTTGCGATTGAATCAGAGGTTCCTAAAAAAACAAAAAAGCTCTGCATAAACGCAGGGGCACGGAGGTGGAAGCGCTCCACGACCGTGCCCCTGCGTTTTTTGTTTGTTATTTTGACAGCGCTTCTGCCTCGCTGAGCAGGATCTCCTTCGCGTAGGACGTGCTCCGCGCCACGCTTCCGGGCAGGAAGGGGTTGGAGACGTTTGCATATTCGAGCGTCTCGAGATAGCTGCGGCTGCCGCCGACGTCGCACAGGCGCAGATAATCCGCCCATGCGGCTTCGCGGTTCTCGGCGTATTTCTTCTTGAATTCCAGCGCGCCCATGGTCGTCAGGGTGTAGTTGATATAATACATGGGGTAGTGGAAAATGTGCAGCTTGTGATACCAGTAGCCGCCGCGCTCCATGAAGGGGTTTTCGCCATAGCGGCGCCACGGCATATATTTTTCCTCGAGCTTGTGCCACTGCATCGTGCGCTCCTTCGGCGTCAGCTCGGGGTGGGCATAGCAGATGTGCTGGAATTCGTCGACCGCCACGCCGAAGGGCACGAAGGTGAACGCGTCCTGCAGATGCGCAAAGCGGAACTTGTCGGCGTCCTTGCCGAAGAAGCGCTCGGCATAGGGATAGCAGAACTGCTCCATGGACATCGAATGGATCTCGGCAATGTCGGTCGATTCGCCGTAATAAGCCGAGAGCGGCTGGCAGCGCATGGCGCGGTAGCCCGCGAAGGCGTGCCCCAGCTCGTGCGTGAGCACCTGCATGTCGCCGATCGTGCCGTTGAAGCACGAGAAGACGAACGGCGCCTTGCGCGTCTTGAGGTCGGTCATATAGCCGGTGGAGGCCTTGCCGGGGCGGTTCGTCAGATCCATCAGGCCGTGCTCGATCATGAAATCGATGAACTCGCCGGTCTCCTTGCTCAGGTCGTGATACATCTTCTGCGCTTCGCTGACTAGGAAGTCGTCGCCGCCGATGGCGTGGGCGTTGCCGTCGGGGAAGATGCGTTCCTCGTCCCAGACCATCACATGCTCTAGACCGAGACGCTTGGCCTGATAGTCATAGAGCTTGCTGCAAAGCGGCACAAGCTCCTTGCGCACCTGCTCGCGGAAGGAGGCAACCTCCTCCTGACCGTAGTCCGTGCGGCCCTGCTGCATATAGGCCAGCGGGATGAAGTTCTCATAGCCGAGGTTGCGCCCCATCTCGTTGCGCACGGCGATCAGCTCGTCCCAGATCGCCTCCATGCGCGGCTCGTTGGCCTCGTAGAAGTCGGAATAGGCCTGCCACGCGCGGCGGCGCGTTTCGCGGTCGTCGTCCTCAAAATGCTTCTGGATGCCATAGAGGTTGCAGGTCTCGCCGTCAAATTCGATGCTGCACGAGGCCATGAGCTTCTGGTATTCCATGACCAGCTTGTTTTCGCGCTGGGCAAGGGGAATGTTCTTCTCGCAGAAGCTCTTCTTTTGCAGCTCGATCTGCGCGAAGAGCTGGCGGCCGAATTCCTGCTCCAGCTCCTTGCGGAAGGGCGAGTCGAACAGCGCCTCGTAGCAGGCGACGCTGTACTGCTCCAGCTCGGGCAGCGCGTCGTTCAGATATTCCAGCTCTTTTTCATAAAATTCGTCTGCCGTGTTGAGCGTGTTGCGGATAAAGGCGACGGTGCACTGCTCATCAAAGGGCATGGTCGCCCGGTCGATCTCGAGCAGAATGCTGCGCACCTCAGCATAATCCTTCGCTTTTTTCACCTGCTCCGTCCATGCCTGATAGCTGCGCTTGACCTGCTCCACGTCGGGACGCTGATAGGGAATGGAGGCAAAAGTCCAGTTTTCCATAGTCGGTTCTCCTTTGCAGTAAATTTCTTCCTTTATCATACCGCAAATACGGGGAGAATACAAGCGGGATTTTCTGTTTGCTTTTTGCGCGGGGATGGATTATACTAGAGGGGAAGAATACGGAGGACAGGGACATGTATCAGGCATTATATCGAAAATATCGGCCGCAGAGCTTTGACGACGTGGTCGGTCAGCTCGCGGTCACGCAGACGCTGAAAAATCAGATCCTCACCGGCAAGACCAGCCACGCTTATCTGTTCACCGGCACGCGCGGCACGGGCAAGACGACCTGCGCAAAAATTCTGGCCAAGGCCGTCAACTGCGAGCACCCGGTCGACGGCAATCCGTGCAACCGCTGCGCGGCCTGCCGGAGCATCGATTCCGGCGCGTGCATGGACGTGCTGGAGATCGACGCGGCGTCGAACAACGGCGTGGATAACGTGCGCGGCCTGCGCGACGACGCGGTCTATACCCCGGCCGAGGTGCGCAAGCGCGTTTATATCATCGACGAGGTGCATATGCTCTCGATGCAGGCCTTCAACGCCCTGCTCAAGATCATCGAGGAGCCGCCGGAGCATCTGCTCTTCATCCTTGCAACGACCGAGCTGCAAAAGGTGCCCGCGACGATCCTCTCGCGCTGTCAGCGCTTCTCCTTCCGGCGCATCCTGCCGCAGGACATTGCCGACCGGCTGAGCTATATTGCCTATCAGGAAAAGATCGATCTGCTGCCCGAGGCGGCGGCCTATCTGGCGCGGCTGGCCGACGGCGGTCTGCGCGACGCGGTCAGTCTGCTCGACCAGTGCGCGTCGGCCTCGACCGGCGAGCTCGGCACCGAGCAGGTCTGCCGCACGCTCGGCCTTGCCGGAACGCGGCAGACTGAGGCCATGCTGCAGGCCATCGCGAAGCACGACGGCGCGGCGGCTCTGAGGCTTTTCGACGGGCAATATGCCGAGGGCAAGGATCTTGCTGCCATGCTCAACGAGCTTTGCTCGGTGGCGCGCGACCTGCTGATCCTGCGCACCGCGCCCAAGGGCGGCGCGGCGCTGGTTTCCGGCATCTGCACGGAGCAGGAGCTTTCCGCGCTGCTGCCGCTGTTTTCGCCGTCGGAGCTGCTCTGGATGACCGAGGAGCTGAGAAAAACGGCGAACGGCTTCAACACCAGCTCAAACCGCCGCATCGACGCCGAGCTGTGCCTGCTGCGGCTGTGCAGCCCGGAGGATGTCGCCACGCCTGCCGCGCTTGCGGCTCGGGTCGGACGGCTGGAGGATCGGTTGGCGGCCGGGGCGGTCGCCGCGGTCAAGCCCGCGCCCGAGCAGAAGCAGCCCTCGCAGGAGGCGCCGCCGTGGGACGACGACGAGCCGGAATCCGCGCCGTGGGAGGAGCTGACCCCGCCGCCCGAGCCGTCGGACGAGCCGGTTCCGCCGCGTCCGAAGCAGCCGCAGACGGCCGCACCGGACGGCTTCTGGCCGAAGCTGGTCGAAAAGGCGCGCGCGGCGCTTCAGCCGCCGGCTATGGGGATGTTTGCCGTCCACGCCAACGCGCCGGTCAAGGGCACGCTGAGCGGCGACGATCTGACGCTCGAGTGCGTCGAATTTGCCTATCCGTTCATCAGCGCGCCGGAGGTTCTGCAGCGCGTGGCTGAATGCGCTGCGGGCATTTTGAGCCGCCCGATCCGGGTCAAGGCCGTGAAGGCGGGGCAGACGCCGCCGCCGTCGAACGGAAATTTTGATAAGCTCATGCACCGCGCTCAGGCACACCCGGAGCTTATCGACGTACAATAATACCTAAGGAACCTCTGAATCAATCGGCAGCGGCGCTCAGTGGGTCTTTTGCCCCAACTGATCGGTTTGAAAATCTTGAAATCCGAAAAGGATTCCTGCGATTTTCAAACCTCAATTTGGAACAAAATCCCTCGCTGATCGCTCTTGCGATTGAATCAGAGGTTCCCTAGAAAAAACGGCAGGCATCGGGAGAGCACGGAAGCTCCCGATGCCTGCCGCGGCCTGTGTGGGGAAGTGCGGATATGTTTTTTGAAGCTGCGCGGCTCGATAAATAGCTCCGCCGCTCAGCCGAAGACGATCAATTTCGAGGTTTTCTTATACTAGGGAACCTCTGAATCGATCGTCTGCGGCGCTCAGCGGGTCTTTTGCCCCAACTTTTCGGTTTGAAAATCTTGAAATACGAAAAGGATTCCTGCGATTTTCAAACCTCAATTTGGAACAAAATCCCTCGCTGATCGCTCTTGCGATTGAATCAGAGGTTCCCTAGAAAAAACGGCAGGCATCGGGAGAGCACGGAAGCTCCCGATGCCTGCCGCGGCCTGTGTGGGGAAGTGCGGATATGTTTTTTGAAGCTGCGCGGCTCGATAAATAGCTCCGCCGCTCAGCCGAAGACGATCAATTTCGAGGTTTTCTTCATGCAGATGCCCGTGCTGACAGAGTGTCCGCATGGGCATCTGGACTTTGCGCTTGCCTGCGTTTGCTACATAGCGCAAGGCTGCGATATTAATGAGAACCGGAACAAGAAGCACGACGAATAAAAATACAGCTTGCTACCCTTGATGAAGACGGCCGGCAATCAAGGCGTTTGGGCAGATTGTTGTAACGTGAGTAATGGAAGCGCTGGGGGAGCTATATGTGAGATTTTCTAATGAGACCGTGAGATGCGCTTGCTTCTCGGTAGATTGTTTGCTATAATATAATAAACCAAGCTTGTGTTATGAAACAGGAGGCGATACCGTGTCTATATGTTATAATAATCTTTGGAAGCTGCTTATTGACCGCGATATGAACAAAACCAATCTAAAAACTGCGGCGGGTATCAGCTTCAAT
>URLT01000085.1 GCA_900548795.1 uncultured Eubacteriales bacterium
CCCCCGCCGAAAAACTCGGGCTTGCAAAAGCTCGGAGTATCGATTATAATAATATACGTATATGCTGTATATCCATCTGCACCATTCGCCGAACCGGCTGCCCAAATCGCCCGGCGAAGCGTTTTTGCTATGCGCCGTGCGCGCTCAGCGAATGAACATGGCGTAATTTGCGAAAAGCGCCAGCACGGGGATGACCGTGCCGACCAGAAGCTGCGGGACGGAGTGCCGTCCGAGCTTTCTGCTTGCCCAAAAAATCGGCGTCAGCAGCAGATAGCCCAGCATGAACCATGGGCTGACAAACAGAGAGAGCATGGCATTCGGGCCGGAGCAGCCGCAGGCATGGCCGCTTGCCTTGAAATGGAAAACCGTGCAAAGCGCCAGCAGCGTGCCGGAGCAGAGATAGGTGCCGAAGAGCACGCACTCCGTCGGTGTGCCGTCCAGCAGCAGCGCGGTCAAAAAGCCGCCGAGATACCCGCAGATCGAAAGCACGATGGCAAGGTTCCGCTGCCCGTCGCGCCCCTTGCGGCGCAGCGCCGGGATGACGGCGGAGATCGGATAGGCCAGAACCGGGAGCACCGAAAGATAGCCGAGCGCCAGCACAAAATGCAGGGGCGAGGCGAAGCTGTTCGGAACGAGCACATACAATAATGTGCAGAGCAGCGCCGCGAAGACTGGCGCCGTGGTGAGAATGCGGATCACCTTTGCGGTGCATTTTTTCAATTTGTTCAACATGGAAATCCCCTCCTTGCAGCCGTAGCTTAGCACAGTTTTTTCCTGCTGTCACGCTACCGCTGGGGGCTTCTGCTCCACCGGCCGCAGAATGTCGCTCTACGGTGGATAGAATCCGGCTCTACTCGCAGTAGAGTCCAGCAAAATCAAGGCTTTGCGGCGCTGCCGAGGCTTCTCCGGCGCGCGGCGCGCGGACGCAGGGCGAAAGAAAAGGAGCAACATCATATGACTGAGGAATTCGACCGCCAGCGCGCGGCTGCTCCCCAGAGCGAGGAGCAGCTTCGCCTGCAAATCGCCGAGAATATCGCCTATTACCGCAAGCAAAACGGCGACACGCAGGCCGAGCTTGCCGAGAAGCTGAATTATTCGGACAAGTCCGTCTCCAAGTGGGAGCGCGGCGACGGCACGCCCGACATCTATATCTTGGCTAAGATCGCCGCACTGTATCAGATCACCGTGCAGGATCTTCTGCGCGAGAAAAAGGTGCCGAAGGCGAGCACCCGCCGCATTTTGATCTATTTGCTGTCCGTGGGGCTGGCGTGGCTGGTCATGACGGTCGTTTTTTGCCTGTCGAAGATCACGGGCATTTTGGAGCATTCGTCGTGGCTGCTGTTCATCTATGCCATTCCGATCACGGGCATCATCAGCGTGGTCTATTGCACAATGTGGTGGAACCACCTGCTTCAGGCGCTGTCCTCGTCGCTGATCGTCTGGGGTGTCGGGCTGAGCATCGTGCTGAGCATTCCGTTCCGCTCCGTTCTGTTTTTGCTTATCATCTGTGCCGTGCTGCAAATCCTTCTGATCCTGTTCTTTATTTTGCTCCACCAATCTCATAGCAACAAAAAATAAAGGAACCTCTGAATCAATCGTCTGCGGCGGTCAGCGGGTCTTTTGCCCCAACTGATCGGTTTGAAAATCTTGGGAACCTCTGAATCAATCAGCTGCGGCGCTCAGCGGGCCTTTTGCCCCAACTGATTGGTTTGAAAATCTTGAAATACGAAAAGGATTCCTGCGATTTCCAAACCTCAATTTGAAAACAAAATCCCTCGCTGACCGCTCTTGCGATTGAATCAGAAGTTCCTAAACAGAAAAGAGGCTCTCTACTATGGACGCGTCTGTGATGGAAACCTTCGCCGAGATCCTCCGCGAGGAGCTGATCCCGGCCATGGGCTGCACCGAGCCGATCGCGATCGCGCTCTGCGCGGCGAAGCTGCGCCGCCTGCTCGGCTGCGCGCCCGAGCGCGTCACTGCGCTGCTGAGCGGAAATATCATCAAAAATGTGAAGAGCGTCGTCGTGCCGAACACCGACGGCCGCAAGGGCATCTGCCCGGCCATTGCCGCCGGGATGGTCGCAGGCGACCCCGAGAAGGGGCTGCTGGTCATTGCGTCGCTGCCGAGCGAGCGTCTGCCCGAGCTGGACGCGTTTCTCGAGCGCACGCCGGTGGAGGTGCGCTGCTCCGGCTCGACCTGCAAGCTCGACATTGACCTGACCGCCGTGGCCGGGGCACACCGGGCGCGGGTGCGCATCGCGGGACAGCACACGAACGTGATCTATATGGAGCGCGACGGGGAGATCCTGCGCAACGAGCCTGTGCCGCAGACGGTCGAGGAGCACGGCGCGGATCGGAGCAAGCTGAACGTCGCGGACATCCTGCGCTTCGCCGACGAGACGCCGCTCGACGCGCTTGCGCCGCTGCTCGAGCGCCAGATCGCCTATAATTCCGACATCGCCCGCGAGGGGCTCAACGGCGTTTGGGGCGCGCAGATCGGGCGCATTTTGCTCGAGGACTATGGCGACGACGTCAAGCAGCGGGCGAAGGCCTATGCCGCCGCCGGGTCGGACGCGCGCATGAGCGGCTGCGAAAAGCCGGTCGTGATCCTCTCCGGCTCAGGCAATCAGGGCATCACCGCCTGTATGCCCGTCGTGGTCTATGCCGAGCACATCGGCGCTACGCGCGAGCAGCTTTACCGCGCGCTGCTGGTCAGCGACCTCATCACCATCCACCAGAAGCGCGGCATTGGCCGCCTCTCGGCCTACTGCGGGGCGATTTCCGCGGGCGTCGGTGCGGGCGCGGGCATCTGCTACCTGCTTGGCGGCGGCTATGAGGCCGTGTCGCACACCGTGGTCAACGCCGTCGCCATCCTCTCCGGGACGATCTGCGACGGGGCGAAGCCGTCCTGCGCGGCCAAGATCGCCGCCGCAGTCGACGCCGGGATCTTGGGCTACCGGATGTATCTGCACCACCGCGAGTTCTGCCGCGGCGAGGGCATCGTCGGCGGCTCGGTCGACGCGACGATTGCAAACGTCGGCGTGCTGGCGCAGCAGGGAATGCGGCAGACCGACGCGACGATCATGGAGATCATGCAGGGCTGACCGAAGCAAACGATCGCGCCTCCGCGGATTTTTCGCGGGGGCGCGCTTTGTTCGTACACGTTCAAAAAACATTTGTACGCCGGACATATTTCTGTAACATCCAGAAACTATGATGATAGCATCAAGATGAAACAAAGGAGCGACAGTCATGAACGAGAATCCTTTTGACTATGAACCGAACCGCGACGTGCAGGAAACTGCACAGCAGCCCGCGCCCGAGCAGCCCGCCTGTGAGCAGGCGCCCGTGCAGCAGTCTGCGCCCGAGCAGCCGGTCATGCAGCAGACGGAGGCTGAGCAGCCGGCCGCGCAGCAGTCTGCGCCCGAGCAGCCCGCCTTCGAGCAGCCGATGCAGCGCCCGCAGTATTCCGAGCCCATGCAGCCGCCGTATTTCAGCCGCCCGCCCTACGGCCGTCAGCCGGACGCGCCCTATCAGAGCTATCCGGCCTATGGCGGCTATACGCACCAGACGCCTCCGGCGCCTCCCGTCCCGCCCCGTGCTGCGGCTCCGGCCGGTGCGCCGAAGCAGCCCAAGAAGCCGAAAAAGGGCGCAGGACTGGGCATGAAGGTCGCCGTGCTCGCGCTCTGCTGCGCGCTGCTCGGCAGCCTTGCAGGCGGCGCGATCGTCGGCGCCGTGCTGCATCAGGATAAGCAGACCGAAGCGCCGTCCCAGTCCTCCGCCGGCACCACCGTGACGCATACGCAGGCCGCCAAGGTCAATGCCGACGGCAGCCTGATGACGCCCTCGCAAATCTATCAGGCCAACGTTCCGGCGATCGTCGGCATCGCCAACGAGAGCACCAGCTATAACATCTTCGGTCAGGTCTCCGAGACCGCCAGCAGCGGCACGGGCTTCATCATCAGCTCCGACGGCGAGATCCTGACGAACTACCACGTGGTGGAGAACGCAAAATCCCTGACCGTCACGACGAGCGACGGCACAAAGTACGACGCGCAGATCGTCGGCTACGAGGAGGACAGTGACGTCGCGTTGCTGAAGATCGACGCGACCGACCTGCCTACCGTCAGCCTCGGCAGCTCCGATGAGCTGGGCGTGGGCGATCAGGTCGCCGCCATCGGCAATCCGCTCGGCGAGCTGACCTATTCTCTGACGGTTGGCTATGTCAGTGCGAAGGATCGCGCGGTGAACACCGACGGCTCGCCCATCAACATGATGCAGATCGACGCCGCCATCAACCCCGGCAATTCCGGCGGCCCGCTGTTTAATATGTATGGCGAGGTCGTGGGCATCACGACGGCCAAGTATTCCGGCTCGACGAACAGCGGCACGACCATCGAGGGCATCGGCTTTGCCATCCCGATCAACGACGTGCTGGACATTCTCGACGACCTGCGTCAGAACGGGACGGTCGTAGACCGCGCCTATCTGGGCATCATGGCCGACACCACCTCTACCGACGGCGCGCGCATTGTCAGCGTGGAGGACGGCTCGGCGGCCGCAAAGGCGGGGCTCAAGGCCGAGGACGTGATCACTGCCATCGGCGAGACCAAGATCACGAGCTATTCCGATCTTTCCCGCGAGCTGAAGCACTATCGTGCAGGAGACACGGCGGAATTTACCGTGCAGCGCGGCGGGGAGAGCGTGACCGTGACGGTGACCTTTGACGCCAAGCCGACCGAGCAGGCGCAGGAGGAGACCATGCCCTCCGACGGCTGGAATCCGTGGGATTTCTTCCCCGGCAATCCGTAAAAACAGAATCCGTATAAGCTCGCGCCCGTCTGCGTGCCCCGGCATGCCGACGGGCGCTTCTATAAGCGGCCGGGCTCCGATTTTTCCCGCAAATTGCCCTCTTTTGAAAAAATGAGCTTTACTTATTGCCAATTTTCGGTTATACTTATGCAGGAAAATGATGTAATGGAGAAACTGCTATGATTGAATTCGAAGAATATAAGGCAAAGCTGAACGAGCTGAAGCCCAAGCTGGCCGAGCTGAAGGCGGCCTTCCTGCCGCAGAGCGTGCTCGACGAGCTGGAGCGGCTGCACGCTATGGCCGAGGCGCCGGGCTTTTGGGATGACCCCGCGCGCTCGCAGAAGGCCGTGATGCGCACGAAAACGCTCGAGGGCAAGCGCGACAAATACGTGCAAATGACCGCCTCGTGGGACGACCTGATGACCATTTGCGAGATGGCGCTGGAGGAAAACGACGATTCCATGCTCGACGAGCTGAAGCAGGGCTACGATGCGCTGGTCAAGGATATGGACGAGGCGCGGCTCGAGACGCTGCTCAAGGGCGAGTATGACGGCAACAACGCCATTGTGTCCTTTCAGGCGGGCGCGGGCGGCACCGAGGCGCAGGATTGGGCGCAGATGCTCTACCGCATGTATACCCGCTGGGTCGAGTCGCACGGCCTGACCTATAAAATTCTGGACTACCTTGACGGCGACGAGGCCGGCATCAAATCCGCCAGCATCCTCGTCGAGGGAGAGAACGCCTACGGCTTCCTCAAGAGCGAGAACGGCGTGCACCGTCTGGTGCGCGTGTCGCCCTTTGACTCCAACGCCCGGCGGCAGACCTCCTTCGCGGCGGTCGAGGTGATCCCGGAGATCGCCGACGACTCCAAGGACGTCGAGATCCGTCCGGAGGACATCGAGATGCAGGTCTATCGCTCGTCCGGCGCGGGCGGCCAGCACATCAACAAGACCTCCTCGGCCGTGCGCCTGATCCACAAGCCGACGGGCATCGTCGTCGCCTGCCAGACGCAGCGCGACCAGTTCCAAAACAAAGAGACCTGTATGCGGATGCTGCGCTCGAAGCTGATCGAGATCAAGGAGCGCGAGCACCTCGACAAGATCTCCGACATCAAGGGCACGCAGATGAAGATCGAGTGGGGCAGCCAGATCCGGAACTACGTCTTCATGCCCTACACGCTGGTCAAGGACACCCGCACCGCCTATGAATCCACGAATATCAACGCGGTCATGGACGGCAACATCGACGGCTTCATCAATGCTTATCTGACCTGCGCGGCGACCAACACATGGGCGACGAAATAAAAACGACTTTTTTTGAAAAAAGCCTTGAAAATCCATATTCTTTGTGGTAAAATCAATATTACTGTTTGCAGTTACGTTCGCAAGAACTTCATTTCGGCTCGCCGCCAGCCGTAAGCGCGGTATTTCTGGAGGTTAATTATGTCTGCACTTCAAATCGTTCTTCTGGTTGCCCAGATGATCTCCTGCGTCGTTCTGACGCTTGCCGTGATGTTCCAGTCCAGCAAGGAGGACGGCCTCAGCGCGCTCACCGGCGGCAATTCCGATAACTATTTCAGCAAGAGCGGCGCCACGCTCGACGCCAAGCTGCAAAGAGCGACCAAGTGGATCGCGGCTGCCTTTGTGCTGCTCACGCTGGTCAACGCGCTCCTGCTCCGATAAGTCAAAAACACGTGCGCATCAAGCTTGCTTGATGCGCACTTTCTTGTGCAAGACCGTATTGCTGGGGGGACGAGACATGAAAACAAACGGCATCATCCGCCGCGTCGATGAGCTCGGGCGCATCGTGCTGCCCGTCGAGCTGCGCCGCGCGCTGGACATTTCCGAGCGCGACCCGGTGGAGATCTCCGCCGGGGGCGACTGCATCATCCTGCGCAAGCACCAGCCGAGCTGCCTGTTTTGCGGGAGCGGCGAGGAGCTTTTCGGCTTCTCCGGCAAGCGCGTTTGCCGCGCTTGCGCCGCGTCGCTCGCGCAGGCGGCGGAGGATTAGACAGCGCCTCAGCGCTCCAGCCCACGTGTCAGGATGCCGAGGTTCTTCCCATAGATCGACGGCAGCTCTGACAGCGGCAGGGGATTTGTGCCCAAGCCGACCTCGATCGTGTAGCCCGGCCGGTCAAATTCCTGAATGAACCAGTCCTTATACCCGGCGAAGGACGAGCGATAGGCCGGGTCGAGCAGCCGGTAGCCGCTGACGAGGGCAAACTCCTCGCCGATGATCTT
>URLT01000086.1 GCA_900548795.1 uncultured Eubacteriales bacterium
AATCAAGAATCCCGTGTGCTACGCACACTCGCATCGTGCGAATGCACGCTGCGCCGTCTCATGCAGAATCAAGCGCATTCCGCAGCTCCCATCCAAACCGACAAAAAACGCGCCGTGATCGGATCACGGCGCGTTTTTTCTGCATTTTTCGAGTATGATTCGGGGAAACTTCGGTTTTCGAGCGTCACAGCTCGCAGGTGCCGACGGTGCGCGGGAAGGGCAGCACGTCGCGGATGTTGCTGACGCCGGTCAGATACATCACGCAGCGCTCAAAGCCGAGGCCGAAGCCCGCGTGGCGCGCCGAGCCGTACTTGCGCAGGTCGAGGTAGAAGGCGTAGTCCTCCTCCTTCAGACCCAGCTCCTGCATCCGGCTGCGCAGCGTCTCATAGTTATCCTCACGCTGGCTGCCGCCGATGATCTCGCCGATGCCGGGCACAAGGCAGTCCATCGCCGCGACGGTCTTGCCGTCCGGGTTGAGCTTCATATAAAACGCCTTGATCTCCTTGGGATAGTCCGTGACGAAGACCGGGCGCTTGAAAACGACCTCGGTCAGATAGCGCTCGTGCTCGGTTTGCAGGTCGCTGCCCCAGTGCACGGGATATTCAAACTGATCGTTGTGCTTCTCGAGCAGCTCGATCGCCTCGGTGTAGGTCACGTGGCCGAAGTCGGACGTCAGCACGTGGTTGAGCCGCTCGAGCAGTCCCTTGTCGACAAACTGGTTGAAGAACTGCATCTCCTCGGGCGCCTGCTCGAGCACATAGGCAATGATATGCTTGAGCATATCCTCGGCAAGGCGCATGTCGTCCTTGAGATCCGCAAAGGCGATCTCCGGCTCGATCATCCAGAACTCGGCAGCATGGCGCGTGGTGTTGGAGTTTTCGGCGCGGAAGGTCGGGCCGAAGGTATAGATATTGCGGAAGGCCATGGCGAAGGTCTCGCCGTTGAGCTGGCCGGAGACAGTCAGGTTCGTCGGCTTGCCGAAGAAATCCTTGCTATAGTCGACCTTTCCGTCCTCGGTGCGGGGCACGTTGTCAAGATCCAGCGTGGTCACCTGGAACATCTCGCCCGCGCCCTCGCAGTCCGAGCCGGTGATGAGCGGCGTGTGGACATAGACGAAGCCGCGCTCCATGAAGAAGCTGTGGATCGCGTAGGCCGCCAGGCTGCGCACGCGGAAGACCGCCTGAAACAGATTCGTGCGCGGACGCAGATGCGTCATGGTGCGCAGGAATTCGACGGTATGGCGCTTCTTTTGCAGCGGATAATCCGGCGTGGACGCGCCCTCGACCGTGACGGTCTCGGCCTGCACCTCGAAGGGCTGCTTGGCCTCGGGCGTCTCAACGAGCGTGCCCCGGACGAGGATGGCAGCGCCGACGTTCAGCTTGGAAATCTCCGCAAAATTCTCCATATTGTCGTGATAAACGACCTGAAGCGGCGTGAAAAACGTGCCGTCGTTGACGACGATGAATCCGAAGCTCTTCGAGGCGCGCACGGAGCGCACCCAGCCGCCGACCTCCACGGTCTTGCCGGCATAGGCGGCGGTGTTTTTGAACAGCTCACGGACGGAAATCAGTTCCATAATCTCTCCCCTACTTTCTTGCTTTCCTTAGGAAGCTCTGATTCAATCGCAAGAGCGGTCAGCGAGGGATTTTGTTCCAAATTGAGGTTTGGAAATTGCAGGAATACTTTTCGTATTTCAAGATTTTCAAACCAATAAGTTGGGGCAAAAGACCCGCTGAGCGCCGCAGCCGATTGATTCAGAGGTTTCCTTACTATTACAGCAGCATCACGCCGGCGTCGCGGCAAACGGCTGCGGTTTCGCGATCCCAAACGCTTGACTGCACCTCGCCGATGTGGCAGCAGCCCATCAGCAGCATACACAGACGGCTCTGGCCAATGCCGCCGCCGATGGTCAGCGGAAGCTCGCCGGCGAGCAGCGCCTTGTGGAAGGGCAGTCTGCGGCGGTCGTCGCAGCCGGCCTCGGTGAGCTGGCGGTCGAGCGACTCGGCGTCGACGCGGATGCCCATGGAGGAGACCTCGAACGAGCGATCGAGCACATTGTTCCAGAACAGGATGTCGCCGTTCAGCTCCCAATCGTCGTAGTCCGGGGCGCGGCCGTCGTGCGGCTTGCCGGAGCGCAGCTTCTTGCCGATCTGCATCAGGAACACGGCCTTGTCCTTGTGCTGCCGATGGAAGGCCGTCTCCTTCTCCTGCGCGGTGTGCAGGTCGGGGAACATGTCCTCCAGCTCCTGCGTCGTGATGAAGATCACCTCGCGCGGAACATGGGTGCTGATCTGCGGGAACTCGATCTTCAGCGTCTCGCCGGTGACATAGATCGCGTTGACGATGCGCTGCACCGTCTGGCACAGCGTGCCGACGTTGCGCGTCTCGCGCGTGATGACCTTCTCCCAGTCCCACTGGTCGACATAGACCGAGTGCAGATTGTCCACGACCTCGTCGCGCCGGATCGCGTTCATATCGGTGACCAGCCCCTTGCCCGGGCGGATCTCATACCGGCCGAGGGCATAGCGCTTCCACTTTGCGAGGGAATGCACCACCTGCGCCTCCGCGCCGACATCAGGGATGTCAAACGAAACGGGGCGCTCGTAGCCGTTCAGGTTGTCATTCAGGCCGGAAGCCTCCTCGACAAACAACGGCGCAGACACGCGCAGCAGATTCAATGCACGGCAAAGGTTTTTCTGGAAATTGTGCTTGATGTACTCAATGGCACACTGCGTCTCATAGACGGAAAGCGGGTTTTTATACCCGGCAGGGATATAGCATTTCTGCATTTTTGACATCCTCCTTTTTTGAATGATGGTATCGTCTCGAACGAGATCGATAATTTCCAATTATTATACTCCATATGCCGCAGGAATACAAGATTTTTTTCATATTTTTGCAAAAAGAACGCCGTCTCGGTCTCGAGACGGCGTCAGAGGGGGATCAAAAGTAGCTCACCTTGATGCGCTTGCCCATTTTTTTCAGGCACGCGGAGAGCTCCTCGACCAGATTCATTTTGATGTTGAAATTGATCGGAAGATCGGGGTTCTGGTGCGCCGGGTTGACCGCACGGCCGACGTAGAAATTGATGTCCGTGGCCTCCTCAAACAGCAGGCGGCAGATCATGGACGCACCGTCCCGGCCGAAGTTCCATTCCTCGTGGCGCTCGTTCTGCCCGAGCATGTCCTTGGCATATTCAATGACCTTGTTCATCGTGATGACGCCCTCGGTGACGAGGTCGACGCCCTCCAGCTCCGCGATCGGCGGCACGTCCGACTTCTCGAACGCCAGCGTCGGCCGCAGCGGCTTGCCCAGATACTTCGCGGCAATGGACGAGGTCGTGCCGCCGCAGATGATGTGCTTGCCCTCCTTGGAGAAAAACAGCGCCATCATGCGGTCGGCGTCGTCGCGGTTGCGCGGCGGGCCGAACAGAATGTTCATCGGCGCGCGCCTGCGCACCTTGACCACGCAGGCCGTGGCGTCGTCTCCGGGCTGGCCGCCGTAAAGCCGGTCGCACTCGTCGACGAGCATGGTGGCCAGCGTCTTGGCCGTGTAGCCGACGGCGGTCAGCACCTTCATAAACGCTGCGATCTCCTCGCGCCGCCAGCCGAAATTATACGACCGTCCGATGCCCGCGTGCGGGCAGCCGTCGCTCATGGCGATGAGCACGTCATGCTCCTGCAGGGAGATCTCCGAGCGCAGGATCTTTTTGCCGTTGATGTTCAGCTCCTCGGTCGGGTAGCTGTATTCCTCGTTCCCGCGCAGCAGGATCACCTTCGGGTTGTCATACTGGATCAGCTCGGCCGTGGTGTGATTCTTCAGGTGGATGACGGTGAAGGTCGAATAGGCCACGCCGCGCTCGGAGCAGATCGGCAGCGTTGCGGCGATGGTCTTGACGCATTCGTCCAGCGGAACGTTCTCGGCCATCATGGTCGAGATGATCTTGGCCGTCAGCGTGGAAAGGATGCTGGCCTTCACCCCGCTGCCCAAGCCGTCGGCCAGCACCAGCACCGACGAGCTTTCGCTCTGCTCGATCAGATCCACATGGTCACCGCAGAGCTGCTCTCCGGCGTGGTTGATGCTTTTCCAGCCGATCTCCTCGCACAGATTATTCATCCTTGATCGACTCCTTCAGCTTGTAGAGCGCGGTCTTCGTCTCGGCCGCCGTCTCGCCCAGCAGCGAGGCGATCTCCTGCACGATGCGCATTTGCTTGTCGACCACGCGGTCGGCGATCTGCGCCGTCTGGTGGCTGAGGCTCTCCTTCTGCGCGCGGATGCTCTCCTCCTGCGTCACGTCGCGCAGGATGCAGATGAGCAGATGATACTCGCGATCGTAGATGATCGTCTCGTCGACATAGCGGTCATACTCAGCCAGATACACGCGCTTGTCCTGAACGGGACGGCCGGTGTCCAGCACGGTCAAAAAGTCGTTGGGATCCATCACGCGCACAACGCTGTCGCCCAGCACGTCCGTCTCGGAGCGCAGGTTCATCAGGCGCAGCGCGGCGCGGTTGATCTGCTGCACCTCAAGCTGTTCGTTGAGCAGGATCAGGCCGTTGGGCGTGTTGCGGACGATGTTGTCAGAGAAGCTCTCGGCCTTGTCCTTGAGGTAGGGCAGGCACATCGAGATCTCCGCCTTGCCCTGACAGACGGCAATGGCCTTATCGCGGCAGCTCGGGTAGCCGCAGGAGCCGCAGTTCAGCTCGTCGGACGGCTTGGTCTTGCCCATGCGGCGCAGCGTTGCGCGGATCTCCTCCTCGCTCGGGATGCGGGCATGGCGCTCGATCACCGAGAACTGCTTGGCGATCAGCTCGGGCTGCTTGACCGGGAAATCCCGATCTCCGGCGTAATGCGAGATCTTGAGATAGTCGCTGACGGTCGAATGGTGGTATTTTTCCATGACCGGGCCGGCGATGCAGCTCCCGGCGCAGACCGAAAGCTCCAAGAAGCAGCGGTGCACCTTGCCCTCCTCGATCTCGTGCAGGGCAGAGATGCAGTTCTCCACGCCGTCGACAGCCAGATAGGTATAGCCCTCCGGCCGCTCGGTCATGGTCTTGAGGATGCCGCCGGTCGTCGGGAACAGACGCGCGAGGCTCTCGGCGTTCTCCTCGGGATCCGGCTCCAGCTCGATGTGCTCGGTCTCGAGCCACTTGGTCAGCTCCTCAAAGGTCAGCACGGCGTCGACAACGCCGGAATAGTACCACGCCTCGTCCTTTTTCGCCACGCAGGGGCCGACGAAAACGGTCTTGGCATCCGGGTGGCGGCGTTTGATGTCGGCACAGTGCGCCTGCATGGGCGACTGCACATTCGCAAGGAACGGCAGCGCGCCCGGGAAATATTTCTGAACCAACAGGTTCAGGGAATGGCAGCACGACGAGATCAGCACGTCCGGCTGCTCCTCGCGGAGGATGCGCTCATATTCGCGCTTGACCATTGTTGCGCCGACGGCAGTCTCCTCCACGTCGGCAAAGCCGAGCCGCTTGAGCGCCTTGCGCATCCCGTTGATGCCGACGCCGGCATAGTTCGCGGCGAAGGACGGCGCGAGGCTGACATAGACCGGCGCGCCGCTGAGCAGAAAGACCTTGGCCTTCTCCGTCTCGTCAACGATCTGCTTGGCGTTTTGCGGGCAGACGACGAAGCACTGGCCGCAGAGGATGCAGTCCTCGGCGATGATATGCGCCTGATTGGCCGAAAAGCGGATGGATTTCACGGGGCAGTGGCGAATGCACTTATAGCAGTTTTTGCAGTTTGATTTCTTGAGCGTCAAACAGTCTGGCATACGGCTTCCCTCCTTGTTTTATTTCAGCATGGAGATCGCGTCCTTGATGGTCTTTTCGTGCGCCTGACGGCCGTATTTGTCGACCTCAGCCTTGTTCTTCGCGCCGTGGGTCAGGCAGCCGGCGCCGCCAATGCAGCCGCCGACGCAGGCCATTCCCTCGATGAAATTCGCATCAAGCAGGTTTTTGCTCTTCTTGAACAGCGCCATGCGGCACTCCTCGATGCCGTCGCAGGCAGTGGCCTTGAGGTCGAAATCCTCGCGCCCCTGCTCCTTGAGCGCCTCAGCCACGGCGTCGGAAAGACCGCCGCAGCGCGCGAAGATGCGCCCGAAATAGGAGGCGTTGTCCAGGTAGTCCTCGGGCAGCGTTGTGATGTCGAGGTCGCGGCTGTCAAAGAGCGCCTGAAGCTCCTCGAAGGTCATGGCGGCGTCGACATAGGGCTTGACGGACTCCTTCTGAAGGGGCCGATGAAAACGACCTTGCTCTGCGGCTCGCGCTGCTTGAGGTACTGCGAGATCGCGGCCATCGGCGACAGATTGTGCGAGATGAACTCGCGCAGCTCCGGGTAGTTCTTTTCGATGTACGTCACGAACGCAGGGCAGCAGGAGCTGGTCAGGAAGCCCTTCTCGGCAAGCTCAGACGCCTCGGCATAAGCGACCATATCCGCGCCCAGCGCCGCCTCAACGACGGTGTAGAAGCCGAGCTTTTTCAGCCCGCTGATGACCTGCCCAAGCTCGGCATAGACGAACTGGCTGGAGATCGACGGTGCGACGACCGCATAGACCTTATATTTCGTGTTGTTTTCGCTCTTTTTGAGCAGGTCGATGACCTCGAGAATGTAGCTCTTGTCCGTGATCGCGCCAAAGGGGCACTGATAGACGCAGGCGCCGCAGGCGGTGCATTTGCTGTTATCGATCGCGGCCTTGCCGTCGTTCATCGAAACGGCCTTGACCTTGCAGGCGTTCTGGCAGGGGCGCTGGCGGTTGACGATCGCGGTGAACGGGCAGACGCGTGCGCAGGCGCCGCAGCCGATGCAGAGGCTCTTGTCGATATGCGCAACGTGGAAATGGTCGAAGGTGATCGCCTTTTTGCGGCAGGCGTCCTCGCAGCGGTGCGCCAGACAGCCGCGGCAGGCGTTTGTGACCTCGTAGCCGCCCATGGGGCATTCGTCACAGGCGATCTTTATGACCTCTATGACGTTGGGATTTTCCTTGTCGCCGCCCATGGCGGCTTTCAGTCCGTCAACAATGAATTTGAATAAAGCGGCGATTCC
>URLT01000087.1 GCA_900548795.1 uncultured Eubacteriales bacterium
CCGCCGCGGCATCGGAACAGGCAGGTATCGCTTCGATTTCAGGTCGATGTCCGTCCAGTATTCAAAGTGGTGACGGTTACGTCCCTTGTGATGCATCCACGCCAGTGAATAGCCCACCAGCTCACGCTCCCGAGAATTCGGACTGCGCGTGCCCTGATAGTATTTGACGCCGCTGCGAAACTCCGTCCACGAATATTTTGACAGGTCGTGCGTCAGCCCCTGTCGGAACAGACCGACCCGGAAGCAATGCCGGCAGACCAGCAGGCGGTGCTTCGTGATCGTTCGGAAATGTCTCCATGCGTTCATGCGTTTTCTCTCTCCCATGCCCTTGTCAATTCCTGCGCCGTCATGCGGCGCGGCACCAGCGCCTCGACCGGCTCGGCCGCGCAGACCGACAGCCAGTGGCCGTCGAGCGGCGCCGACCGGCCGTAAAGCACGCACGTCTCCGTGCGGATCGGCTCGCCGCGCGTGAGCGGCAGAACGTTGATCTGCCGCGGCGGCAGCGCCAGCCCCTTGCCGACGGCCTTCATCACGCTTTCCTTCAGTGTCCAGAGCCAAAAAAAGCGCTCCAAGGGGGCCTTGCGCATCCATTCCAGCTCGTCGGGCTGCAGCACGCGGTCGGCAAGCCGCAGGCGGCTCGGCCGGACGCGCTCAACATCGACGCCGACCTCCGTCCGCGACACGGCCAAAGCGATATAGCCGCCGCTGTGCGACAGGTTGAAGTGCACGCCCTCGGCCTGCGGCTTGCCCCATGCGCCCTTGGAAAGCTCAGCCTCACGCAGCCCCGCCGCGCCGGAGAGCAGCGCCCCCGCTCCGAGGCAGTGCAGCCGCGCCTCGGCAAAACGGAGGCGGCTCGCGCGCTCCGTTCGCCCGGGAAATTGCGCAAGGCAAAACGCCTCCGGCAGCTTCTTTGCCTCGTCTGTCGATAAAAGATACAGCTCCACCGCCGGAACGCCCCGTTTCGTTTGAAATTCTCCGCCCGGGCGCGTGATGCCCGCGAAGCTCCCGTCTCTGAGCCGCAGCGTTGAATGCGGCGGAACGGGTTTTTATTATAGCAGCATTTGTGCCAAATTACAAGCGCCTCACCGCTCAAGCTCTGCGCGCAGCTTTCGCAGCGCCTTTTTTTCGATGCGGCTGACGTAGCTTCTGCTGATCGAGCACTCCGCAGCGACCTCGCGCTGGGTTTGCGGCGGCATCCCGGACAGGCCGTAGCGCCGGAGCAGGATCTCGCGCTCACGCGGCTCAAGCGCCGTCAGCAGCGCGCGGTTCAGCCGTCCGAGCAGCTCCTGCTCGCTGAACAGCTCGAACACGTCCTCGGCGCTGCACACAACGTCCATCAGCGACAGCGCCGCCCCGTCCTTTCCGGTTTCAATGTAGTCAGACAGGGAAACGTCCGCCGCGCTCTTTTTCCGGCTGCGGAAATACATCAGGATCTCATTTTCAATGCATCGGGCGGCATAGGTCGCCAGTCGGGTGCCCTTTTCGGGCTGAAAGGTCGAGATGCCCTTGATCAGCCCGATCGTTCCGATGGAGATCAGATCCTCCTGATCGGACACCTGCGCGTAATATTTTTTCATAATGTGCGCCACAAGGCGCAGATTTCGCTCGATGAGGATATTCCGCGCCTCGAGATCGCCTTCGGCCGCCCGCGCGAGATAGTTCCGCTCCTCTGCGGCGCTCAGCGGCTTGGGAAACGACCCGCCATTTGAGAGCCGCAGAGAATAGAGAATCCCGCTGAGCATCAGCCAGACGGCAGCATTCAGCATATGCAACACCTCCGAATACAGTCTATTCGGAGGCGGCAAGTCCGTATTATACGCCCGCCGCGCTTATGGCGCGGTCAGTGGTCGCGGTCGGCAAGCTGCTGCGCAAGCTCGCACAGGAGCTCCGGCCTTTCGAAGGCACGCAGCGCCGCGACGGCCTTCTCCGTCTCCTCGCATATGAGCGCACGGCAGCGCTCCGCGCCGTAGAGCCGGACAAAGGTATTTTTGTGCTCGTCCATGCCGGTGGCCTTACCCAGCTTGGCGGCATCTCCCTCGAGATCGAGCAGATCATCCTCGATCTGGAAGGCAAGCCCCAGCGACTCGGCATACTCCGCTGCCGCGCGCTGCTGCTGCGCCGTTCCGCCCGCTGCAATGACGCCGAGCTGGCAGGCCGCCGAGATCAGCGCGCCGGTCTTGCGCGACTGGATGTCGTAGACCTCCTGCGCCGTGCAGATGCGGTTCTCCGCGTCCATATCCAGCATTTGGCCGCCGACCATGCCCAACTCTCCGGCGCAGAGCGACAGCACGCGCACAGCCTCGACGCGGCTCCGCGCGGGCAGCTCCGCCTCGGCAAGCCTTCCGAAGGCGGCCGTCAGCAGCGCGTCGCCCGCAAGCGTGGCCGTCGCCTCGCCATAGATGCGGTGGTTGGTCGGCTTGCCCCGGCGATAATCGTCGTTATCCATGCAGGGCAAATCGTCGTGGATCAGGCTGTAGGTGTGTACCATTTCAATCGCCGCCGCGAACGGAAGCGCCGCCTGCACATCGCCGCCGCACAGCTCGCAGAAGGCGAGCACCAGCGCCGGGCGCAGACGTTTTCCCCCGGCCAGCAGGCTGTAGCGCATGGAGTCGAAGAGCTGCTGCTGCGGCTCCCGGCTCACAAAGCATGTGGAAAGGTATCCCTCGACCTCGTCGACATATTGCTGCATTTTTTCATTCATCACAGTCCAGCTCCTCCTCGACGGGCGCGCCGTCGTCGCCCTTGGTCAGCTTCACGACCTTCAGCTCGGCCTCGTCGAGCAGTCTGCCGCACGAGCCGACCAGCGCCGTGCCCTCCTCAAAGAGCCGCAGCGCCTCCTCCAGCGGCACGTCGCCGCGCTCCATTTTCTGGACGATCTCCTCCAGCCGCCGCAGCGACTGCTCAAACGTTTGTGACTGTTCCTTCATGCTTAACCTCCTCTACCTTGGCCGCGACGCTGCCGTCCGAGAAGCGGACGATCAGACGGTCGCCGGGTCTGAGCCGCTCAGCCGAGCGGACAAGCGCCCCCCGGGCATCCGTGGCCATGCTGTAGCCTCTTGCAAGCACCTTCAGAGGGCTCATGGCATCCAGCTTCGCCGTGAGCGCCGTAAACCGGCGATGCTTCCGCTGCACAGTCTCGGAAAACGCCGCCGTCAGCCTGTGCTGCACATAGTCGACCTGCAAACGGCGGTCGTTGATATAATTGATCGGGCTTTTGAGCACGCGGCTCGAGGCCAGACGCTCCAGCGTCCCGCGCTCCTGCTTCAGCCGCTTCTGCATCTGCGTCAGCAGCAGCGTCTGCCGCGCCGCCAGCGTCTGCCGCAGCTCCATCTGGTCGGGCACGGCCAGCTCGGCCGCGTTCGACGGCGTCGCTGCGCGCAGATCGGCGACAAAATCGGAGATCGTCACATCCGGCTCATGGCCGACGGCGGAGATCACCGGGATCTGAGAGGCGGCGATCGCGCGGGCAACGCGCTCGTCGTTGAACGCCCAGAGATCCTCGATCGAGCCGCCGCCGCGCCCCGTGATGATGAGGTCGGCCACCTGCCACCGATTGGCATAGGCCAGCGCCGCCGCGATCTCTGCGGGCGCCTCGGTGCCCTGCACGCGCACGGGCAGAAGCTTGACCTCGCAGAGCGGATAGCGCTTGCGCAGGATGCGCAGCATATCCCGCAGCGCGGCTCCGGCCGAGGACGTGATGATGGCGATCGTGTGCGGATAACGCGGCAACGGCCGCTTGCGCGACGGCTCGAACAGCCCCTCAGCCAAGAGCTTCGCCTTGAGCTGCTCAAAGGCAACGTGCAGGTCGCCGACGCCGTCGACCGTCATTTGGTTGACATAAAACTGATAGGCTCCGTCGCGCGGGAACACGGACACGCGCCCCTGCGCGATCACCTTCATGCCGTTTTCCGGCCGAAAACGCAGAGAAAAGGCGCTGCCGCGGAACATCACGCAGCGGATGCTGCCCCCGGCATCCTTGAGGGAAAAATAGTGATGGCCGGACGGGTAGCATTTATAGTTGCTGATCTCGCCGCGCAGGAAGAGGCTGCTTAAAAATTCGTCGTCATCAAAGCGCAGCTTGATATATTCGTTGACCTGCGAGACCTCATAGGCAAGCTGCTGCATGGTGCATCCTCCAGGTCAGAACGGCGACGCCGAGGGCGTTATCCGTCGAAAACTGCGGCGGGCAAAACACCGCCGGGAGCGACGAGCAGGCCTCGCGCAGCAGCGAATTGGACGCAACGCCGCCGGAGAACACGACCGTGCAGCCGGGATATTGGCGCAGCGCGTTCTGCGTGGCGCGGACGATCGCGCCGATGAGGCTTCTCAGGGCGAAGGCCGCCGTTTCCTGCGGCGCGTCCGGCCGATGGAAGGCCTCGACCTGATTCTGCACGCCCGAAAGCGAGAAGCTCAATTCGTTGACCTTCACGCGGAAGCTCTTCTCGCCCTCCGCCGTGCGGCTGAGCGCGTCAAGCCGCTTTCCTGCGGGAAAATCCAGCCCCAGCAGCCTTCCCGTTCGATCGATGAGCTGCCCGGCGGAGATGTCGGTCGTGCCGCCGATGCGCTCGGCGCGGACGTTTCGCCCGTCCGGCACAACATGCAGCAGCTCCGTCGTGCCGCCGGAGAGATGCCACGCCAGATGCGGCGTGTCCATCAGCTCCATGCGCTCGGCGGAAAAAAGCGTCGCCGCGATGTGCCCCTGCTGATGCGAAAAGGCATAAAACGGAACGCCGAGCGCCCGCGCCATGACCTGAGCCTGCGTGGCGCCGGCCAAAAAGCAGGGCATATACGAGCCCTCCACGGCGCGCGGACGCGTGCTGGCGCCGACAGCCTCGGGCACAAAGCTCGGGAGAACCGAAAACAGCCTGTCGGTCAGTTCCGGCAGGCGTTTGATATGGGAGAACAGCGCGTCGCTCTGGCGCAGGCCGAGCGTGCCGCTTGTGACCTCGAGCAGACGCGATTCGTTGTGCGCCCGCGCGCCGTCATAGGCGGCGACGGACGTGGTATAGTTGCTGGTGTCGAAGGCAAGCACGCTCATTGCTGCTCGTGCTCCTTCCGACTGCGCGAAAACGAGCCGAGAATGCCGTTGACAAACTTCACGGTGTCGGCGTCCTCATACTTTTTCACGATCTCGACGCACTCGTTGATCGCAACACCCGTCGGGACATCCTCGACATAGAGGATCTCATAGAGCGCCATGCGCAGCGCAGCCTTGGCGAAGCGGGAAATGCGATGCAGCCCCCAGCCGACGGAATAGGTCTCGATGATGCCGTCCAGCTCGGGCGCTTTTTCGCAAACGCCGGTCACGCAGGCGGTCAGGTAGTCCCGTTGCTTTTTTGAGGGACGGTCGGTATAGACCTCGTTCTCGTCGGAGAGGAGCTGATAATACTCCTTTTGCAGGCGGGTCTCAAGCGCCTCGAGCGGCGGCTGCTTGGTATAATCCAGCTCGTAGATCAGGTGCACGGCCAGTTCTCTTGCATTGGAACGTGTCATAGCGTTCTCCTTTTTTTATTACTGCTGTCTGACGAAGATCCGCGATCCCGGCCAGAAATCTGATTGCTGCGCGGAGCGCAGCAGATGCTTTATAGATCCATCTCGGCATGAAGCCGCACGAAAGTCAGGGATGCGAGCCCGCATCCCTGAAGCGATCCGTTAATTCTGAGCCTTGGGCGCGGCCACGCCGGTCACGTTCACATGCACGCTCGCCGGACGCACGCCGGTCATCATGGACACCTCGTCGGCAATGGCCTCCTGCACCTTCTGCGCAACGGTCATGACCGGGCTGCCCAGCTTCACGACGAGGTTGCAGACAATGTCCACCCCGCCGTCCTGAATGGTCACACGAATGCCCTTGCCGAGATTCCGCTTGCCGAAGATCGTGTTCAGCTCAAAGCCGTTGTCGGCACTTGTGCCGTAAACGCCCTCCACATCCCGCACGGCCAGCGCCGCGATGGAAGCAATGACCTCTTCGGAAATCATAACGGTGCCGTTTTCCTTGCTCTGCACCAGATATTCTTTTGCTTCTGCCATAGAAAGAGCTTCCCTTCTGTAGATTCTTGTTTCTATATTCTAACACATTTTCAGAAAATTACAAGCCTATTCTATTCCAAAAATGCGAATATCTCCCAGCTTGAGGTCGGTCTGTGACAGAACGATGTCCGCCACAAGGCTCACGTCGTCCTGCGACAGGCCGTTCTCCGGCGCGGCCACCGCAACGGACACGCCGTCCTGACTGATGTAAGCCACGCAGTCGGCATAGCCCTTGGCGATAACCATGCTCTCGATCTGCGACTCGGCCAGCGCGTCGGCGACGATTTTTTGAAGCTGCGCGTCGCTCTCGGAAATATCCCCGCCCTCGGCATAGGCAATCGTCTCCTGCAAGAGAGCGACGGCCTCGTCGCGCGCGGTCTGCCGCGACAAGCGCATGGCCGCAAAGGACTCCGCCCCGGCCGCAGCCGCCGCTGCCGCCGCTGCGGCAGGCTCGGCCGCGTCGCTCAGCACAAGCGTCGAGTCGCCCATCAGCTTATCCGCGTCAAGCGTTTGCGTCAGCTCGGTCGAGCCGCGTCCGTAAAACCAGTTCAGATACACCCCGGCGCACGCAAGCACCAGCACCCCGGCGATCAGCACGTTCCGTTTCCATGATTTCATCGCAATTCCTCCATCAATTCAATTTGACCACGGTGATCTTATCCGCGCGCAGCCCCGTCAGCGCCGAGACGGCGCTTGTCAGGCTCAGGCGAACCGCTGCGCTGTCGGCTCCGGTGCAGGCGACCACCGCCCCCTGAAACACGGGGTACTCCACCGTCCGTACCGCTGGTGCATTATATGAGCCGCCCTCGGACAAAATCACCGTTTTCTCCTCCGTCGACCGGCGCGCGCCGCTCTCGTCGGTGTCCTCTGTCCGATTGACGTCGGTCTGATAGCGCGTCTGCGAGGCGGTTTTGAGCGTCAGCAGCACGCGCACCTCCCCCGCACCCTCGACCCCTGAGAGCAGCTCGGAGAGCCGCTGCTCGAGGGGTCGAGGG
>URLT01000088.1 GCA_900548795.1 uncultured Eubacteriales bacterium
GGAGATGCGTTCGGCGGAGGTCGTCGCGCGCTCGGCCTCCTCGCGGGCGTTTTTGTTCGCCAGATCAAGCAGCTCGCGGTTTTTTCCTCTGCGGGGCACATGGAAACGCACCGCCTTGCCCAGCTCCTGCATCAGCAGCTCCTCGAACAGGCCGCTGTCCTCCATGGAAAAGGGCAGCAGGATGCGCTTCGGCGCGGCGCGGCGCTTGAGGTAGTACTGCTTGACGAGCGCCGAGAGCGCCTCCTCCGGCTCATCCGGCACGGGCAGAAGCTCGTAATCCTTGTCCATCAGATTGCCGCGAATGAAATGCAGCACGGCGAAGCACGCCTTGGCCTCGGTGCAGTGCCAGCCGATCACGTCCGTGTCGGCCATGGCTCCCGCCGTGACCGACTGCCGCTGCGCCAGCAGCTCAACGGCACGCAGACGGTCGCGGCAGGCCGCCGCACGCTCGAATTCCAGCGCCTCAGACGCCTCCTCCATCTCCTTTCGGAGGCTTCGGCAAAGCTCCTGCTGCCTGCCCTCGAGGAGCTGCACGGCCTGCTCGATGCGGGCAAGATAATCCTCACGCGTCAGCTCCGGCCGGCACCAGCCCTCGCAGGTCTTGATCTGATAATTCAGGCAGGGGCGCTCCCTGCCGATGTCGCGCGGGAAGCGGCGGCTGCACGTCGGCAGGCGGAGCACCGCGCGGATGGTCTTGAGGACGTCGCGGCGGCCGAAGGGGCCGAGATAGAGCGCGCCGTCGTCACGGACGCGGTTGACGAGCGAAAACTCCGGATAGGGCTTGCTGCGGTCAAGCCGGACATAGGGAAAGCCCTTGTCGTCCTTGAGCAGGATGTTGTACTTCGGCATATAGTGCTTGATGAGGGAGCACTCCAGCACCAGCGCCTCGAACTCCGTCGCTGCGGCGATCGTCTCAAAGTGGTCGACCTGAGAGACCATGCGGCGGGTCTTGGGCGTATGCGACGCGGTATCCTGAAAATACTGCGTGACCCGGTTTTTCAGTTTTTTTGCCTTGCCGACATAGATCACCGTATCCTGCGCGTCCTTCATCAGATAGACGCCCGGCTCATAGGGCAGCGACAGCGCCGCCAGCTTTAATTCATCGCGTGTCATGACATCCTCGCATGAAAAAGCTGCCTCAAACGCCGGGCGCTTGGGGCAGCGAATGGTACGTACAAATCAATAAACGTCCTTGACCAGCATGGCCGACAGAGACTTTACAGCGGCTTCCTCGTCCGGTCCTTCCGCAATGAGCGTCAGCTCCGTTCCGGTTGCGATGCCCATGGAAAGAACGCCGAGCAGGCTTTTTGCGTTGATCTTGCGGTCGTCCGCCTCGAGCCAGATACTGGAGCGGAACTCGTTTGCCTTCTGGATAAAGTAGGTCGCCTGCTTGTTATGAAGCCCGGATTCGCACTTTACAACGGATTTTTCTGTATACACCTTGTGTCACTCCTCAGTTCTCGCGCTCTGCGATAATAGATAGAATTACTATACGCAAAAAAACCGGTTTTGTCAACCTTTATCGCGAAATTTTTACGGTTTCGACGGCCAATGCTACGCCAGCTCGGCGATCGTCACGCCGTCCTCGCCCTCGCCGTAGACGCCGAGGCGGAATCGCTTGACGGTCTTGTTATGCCGCAGCTCCTCCTGCACGGCCTTGCGCAGGACGCCCGTGCCCTTGCCGTGGATGATGCGCACCTGAGAAAGGTTCGCCAGCATCGCCGAGTCGAGGAAAACCGCCAGCGTCGCAACGGCCTCGTCGGCGCTCATGCCGCGCAGATCCAGCTCGGCCTTGGTCGGCGTGTTGCGGAAGGCGTTTCGACTGCGCTCAATGAGCTTTTTGGCCTGCTGCTTCGTTTCCTCGATGAGCGCGACCTCCTCGGGCTTGGCCGTGATCTTCATGACGCCGGCCTGCAGGAGGTAGCTGCCGTCGGCGTTGACCGACAGCACCTGCGCCCGCGTGCCGAAGCGCAGCAGCTCGACCGTGTCGCCCGGGCGGATGGGACGGCTCGGCTTCGGACGCTCCGCAGCCGTCTGTGCCGGGGCGACGGCCGCCTCGGCCTCGTTGAGTCTGCGCCGCAGCTCGGCCTGCTTCTCGTTGATGCCCTGCGCGTCGGCCGCGTCCTTCATCTGGCGGCGAAGCTGCTTGAGCTCGTCGGCGACCTCGTTGGCAGCGCGCCGCGCCTCCTCGATGATCGACTGCGCCTCGGCGCGCGCCGTGCGCTGCGCCTTCTCGCGCTCGCGCCGGATCTCGTCGTAATACCGCTCGGACTGCTCCTTCCGCTGCTCCGTTTCGAGCCGCAGCCGCTCCGCCTCGAGCTTGGCCTGCTCCATCTGCGCCCGCTGCTCCTCGAGCTGGTTGAGCACGTCCTCAAAATTCTTGTCGTTTTCGCTGACATAGCTGCCCGCCTTCTCGACGATCTCGTCCGGCAGACCCAGCCGCTTGGAGATCGCAAACGCGTTCGACTTGCCCGGGATGCCGATGAGCAGCCGGTAGGTCGGCCGCAGCGTCTCGACGTCAAATTCGCACGAGGCGTTCATAACGCCCTTGGTGCGCATGGCGTAGACCTTCAGCTCGGCATAATGCGTCGTTGCCGCGACGCGGCTGCCGCACTGACGGCAGAACTCGATGAGCGCCGTGGCAAGCGCCGCGCCCTCGGCCGGGTCGGTGCCCGCGCCCAGCTCGTCGAAGAGCACGAGCGTCTCGCGGTCGCACTGCCCGACAATCTGGACGATGTTTTTCATATGCGCCGAGAAGGTCGACAGGGACTGCTCAATGGACTGCTCGTCGCCAATGTCCGCCAGCACCTGAGAAAAAACGGAGATCGCACTGCCGTGATCGGCCGGAATGTGCAGGCCGCACTCGGCCATGAGCGTCAGCAGACCAAGCGTCTTGAGCGTGACGGTCTTGCCGCCGGTGTTCGGCCCCGTGATGATCAGCGTGTCAAAATCCGACCCCAGCCGCACCGAGATGGGCACGACCGTTTTCGGGTCGATCAGCGGATGCCGCGCGCGCACAAGCTCCACGGAGGCGTTCGTGCGCAGCTCCGGCGACATGGCGTTCATTTTATGCGACAGCTTCGCGCGCGCAAAGACCGCGTCGAGCGTGACGAGCATCTCCATGCTCTGCAGAATGCTCTCGCGGAAGGACGCGCACTCAGCCGAAAGCTCGGCCAAAATGCGCTCGATCTCCTTTTTCTCCTGCAGCGCCAGCTCGCGCAGGGCGTTGTTGGCGTTCACGGCGCTCATCGGCTCGATAAACACGGTGCTGCCGGTGGAGGAAACGTCGTGGATCAGACCCGGCACATCGTTCTTGCACTCGGCCTTGACCGGCACGACGTAGCGGTCGCCGCGCAGGGTGATAATCGGGTCGCGCAGGGATTTGGCATAGGCCGGGGATCTGATGATCTTTTGCAGCGACTCCTTGACCTTGGCGCTCTGCACGCGCATATGGCGGCGGATGTCGGACAGCTCCGAGCTGGCAGCGTCGGCGACCTCGTCCTCGGAGAGGATGGAGTTGCCGATTTTTTCCTCCAGATACCGGTTGGGCGAAAGCTCCTGAAAATAGACGTCGAGCACGGTCTGGGCATAGTCGCCGTTATAATAGGCCTTGGCGTTGCGGATGCAGCGCAGCACCGCCGCGATGCGCAGCAGCTCCGTCGGGTTCAGGCTGCCGCCGCGGTCGGCGCGCTCGAGAGAGGGCGCGATCGGCCGAACCTCGTGGAAGGACGGCGAGCCTTTGAGGTCGATGAGGCGGCAGGCGGCGCTCGTCTGCTCCTGCAGGGCGCGAATTTCGTCGATGTCGGTCTGCGGAAGGAGCGCGAGGCAGCGCGCCTTGCCCTCCTCGCTGTTGGCGTAGCCCGCGAGCTGCTCGAGCACGCGGTCGAGTTCCAGCTTGCGGAGTGATTTTTCATAAAGTTCGGTCATAGGATGTCCTCACAAAAACAGGGATTTATAAAAATCCAGAGTGGAAAAGCCGCGCTCAAGGCGCATACACAAATAGGTCTCGGCGATGTCACGAAGCTGACGCAACGCCTCGTCCGAGGCCTGAAAGGCGAAGAGCTTTTTCGCCGGGCAAGAGCAGACGTAGCGCATGGCGGCCAGCGCGGCCGGCGAGACAGGCATTCGGATGCCGTCTCCGGGGCAGCAGGCGCATTGCAGCGCGCCCTGTGTCACGTTGAAGCGGTCGCAGTCCTCCCGTCCGCAGGCCAAACAGCCGCGCAGATCGGGCAGGAAGCCCGCGATGCAGGCCAGCCGCAGCTCGAACACCGCCTTGACGGTGCCCTGCGGCAGGCGCAGTCTGCCGAGCGCATAGAGCGCGTTGAGCAGCAGCGATAGCAGCTCCGACTGCGGGTCGTTCTCCTGCGCAACGGTGTCCGTGACCTGCGCAAAATAAGACGCCAGCGACAGCAGCTCCAGATCGCCGCGCAGCTCGGCAAACTGCTCCAGCGGCACGGTCTCCGCGACGGTATAGCGCCCCTGCCGCTCCGAGAGGGTGAACTCGGAATAGGCCAGGAGCTGACAGGCTGCCTTATTCTTGCTCCGCGCGCTTTTGGCGCCGCGCACCGCCACGGTCAACTTGCCCAGCTCGTCCGTCAGGAGCGTCAGGAGCTTGTCGCTGTCGCGGTACTGCGTCTCGCGCAGAACGATCCCGTTGGTTTTGATGTACATATTCCTCTCAGGCGGCGGTCATTGCCCCGCCGCCGTTTCCTCTTGTTGATGCTCCTGCCGCCGGTGCAGCAAAAAGGCCTCCGGCGCGCCGGTGTCTAAAAATAACTGCCAGAATACGTTCCCGTCCATTCCGCCGCCTCCCTTTTCACGGGAACCTCTGATTAAATCGCAAGAGCGGTCAGCGAGGGATTTTGTTCCAAATTGAGGTTTGGAAATTGCAGGAATACTTTGTGTATTTCAAGATTTTCAAACCGATAAGTTGGGGCAAAAGACCCGATGAGCGCCGCAGCTGGTTTATTCAGAGGTTCCCTAGGGATTAGGATGCGCCGGCCGCGCGGGACGATACCGAACAATTATTGGTATCCGAAGTTGCGGATGAGGAAGTCGCTGTCGCGCCAATTCTCCTTGACCTTGACCCAGAGCTGCAAAAAGACCTTCGCGCCCATGAATTTTTCGCAGTCCTTTCGGGCGTCGGTGGCGATTTTCTTGAGCATCATGCCATGCTTGCCGATGATGATGGCCTTGTGGCTGGCCTTTTCGCAATAGATGGTCGCCTCGATGTCGATGATGCCGTCGTCGCGCTCGGCAAAGCGCGTGATCTCCACGGCCGTGCCGTGCGGGATCTCGCGTTCGAGGTTCCAGAGCAGCTTCTCGCGGATGATCTCGGCCATGACCTGCCGCTCGGGCTGATCGGTGGTCATGTCCTCCGGGAAGAAGAACGGGCTGTCGACCGCGTATTTCTCGCATTCGTCGAGCAGCGTCTGCACGCCGTCGCCGAGCTTCGCGGCGATCGGCACGACGGCGTCAAACGGATAAGCCGCCTGATAGGCCGCGATGACGGGCAGCAGCTCCTCCTTGTTCTCGAGCGTGTCGACCTTGTTGATGACCAGAATGGCCGGGGCGCGTCTGGCCTTGATCTGCTCGATCAAAGCGGCCTCCTGCGCGCCGACGTTGGCGATCGGATCGACAAGCAGCAGGATGAGGTCAACATCGGAGACGGATTCCTTCACGACGTTGACCATATAGTCTCCGAGCTTGGTGCGCGGCTTATGAAAGCCCGGCGTGTCGATGAAGACGAGCTGCGTCTCCCCGCGCGTCAGCACGCCGCTGATGCGGTTGCGCGTGGTCTGCGGCTTATGCGATACGATTGCGATTTTCTCCCCGACCAGACGGTTCAGAAGCGTCGATTTTCCGACGTTCGGCCGCCCGGCAATGGTAATCATGGCTGTTTTTTGACTCATGTTTGATCTCCTAAGTAAAACTCAAAATACATCTGATCCTCGGCTTTTCTCTTGTGGCCGCCGTCGATCAGGCCGACGACGCCGCCCATTTTGCGGTAAAAGCCCTGCGCCTTGGAGTTGTGGATGTTGCAGCCGCAGAAAAATTTTTGCTCTCCAAGCGCCCGGCAGGCCGCGCGCATCTGCGCAAACACGCGGCTGCCCAGCCCTCGTCCCTGATAGCCGGGCAGGATATAGAGCGCGTTGAGGCAGAGCCGAAAATCGCGATAGCGCCCGCCCGGAAACGCGCCGTAATAAAAGTAGCCGATGCAGTCCGCGCCGTCGAGCATCAGATAGACCGTCTGCGTCCGAATGCGCTGAAGATCGTTTTGGTGGTGCATGGCGTAATCGAAGCGGTCGATCTGTTCGTCGTCATAAATGCCGCGGTAGGTCGCGTCCCAAGCTTTTCTGCGCGTCTCGGAGAGCAGCGGCACGTCCTCCTCGGTCGCCCGTCTGAACGCGATCATCTTTGCAGCCCCAGCTGCGCGGCGATCAGCTCCTCGCGCGTGCGCATCTGGCGCTTCATCTCGCCCTCGTCCATGTGGTCATAGCCCAGCAGATGCAGCACGGAATGGATGGTCAGATAGCCGACCTCGCGCTTGAGCGAGTTGCCGAAGCGCTTGGCCTGATCCTTCGCGCGCTCGAGCGAGATGCACATATCGCCCAGCGGCAGAAGCCCGGTCTGCGGGTCGAGCATGTCGCTCGGATCGTCCGGAAATGCACCCGGGCTGAGGTCGAACATCGGGAAGGACAGCACGTCCGTCTCGCGGTCGATCTGCCGCATGGCGGCGTTGACGGCGCGGATGCCGGCGTCGTCCGTGACGAGCACATTGATCTCGCAGGGGACGCCGACGCCCTCGGCGGCCAGCGCCGCCTCGATGCAGCGGTGGATGTGCAGCGTCAGGCCGGGGCTGCGGTCGCGGCGGTTGGAATAGCGAACGCTGATTTGATGCTTCATTTCTTATCCCTCTTGATTCTTTTGACCGGCGGA
>URLT01000089.1 GCA_900548795.1 uncultured Eubacteriales bacterium
CCGACACTACGCAGACCGCCTCCGCCGCTCCTGCAGAGCAGACGCCCACCGAGCTGGGCGAGGGCGCCAAGCGCTTCGCTTTTGAAGTCACTGAGGTCGACGGCTCAACGAAGTATTACACCGTGCACACCGACGCCGAAACCGTCGGCGAGGCGCTCGTCGCGCTCGGTCTGATCGCCGGCGAGGACTCCGAATACGGTCTTTATGTCAAGACCGTGGGCGGCGTCACGCTCGACTATGACACCGACGGCAAATACTGGGCGTTCTACGTCGACGGCGAATACGCCACGGCCGGCGTCGACAGCACCGCCGTCACCGACGGCGCGAGCTATGCCTTCCGCGCCGAATAAAAGCCCCAAGGCCCGGCTTGACCTGCGCCACATGGCGATCTTCTCCATGCTCGGCGCGGTCATGTTCGCCTCCAAGCTCCTGCTGGAGCTGCTGCCGAACATCCATCTGCTCGGCATGTTCACCATGGCCTACACCGTGGTCTACCGCAGGCGCGCGCTCATCCCGATCTATGTCTATGTTCTGCTCAACGGCATCTTCTGCGGCTTTGCCGCGTGGTGGCTGCCCTATCTCTACCTCTGGGCGATCCTCTGGGGCGTGACGATGCTGCTGCCGCGCGGGATGAAGCCGGGGCTGGCCGTCCCGGTGTACATGCTCGTCTGCGGGCTGCACGGGCTGCTTTTTGGCACGCTCTATGCCCCGGCTCAGGCGCTGCTGTTCGGCTTGAGCTTTCGTCAGATGCTCGCATGGATCGTCGCGGGGCTGCCCTTCGACGCCGTCCACGCCGTCGGTAACCTCGCCGCCGGAACGCTCGTGCTCCCGGTGGCGCGGATCCTGACCGTTTTGGAACAAAAAATCGCATAAAACTTCATGCGTGAGCACCGCACCACGAAAATGCGCAAATGCCGGTGCATGAAGTTTTTGTGCATCATTTCCGGTTGCCCCGCAGGGGCGAGGAAATGGCACATTTCTTATTTTTGCTATGCTTTTGCATAGCAAAAATCCCGTGTTTTCGGCCGAAAACACGGGATTTCGATTATTTCAGCAGCCTTCTCGCCAGCGTTTCGTTCTCCCCGGCCAGCTCGCGGAGCTGGCGGATGCGCGCGGCGTCCACGGCGTTCTCGGCCAGCGCCTCGTCGATCATCCGGCGCAGCGCGCCCGCATCCAGCTCGGAGAGCTGCACATAGCGGCTCTGCCCGAGGTAGTCCAGAAAGCCGCTGACCTTCGGGTCATAGACGATGCCGACCATCGGCACGCCCTGCCCCGCTGCGAAGATCAGCGTATGCAGCCGCATGGAGATGACGAGCGCCATGCGGCGAATGAGCGCCAGCACCTCCGCACCGTCCGTCCCGGCATTCAGGCACAGGAACGGCACACGCAGGCGCCGCGCCACCTGACGGCAGGCGGCCTCGTCGCGCTGCGGCTCCATCGCATAGAGCACGGGCGTCAGGCCGTACTCCCGGGCGGCGTACTCGGCGGCTTCGGCAAGGGCGTCGAGCTTCTCCTCGAAGCCCGGCCACGGGCGCACGGCCAAAAGCAGATAACGCCCGTCGCGCGTCAGGCCGCAGTGGCGCAGGTAGTTGTTCAGCTCGTTGGACGCCGGCGGGTCGATCAGCAGCGCCGGGTCGGCGTTGAGATGGATCTCCGGCCGCTTCACGCCGAGCTGCCCGAGCGTCTCGAGCGAATAGCGGTCGCGCACGGAGATCACGTCGGCGCAGCGCTCGAGCGTGCGCGCGGTGCGCGCGCGGTTGCGCGGGCGTGAGATCGGGCCGATGCCGCAGCCGTAGAGCATCACGCGGCACCCGGCGTGCTTGGCCTGCCGGATGCTGAATAAGTAATACAGCAGCGAGCGCGTGCTCGTCGCGTCCTGCATCAGCGTGCCGCCGCCGCTCAGGTAGAGCTTGGCGCGGCGCATCCGGCGCGCAATGCGCAGAATGTCGAAGGTATAGACCGCGTCGACTCTGGCGCACAGCCGCGTCTCGTCCGGCTTGCGGCTCAGGGCGCAGATCGGAAGGTCGGGATCGATGCGGTGCAGCTGCTCGACGATCGCGTTCAAAATGGCGTTGTCGCCGCTGTTGCCCTTGCCGTAAGCGCCGCAGACGATCACGCCGTCGCGCGCCTGCTTCGGCCGCGCCGCGCGGCGCAGGAGCGTTTCGTAAATGCCGCGCTGATTGCGCAGCATGGCCTCCAGCGAGAAATCCCGGCGCGTTTTTTCATACAGCGCGTCGCTCAGGCGTCTGCGCTTTTCTCCGTCCTGCGCAAGCTCGACCATGTGCGCCGCCAGCGCCTCGACGTCTCCGGGCGTGAAGAGCAGGCCGGTCACGTCGTCCTCGATCAGGTCGGGCACGCCGCCGACCTCGCTGGCGATCGTCGCGCAGTGCATCCGCGCGCCCTCGGGCAGGGCATAGGGGAAGCCCTCGGAGACGGAGGTCAGCAGATTGATGTCCAGCGCGTGATAAAAGCTGTCGATGTCCTTCTCCCAGCCGAGGAAGCGATAGCTGTCCCTGTCGCAGAGCTCGCCTGCCAGCGCGCGGATCTCGCCGGCCTGCTCGCCGTCGCCCGCGATCAGCAGCCGCATCTGCGGGCACTGCGCGTGCGCCTTGGCAAAGGCGCGCACGAGCGTGGTCATGTCCTTGACGGGGTTGATGCGCGCGGCAATGCCGCAGATCAGGCAGTCCGGATCGATGTCGAGCTTGGCAAGATATTCCTGCCGCGTCTGCCTCGGCTCCGCGCCGGGGAAGGCGACGCCGTTATAGAGCGTGAAGACCCGCTGCGGGTCAAAGCCGCGCGCGATCAGGAGCTGCGTCATGTTGGCAGACACGCCGATCCACGCGTCGAAGCGCGGCAGCGCGCGGCGGTTGAGCGTGCCGTAGGTCAGGTTCGCCAGCGGTCGCCCCATGTAGTCGAGCTTATAGTCGCTGTGGACGGTGGAGATCATCGGCAGACTTGTTTTCCCGCGCAGGAGCATCCCCATCAGGTTGGCGCGCGAGCCGTGGCAGTGCAGCACCTCGCAGCCCTCGGCGCGGATCATCTCCAGAATGCGGCGGCGCACGCGCAGGAGGTTGTTGTCCTGCAGGACAGTCGTCGGGATGCCCATTTTTCGCGCGTCGGCAGCAAACTCGCCTTCCGTGAAGCAGACGAGACGCACGGTGTCCGTGGCCATCAGGCCCTGCACCAGCGACAGGACGTGGGTCTTTGCGCCGCCGACGTCGCCGCCGGAGATCATGTGCATAATTTTCATCGTTTCATCCGCTCCTTTTTACAAGCGCGCCAGCGCTTGACTTTTTTCGCGTTTTCATATATTATAGTTGGAGTTTTCAGAAAAAGCAATCACTACTTTTTGGAGGTAATCATGAAACGCAAGCTGAATATCATTGACATTCTGATCCTGCTGGTTCTTGTGGCGGCGATCGCCTTTGCGGTCGTGAAGGTAGTCGGCCGCAGCGGCGCCGCGAGCCGAACCTGCGCTTTGAAATGACCACGGACGAGCTTTCCAAGACGCTGGCCGACAGCATTCAGGCCGCGCTCACGGCCGGCAAGACCAAGGTAGGCAACGTGGAGGCCGAGGCCGGCCGCATCTACAACGGCGATAAGCTCATCGACGCCTGCGTGACAAGGGTGACCGCCGAGCCGGGCGAGACCGACGGTTCCTATGTTCTGCATATCACCGTTGAGGCCAAGGCCACGCCATCCTCCGGCCATTACAGCGTCGGCACGCAGGAGGTCCGCATCGGTAAGGAGCTTTATCTCAAGACGCTCGACGTTGAGATCATCGCCACGGTCGACCGCATGGAGAAGCTCTCATGAGCGAGCTGCTCACGACCAGTCTCGTCTGGCGCCTGTGCGCCATGCTCGCGGGCTGGCTGGGGCGCAGTCCGCTCGGGCGCGGTCTGCGCGCGCTCGGCCGTCTCTGGCGAGAGAGCGCGACCTACCGGCTCTTTGCATGGCTGCTGAAGCGCCCCTGCGCCGTCGAGTCCTCGGCCTACTGCGCCGCCTCGGAGCGCCGCAACGCCCGTCTCTCCGCGTGGGGACAGGCGCATCTGCTCCCGGCGTTGCGGCAGAGCCTCTTCTGCAGGCTCTGCCAAGCAATCGGCCGGGCATTTCGCGAGAGTCTGCTGCTCGGCCGGCTCTGCCAGAGCGGCTTCACGGCCGTGCTGCTGGCGATCGTCGCGGCCTATGCCCCGCTCGACTGGCTGCTGCGCGACGTGCTCTGTCTGAGCGCGCTCGGCTCGGCTTGGGATGAGCTGCTGCTGCTCGTCGGCTTCGTCTGGGCGCTCTATCAGCGCGCGTCGGCGCAGAAGCCGCTGCGCAGCCGCGTCAGCGGCGCGGGGCTTGCCGTCGGGCTGTATCTGCTGACGGGTCTGGTTCTGCTTGCGTGGACATGGGGCAAGCCCGTCTCCGTCACCGTCAGCGGCTTCCGCGCCTCGATGCAGTATCTGCTGCTGTTCTATCTTGTCATAAATCTGCTGCGCGACCGCGCCGACCTGCTGCTCATGGCGCGCGTGACGGTCTTCCTCGGCGCGCTCATCGCGCTCTACGGCGTGGCGCAGTATCTCATTGGCGTCGAGATCCCCTCAAACTGGACGGATCAGGCCGAGACCGCCGTGCGCACACGCGTGTTCAGCATCTTCAGCAACCCGAACGTTCTCGGCGGCTATCTTGTGCTCGTCACGCCGATCGCCTTCGGCATGGCCTACACGGCCGACACCCCGGCAAAAAAGGTCTTTTACTGGCTCTGCGGCCTGTGCATGTGTCTGGCCTGCCTGTTCACCATGACGCGCGGCGCATGGTTCGCGCTGGTCGTTGCCGCCGTGTGCTTCGCGCTGCTCGTCGACCGCCGTCTGCTCCTGCTGATGCTCGTCGGCGGCGTTGCGGCCTGCTTCCTGCCCTTCGTGCGCAGCCGCATCGGCTATCTGTTCACCGACTCGTTCATCGAGTCGAACAACCGCGGCGGCCGCGCCGCCCGCTGGGATCGCGCCTTCGGCTATCTCGACCGCGCCGGCCGCTGGGCGCAGGGGCTGGGCTTCGGCCGCTACGGCGGCGCCGTGGCCATGCAGAACCCGATCAACGCCACGTTTGAATACGCCTATGTGGACAATTATTACGTCAAGATCCTCGCAGAAAACGGCGTCGTCGGTCTGTGCGGCTTCCTTGTGTCGATGCTCCTGCTGCTCTGGAACGGCGCGCGCGCCGTGGCGGCCTCTGTCCGCGCGAGGCTCAAGCCGCTGACGGCCGGGATGCTCTGCGGCCTGATCGGGATGCTCACGGCGAGCTTCTTCGAAAGCCTCTGGGAGGAGCCCTACCTGATGGCGATGTTCTTCTCGGTCGCGGCGATGATGATCTTCTCCGGCCGCGAGGAGGCGCGCTGCGAAAGCCTGCGCTGATCCCTAAGGAACCTCTGATTCAATACCAAAAAATGCCGGACAGACTGCCCGGTATTTTTTGCGCGCTTTTTTCGGATTTTTGCGGGGTTTATTTCCGGAACTTCCCGGCTCACGGTGAAAAAAAGATTGTATTCGGGAGAAAAATATAGTATAATAGTAAAACTCAAATGGATACGGAGGCAATTGCACCATGAAAAAACCGATTGTTCTGATTATTATGGACGGCGTCGGCAAGGGTGACGGCGGCAGTGGCGACGCAGTCGCGGTCGCGAAGACCCCGACGCTCGATCATCTGCTTGCCACCTGCCCGCACACCTGGCTCAAGGCACACGGGACGGCCGTCGGTCTGCCCACCGACGACGACATGGGCAACTCCGAGGTCGGCCACAACGCGCTGGGCTGCGGCCAGATCTATTCGCAGGGCGCCAAGCTCGTCAGCGAGTCGATCGAAAACGGCAAGCTTTTTGAATCCGCCACGTGGAAGGCGCTGGTCGCCAACTGCGTCGGCACCGGCCGCGCGTTCCACTTCCTCGGCCTGCTGTCCGACGGCAACGTCCACAGCAACATCTCGCATCTGTTCGCTCTGCTGCGCCATGCGCACGCCGAGGGCGTCAAGCGCGCCTATTGCCACATCCTGCTCGACGGCCGCGACGTCCCGGCCACGAGCGCGCTGGACTACGTCCGGCAGCTCGAGGACGTGCTGGCCGAGCTGCGCAAGGACGGCTGCGACTACCGCATCGCCTCCGGCGGCGGCAGAATGCAGATCACCATGGATCGCTACGAGGCCAACTGGAAGATGGTCGAGGACGGCTGGCACACCCATGTGCAGGGGCTCGGCCGTCAGTTCCCGAGCGCCGAGGAGGCCATTGAGACCTACCGCAAGGAGCTGGGCTGCATCGATCAGGATCTGCCCGCCTTCGTCGTGGCCGAGAACGGCGAGCCGGTCGCGCGCATTGCCAACGGCGACTCGGTCGTGCTCTTCAACTTCCGCGGCGACCGCGCGCAGGAGATCTCCCTCGCCTTCGACCGCAAGGACTTCGACAAGTTCGACCGCGGCGACTACACCGGCGTGCTCTATGCAGGTATGCTGGAATATGACGGCGACCTCAAGATCCCGACGCGCTATCTTGTCGAGCCGCCCGTCATCCGCAACACCCTGACCGAGCTTTGCTGCGCCAACGGCATCCGCGAATATGCCCTGTCCGAGACGCAGAAATACGGCCACGTCACCTATTTCTGGAACGGCAACCGCTCCGGCAAGGTCGACGAAGCCCTCGAGACGTATGACGAGATTCCCTCGGACGTCATCCCCTTTGAGCAGGCTCCGGCGATGAAATCCGTCGAGATCGCCGACCACATGATCGCGGCGATGGAGAGCAGAAAATACGATTTCCTGCGCTGCAACTTCCCGAACGGCGACATGGTCGGCCACACCGGCGTGATGTCGGCGGTCGTGACGGCCATGGAGTGCGTCGACACCGGCGTGCGCCGCATTCTCGAGGCGG
>URLT01000090.1 GCA_900548795.1 uncultured Eubacteriales bacterium
GCGACGCCGCTGCGGATTACTTCAAGAATTGATCCCCGTTTTATTCGCTATCAAAACATAATTCATGATAGAATTATGCTAAGGAACCTCTGAATAAATCGTCTGCGGCGCTCAGCGGGCCTTTTGCCCCAACTTATCGGTTTGAAAATCTTGAAATACACAAAGTATTCCTGCGATTTCCAAACCTCAATTTGGAACAAAATTCCTCGCTGACCACTCTTGCGATTTAATCAGAGGTTCCCTAAAAAAGGCGCAGTCAGTATGCTTCGGCATACTGACTGCGCCTCGGCCTGTCAAAGCCCCCTGCTTTCGACGCTTGAAAGCAGGGGGGGTTGACAGGTTCAATTAATTCTGGGCGCAGGCTCGTTACCTCAAACATTGCCCAAAAGAGTTGAGCATAGAGAGAAGATTTACGATTGATAGTATGCTTAACATAATATTTCAAAAGCTGCCGAATCTGAAAGATACAATCATCAAAAGAATTAAGGAACCTCTGAATCAATCGGCTGCAGCGCTCGCGGGTCTTTTGCCTCAGCTTATTGGTTTGAAAATTATGAAATACGAAAAGGATTCCTGCAATTTCCAAACCTCAATTTGGAACAGAATCCCTCGTTGACCGCTCTTGCGATTGAATCAGAGGTTCCCTAAAAGTATTTCCGAAGAGGTTTATGTTTTCCTTAAGCTGCTCCGGAAATTGCGCCGCTGTTCTGTCTGTCGTGTGCTCTCGGACGGCGATATGTGCTCTGTTTTCTGGGAAATATGTGACATTTGCCGTTGGCTTGATCCTCACTCTATAAGCGCGATGCGTCGTCGGCTTGGCGGCCGCTCTATAAGCGCGATGCGTTGCCGGTTTGGCGGCCGCTTTATAAGCGCGATGCGTTGCCGGTTTGACGGCCACTTTATAAGCGAAATGCGTCGTCGGTTTGGCGGCCGCTTTATAAGCGAAATGCGTCGCCGGTTTGGCGGCCGCTTTATAAGCGCGATGTGTTCACGGTTAGCTGGGTACGCTCTGACAGCGATGCGCCGTCGGTTTGACGGTCGTTTGATTTCTGGCTATCCGGCTGCTGGCCGTCAGCCTGCGGGCCGTCGGTTTGCCGGTCGCCGGGGCGTTGCCCGTCGGTTTGCTGGTCGTTTGGTTTCTGGCTATCCGGCTGCTGGCCATCAGCTTGCTGGCCGCCGGCTTGCCGGTCGTCGGGGTGACGGATGCCGTCTGCGTCGTTGGCGATCGAACCGGATCGCGCCTCGCTCGTTGTCTGCGCGTCGGCGCAAGACAGCGTGCAGGCGGCTCCATCGGAGAGGTCGGGGGAGGAGAAAAACACAAAGGATGCGTCGCAGACGGCGTTTGCCGAACAGAGGACGGTTCCGTCCGCAGATGAGACGGTGAAGGCGCTGCCCTCGGTCAGAAGTGCTGCCGTGGGCGGCTGCGCGCCCTGCTCGGGCGGTTGCATTGCTCCGGCGTTGTCGGAGGGCTGCCCGTCCTCGGTCTGCCCTGCGGGCGGCTGTGCGCCCTGCTCGGGCGGTTGCATTCCTCCGGCGTTGTCGGAGGGCTGCCCTGCAGGCAGCTGCATGGTCCCGCGTCCACCGAAGCTCACGCACGGCTGTGCTGCCTCGAGTCGCATCCCCATTCCGCTGCTGCCGCCGGCTGCGAGCACCGTGCCGCCGGAGACTGTGACTGTGCCGTCGGCATCCAGCGGCTCCTCGTCTGCGGTGTTGGCCGTCCAGACGGTCACGACGCCGCCGGAGATCGTCAGATCGCCGTTGGAATCGAAGCCGTCTCCCTCGGCGGAGTAGGCGTTGACCGTGCCGCCGGAGATGTTCAGCTCAAAGGCATAGCCGGACAGCTCGGAGTTGGCGGCGTTGATGCAGTCGTCGGTGGAAAACAGATCGATGCTGCCGGAGCGGATGTTCAGCGTGGCCGCTTCCAGCCCCTCATAGCAGGAGGAGACGGAAATCGTGGGTCCCTCCGTTCCGTCTGCGCCGATGTTCAGGATGCGGTCGCAGTGCAGCGCGTCGTCTCCGGCGGAGACGGCGAGCGTTCCGCTCTCCACGGTCAACGCAGCCTCGGCGTTCACGGCGTCGTTGACCGGCGCGTCAATGCGGAGCGTCAGCTCACGGATGGTCAGGCCGGCCTCGCCGTCCTCGTTGGTGCTTGCGCCGGATTTGATGCCGTTTTTGCCCTTGGCCAGAATGGTCAGCGTGCCCGTGCCGCAGAGCGTCACGCTTGCGCCGTCCTTGCACTTGATGACTGCGTTTTCCGCGTCGGCGCTGCCGGTCTCGTTGTTGTTGCGCTCTGTGTCGGCCAAGGTGTTCTCCGTCCCCGCGGCAGCCTCTACGGTGACCTCCGTGCCCTTGGCGCAGAGGATGGGAGCGGTCTCCTCGGCCGTGAGCGACAGGCCGCTGAGCACCAGCCGGACGCCGGTGACGCCTTTTTCCACCGTCACGCTGCCGTTTTCGCAGCTCCCGCTGAGGCGGTAGACGCCGGAGGCGGCGACGGTCAGGGCAGTGCCGTCGATGAGAAGACCGTCCGACGACGAAGCGGTGATGCCGTCGGAGGAAAAGGTGACGTGCACGCCGTCCGTGTCAGCCTCGGACGGCGTTGCTTCGGCGGATGTGCCCGTTGCGGCGCAGCCGGCCGAAAGGCAGAGTGCGGTGAGCAGCGCGATCAAAGCGAGTATTTTTTTCATAGAACTTCCCCCTGTCTGTCGTCTGCGGGGATCCCGCAGGAGATCTCCAAATTACCGTTGCGGCAGCGCATGGCGTCGAGCAGCTCCTTTTCCCGGGCGCACTCCTTGAGGCGCACCCGGTAGTGCAGGCTGTACAGACTCCCCATGCTCACGGTTCGGACGCGCAAAAGCTTGGAATCTTCCGTATATTCCGAGAATAGATCGGAAAAAAGCTCGGAATAATTCAGGTTTTCCGGAACGGTGACGCGAATGTCGCGCTCCGCGCCGTCGGTGCGCGGCCGCCCCTGAAGCAGGAGCGCGCCGCAGGTGACGAGCGCCGCCAGCACGGCCAGCACCCAGTAGCCCATGCCGCAGCACAGTCCCACGGTCATGGCAAGAAAGATCGTTGCAATGTCACGCGCCGTGCCGGGCGCGGAGCGGAAGCGCACCAGGCTGAAGGCACCCGCCACCGCCACCCCGGCGCCCAGATTGCCGTTGACCAGCAGGATCACGAGCTGCACAAGAAAGGGAAGAACGGTCAGCGCCGAGAACATGGTGCCGCGCTCGCCGGTGCTCCTGCGGTAGATCAGCGCGATGCCGAGGCCGAGCGCGACCGAGAGCAGGCAGACGGCGAGAAAGGCGGGCGCGGTGATCGTCGAAGCGTAAAGAGAGGCAAAGATTCCGTCAAGCATAAAGATCAACTCCTTTTGTCATTCGGCAGACACCGGGAAAGTCGCAAACCAACGCGGCCGGGGCGTTGCGCTCCCGGCAGAGCGCCTCAAAGGCTCTGCCGTATTTGGAGAAGGATACGGGAAAAACGCCGTTTTCCGAAAGCGCCTGCGCAAGCCACAGCGGCGCGGCGTCGGGCAGCTTCAGCTCCATGAGCACCTGACCGGGAGGCAGCAGGGGAGCGCCGCCCGCGCCCTGCCTCAGGTCGAGCCTTCCGGCGCGCCAGAGGATGCACCGGTCGAGCGTCAGCCGCAGTGCGGGCGTTCGCCTGCATCGATAGGAGTCGCGCTCGTAGCTCAGGAAGACCCGCGGCGCGAGCAGAGGATAGGCCGCCATGAGCCAGTCCAGCTCCCGAAAGATCTGCCCGGACGCCCCGACGCCTGCCCCGGAAAGATAGCCGACCGCCTGCGCGTAGGGCAGGCACACCCGGCGCTTATAGACGATGCCCTGCGCCTTCTTCTTGATCTCGGGGAAGACCGGCGTGCGGCTGTCCGGCGTGCCGTAGCTGCGAAGCCGAAGCTTTTCCTTGTACTGCGGGCGCTCCAGCGAGCGGCGGATCATGCGAAAATCCGGGGTGTCATAATACAGATTGGAAATGCTGCTGTGCGCGAACGTGTCCGGCTCCATATGGGGTGCCAGCGCCGCCATCAGGGACGAAAGCTGCGCCTCCGTGAGCAGATATTTCAGCTCCTTGCGACGAAACACGGTTTGATAAGCTCCCATATCAACGCCTCCTGCGGTGTCTGTGCTTTTAATTATCCGCGCAATTCTGAAAACGGCCTGAAATTTCAGAGAAATATTTTTCAGGACGCTTTCAGTTTTTGGTGTAGTATGATAAGATAGAACACGAAAGCAGGAGGGATGCAGGGTGAACATTCTCATTGTGGAGGACGAGACCGCCTTGGCCGAGGCGCTGCAGCATATTTTGCGGAAGGCCGGCCACACCGCCGACCGGGTCGCCGACGGACAAAGCGCGCTGGACTATGCCCGACTCGGCTCGTATGATCTGGTGCTTTTGGACATCATGCTGCCGAAGCTCGACGGGCTGAGCGTTCTGCGGCAGATGCGCCGGGAGCGGCTTCAGACCCCGGTGCTGATGCTCACCGCCCGCGCGTCGGTGCCCGACAAGGTGGAGGGGCTGAACGCCGGGGCGGACGATTATCTCGCGAAGCCCTTTGATTCGGAAGAGCTGCTGGCGCGCGTTGCGGCGCTGACGCGGAGAAAGGGGACGATCGTGCTCGGCGAGCTGCGCTTTGCGGATCTGACGCTCGACCTCAACGCCGTCACGCTGCGCTGCGGCGAGCGCGACGTGCGGCTGAGCCCCAAGGAATTTCAGATCGCGCGGTTGATGCTCGCCGAGCCGCGGCGGATCTTCTCAAAGGAGCTGTTGATCTCGCGCGCGTGGGGGGCAGACTCCGACGCCACGGACAACAACGTCGAGGCCTATCTCTCCTTTTTGAGAAAGAAGCTGCGCTATCTCGGCTCGCGCGTGACCGTGCGCAATCTGCAAAAGATCGGATACCGGCTGGAGGTGACGCCATGAGCGCCTATCGCAAGCGCTTTGTTCAGTTCACGATGCTGCTCATCGGCATCGTTCTGACTGCGATGGTCGCCGCCGTGGCCGTGTATCTGGTTCGGGATTATTACAACGGCCTGCGCGTGACCATGGAGCAGGTGGTCGCGCCGCTGCGGGAGCTTCCCCGGCCGCCGGAGGGCGAAGCGCCGCGCGATGCGCCCGAGCCGGAGGCGCGGAGACGCGAAAAGGATATTCTTGCACTGATCTATGACCCCGAGGACGAGACGTATTCCGTCCTCTCGTCCGACAACCCCTATTCCGATGCGGAGCTGCGCGCCCTGCTGAGCGACGTCGCCGCGCAGAGCGAGCCGTTCGGCGTCCTGCGCGCGCGGCATGTGTTTTATTACCGCAGCGAGAGCGCGCCCTATCGGGTCGCCATTGCCTCGACGGCCTATCTGACCCACTCGGTGGTCAACCTCGGGCTGGTGCTGCTGGCAAGCTGGCTCGGGGCGATGCTGCTGCTGCTTGGCGTGAGCATTCGGCTCTCCGCCATTGCCGCAAGGCCGATGGAGGAGGCGATCCGCCGGGAAAAGCAGTTTGTGGCCGATGCTTCGCACGACCTGAAAACGCCGCTCTCGGTGATTTTGGCGAACACGGCCATTTTGGCCGAAAGCCCGGAGGCGGATGCGGAGGGGCGGCGCCGTTGGCTCGAGAGCACGCAGACCGCCGCAAAGCGGATGCAGCGGCTCATCTGCCGGATGCTGACGCTGGCCGAGGCCGAGCGCCCGGAGGCGGCGCCTGCCATGCAGCCGGTGGAGCTTTGCGGGCTTGCCACGAAGGCGGCGCTGGAGCTGGAGTCCATGGCCTATGAGCGGCACGTCGCGCTGGAAACGGAGCTTCCGGCGTCGTGCACGGTGCGCGCAGACCCCGACGAGCTGCTGCGCGTCATCAGCAGCCTGCTCGACAACGCCCTGAAATACGAGCCGGAGGGCGGACGGGTGCTGCTGTCGCTTGTCCGCGAGCGGCGCAGAGCCAGCCTGACCGTCCGCAATTTTGGGAGCTGCATCCCGGAGGAGGAGCTTCCGCACGTGTTCGACCGCTTTTACCGGGGCGACAAAAGCCGCGCAGGCGAGGACGGGAGCTTCGGGCTGGGGCTTGCCATTGCCAAAGAGATGACCGAGCGCATGGGCGGGCGGCTGTCCGCCGAAAGCAGCCCGCAGGAGGGCACATGCTTCCGCCTCAGCCTCGGGCTCGGCAAATAACAAAAAAGAGCGCTGCGGCGCTCTTTTTTGCATCGAAAAGCAGAAAAAATGGGCTATGGCGTGCTGCCATAGCCCATTTTCGGGATAAATCAGTCCTTATACAGCTCGACGAGCTTGGTCAGGTGCTCATAGCGCTCCTTGGCCGCAGCCTCGTTGCGCTCGAACAGGGTTTCTGCGCGCTCCGGGAACTCACGGGTCAGGCGGTTGTAGCGAGCCTCGTTGAGCAGGAACTCACGGTAGCCGTCCTTCGGCGCCTTGGAATCCAGCGTGAACTTGCCGGTCTCCTTGGACGGGTCGAAGCGGAACATGTTCCAGTAGCCGCATTCAACGGCCTTCTTCATCTCGTCCTGGCAGTGGATCATGCCGCCCTTGATGGAGTGCATCTCGCACGGGGCATAGCCGATGATGAGCGACGGGCCGTGGTAGGCCTCGGCCTCGGTGATGGCCTTGATGGTCTGCGCGGGGTTGGCGCCCATGGCGACCTGCGCGACGTAGACATAGCCATAGGACATGGCGATCTCTGCCAGAGACTTGGCCTTGGTCTCCTTACCGGCAGCCGCGAACTGAGCGACCTGACCGATGTTGGAGGCCTTGGAGGCCTGTCCGCCGGTGTTGGAGTAGACCTCGGTGTTGAACACGAAGATGTTGACGTCTTCACCGGAGGCGAGAACGTGGTCGACGCCGCCGAAGCCGATGTC
>URLT01000091.1 GCA_900548795.1 uncultured Eubacteriales bacterium
GAGCCGTGGCCGATCTCGCGGCGGCTGGTGGAGCGCGCCGCTCTGGCCTCGCCGGTGGAGAAGGAGGGGAAGTTATAGTGGTGGATATAGCGCTTGGTCTCCTCCTGATAGATCGTGTCGAGCTTCTGCGCAGCGGAGAGGGTGTTCAGCGTGCAGATGGAGAGCACCTGCGTCTGACCTCTTGCGAACAGACCGGAGCCGTGGACGCGGGGCAGGACGCCGACCTCGGCGTCGAGCGGACGGATCTCGTCCATGCCGCGGCCGTCGACGCGCTTGCCGGCCAGCAGCCACTTCTTGACGACCTTTTTCTGCATCTTATAGAGGCAGACGTCGATGTTGACGTCGAAATCCTCGTATTTGTCGGCGAACTTCTCGGCAAAATCGCGGCGGGCGGCGGTCAGACGCTCCTCGCGGACGTTCTTGTCCGGCGTGTCGAGCGCGTGCTCGATCTGATCCATGCCGTAGGCGCAGAGGTCGTCGAGCAGGTCGTGGTTGACGGCGGCCTTCTCGAAGGTGAACTTCGGCTTGCCGATCGTCGCAACGATCTCGTTGATGAACTTGACGATCTCCATGTTCGTCTCGTGGGCGATGCGGATGGCCTCATAGACGACGCTCTCGGGGGCTTCTTTGGCCTCCGTCTCGATCATGACGACCTTCTCGAAGGTCGAGGAGATGCACACGAAGCAGTCCGACGCATTGCGCTGCTCGGTGGACGGGTTGATGATATATTCGCCGTCGAGGTGGCAGACGTTGGTCGTGGCGACCGGGCCGTTCCAGGGAACGTCGGAGCAGGCGATGGAGATCGACGCGCCCAGCGAGGCGACGATCTCAACGGGGTTGTCGTAGTCGTTGGAAAGGACGGTGCAGGTCACGACGACGTCGTTGCGCAACTCGTCGTCGAAGAGCGGGCGCATCGGGCGGTCGATGATGCGGCTGTTGAGGATGCCGCGCTCGGAGGGCTTGCCCTCGCGGCGGTTGAAGCTGCCGGGGATGCGGCCGACGGAGTACATCCGCTCCTCAAACTCGATGGTCAGGGGGAAGTAGTCGATGCCGGGCTTGGGGTCGGGTGAGCAGGTGACGGTGACGAGGACGGTGGTGTCGCCGTAGCGGCAGATGCACTCGGCGTCGGCAAGCTCTGCGACCTTGCCGGTCTCGACCGTGAAGGGGCGGCCGCCGATGGTCGTCTCGAACACGTGGTGGTTCGGATACTGTTTTCTGGTAATCATAATGACCTCCTGTATGAATGTTTCGCGGGAGGTTTAGCACTTGAAGCTGACCTCGGCTCAGGCAAGGACACCTTCAACTGCTAAACGGCGCTCCCGCGCGCGGGGACGGGGAAACGGGGATACGGAAAAAAACGGGCGACCGCTGCGGGTCACCCGTTTTTCGGAAAGCGATGATCCGGTCAGCAAAGCAGGCGGCAGGTATGCGGCATTTTGTCCGCCGGGTGCTGCGGACGACCGGCTCGGCGCTCGCCTTACAGATTACTTACGGATGCCCAGCTTTGCAATGATGGAACGGTAACGGTTGATGTCCTTCTTTGCAAGATAGTCCAGCAGGCTGCGGCGCTTGCCGACCATCATCAGCAGACCGCGGCGGCTGTGGTTGTCGTGCTTGTGCTCGCGCAGATGCTCGGTCAGCTCGTTGATGCGGGCGGTGAGGATGGCGATCTGAACCTCGGGGGAGCCGGTGTCGCCCTCGTGGGTCGCATACTCGGCGATGATCGCGGTTTTCTTTTCCTTCTGAATCATGGGAAGTTTCCACCTTTCAAAAATATTCTCCGGGGGCTAAGTTTGGGTGGTGGCGTGCTTTTTGCAAAGCGTTCTCCCGAAACTGAGCCTCGGACGCCGCTGACAGGCCGTCAGCCATAATATGATACCACGGGCGCCTCAAAAAGTAAAGCCTTTTTTCGGCAAAACGGCGGATTTCGGCCGGTTTTTTTCGCCCTGCGCGCTCAGTCCTCGTAGAGTCTGCAGATCACGGCGCTCTTGAGCCGGCTACCGAGGCTGTCGGTCACGCTCGCAGAGGTGTCGATGGCAGCCTTCTGCGCCTCATAGCCGTCCTGCACCGGGCAGAGATAGAGCATCAGACCGTCGAAATCGCGCGGCACCTCAACGTAGATGTCCACGATGCAGCGCGCGCTGCGGTCGCCCCGGGTGCGGGTGTTCCAGTCCGTGTCGGACTCGGCGTAGATCGTCGTGGTCGAGCCGTTCCACGCGAGCTGCCATGTATTCTCGGCGTAGCCCTTGCGGTTCGGCTCGCCGATGATGTAGTGCTGGCCGGTATAGGCGTTGAACAGGCCGTAGGAGAAGCCGCGCTCCGGGTCGTCGTCGACCGTCTTGACGCCGCCCTCGAGCAGATAGTCCACCGTCAGGCGCACCTTCAGCTTCAGCAGTCCGCTCCTGTGGCGCGTGCGCTTTTCCTCAATCTCCACGCGCACCGGCATCCGGTGGTAGCCGTCGGCCTCGGAATAGACGAAGCCGCCGTCCTTCAGCATCACCGGGTCGTCGTCGAGCGTGTAGTTCGCCTCGATGCCGTTGAGGTCGATATAGCTCTGAGGATTTTCGTCGGAGGCGTGCATCGTGTTCACGCCGTTGTCCGTGAGCCTGCCCTCGGTGTCGAAATAGACCATGGTGTAAAGGTCCTTTTCCTCCTCGTCGTCCTCGTCCTCCGGCGGCGTGATCTCATAGAGATAGGCCACGCCGTCCTGATATTCGAAGCGCCCCGTGGCCTCGACCTTTCCGCTCGAGAGCACGGCCTTCCACTGCTTCGACTCCTCGAGCATCAGAAATTTCGTCGAATCGTCATATTCCCAGTTGCCGTAAAAATCCTTCTCGCTGTACTCCGGCACATACTCCGGCGCGGCCGACGCGGTCAGGCTGCCGCCGTCGCTGTCGGTCATGCTCGTCTCGCCCGTGAGCCGGTAGCTGCGCACGAAGCTGCCCTCGTTATAAAGGCTCAGCCCGTCCAGCTCGGAAAACGTGCTCGTGCCCGAGGCCGTCACCGTGCCGCTGCCGTCAGCCTCCTCCCACGTTCCGTCGGAATAGACCGTCAGATACAGGTCATAGTCGCTGTATTTCCAGCTCCCGACGTAGTCCTCCTGCACAAAATCCGGCCGCTCGCCGAGGCCGTCTCCGGTGGTCTGCGTCTGCTCCTGCCCGCCGCACGCGGCCAGCAGCAGACAGAGCGCCGCCAGCAGCAGCGCCGCCATCCGTTTGATCTGCATCGTCATATCTCCTTGCTTCATCGGTTTGACCGATCTGTTTTTTTCGTCTCCGGCGCCGAAGCTGCGCTCCGGCCGTCGAAGGCTCGGCCGCGCGCGGCGCGCCGGGCGCACCCTTGCGTGCACCGAGGATATTATACTATATTCGTGTTTTTTCGTCAAGCCCGCCGCGGGCGCTTGCAATGAGCGTCCGCTTATGCTATAATAAATGTAAATTTCGCGCATTTTTTTGAGGAGAAGCAAGAGCCATGAGCGAATTGATGAAAATCCTGACGACCTTCGCCATGTCCATGGTGCCGGTGGTGGAGCTTCGCGGCGGCATTCCCTACGGCCTGAGTCAGGGGCTGGAATGGCCGCTGGCCTATCTGATCGCCGTCGTCGGCAACCTCCTGCCGATCCCCTTCATCCTGCTGTTCATCCGCCGCATCCTGCAATGGATGAAGCGCTATCCCCGCCTCGCCCGCGCCGCCCAGCGCATCGAGGCGCGCGCCGCCAAGCGCAGCGACCGCGTGCGCAAGAGCCAGATCATCGGCCTGTGTATGTTCGTGGCCATTCCCCTGCCCGGGACGGGCGCATGGACGGGCGCGCTGATCGCGGCGCTGATGGATATGCGCCTGAAAAAGGCGCTGCCGTCCATTGCCGTGGGCGTGCTGATCGCCGGGGCGATCGTCACGGCCGTGATCAAGCTCGGCATCCACGCGCTGAGCTTTCTCGTGGGCTAGCGCCCGCAGCTCCAACTGCGAAGATTGCGCAGCCAAGAGCGCCCATGAGCTTTCTCATGAGCCAGCGCCCGCAGCTCCGCCGTGTCGTTCTTCTTAACGCATCACACCGCCGGTTTTCCCAAGAAAACCCGCCAAATTTGTCATTGCGAGGAGCGAAGCGACGCGGCGATCTTTAAGTCGGCATCACGGAATGCCCTGCCGTCCGGCGCAGTCGGGAAAATAATAATTACCAAAATATTCCGGAATTCCCGATTATGCCATAATATGCTATAATATACCATTAGTAATGTCTGAGAAACGAGGCGTTCCCGAGTGGGAGCGCCTCGTCCCTTTGTCACGGTGGCTAAAAACCGTGTGCCGTTTTCAGCGTGTTGCCGTGCTTCGCTGCGGGATGCCATACCTTTGGCTGAAAGATTGCCACGTCGGGCTGCGCCCTCCTCGCAATGACACAAATTTGAAACGTTTTATTTGGAAAACGGACGTTTTCTGTCATAAGATGCGGCAGTAAGAATGCATCAAGGGATAGCAATCCATAAAAAGAGAGCATATCCAGCCCGGTTTTTCGGTCTGAACATGCTCTCCATATTGCTTTTTAATCAGAATCGCTCTGCGTGTTCAAGCGGATTACTTCTTCAGCGCCTCTGCGACGGCGACGGCGACCGCGACGGTCGCGCCGACCATGGGGTTGTTGCCCATGCCGAGGAAGCCCATCATCTCGACGTGCGCCGGGACGGAGGACGAGCCTGCGAACTGCGCGTCGGAGTGCATACGACCCATGGTGTCGGTCATGCCATAGGAGGCCGGGCCTGCCGCCATGTTGTCCGGGTGCAGGGTACGACCCGTGCCGCCGCCGGAGGCGACGGAGAAGTACTTCTTGCCCTGCTCGATGCATTCCTTTTTATAGGTGCCTGCGACGGGGTGCTGGAAGCGGGTGGGGTTGGTGGAGTTGCCGGTGATGGAGACGTCCACGCCCTCGTGGTGCATGATGGCAACGCCCTTGAGGGTAAAGGGCTCGTCCGGCGTGTAATAAAACGGCACCTTCCCGGCAAAGCTGTGATGGTAGTGCAGGATATAATCGCCGTAGATCGTTTCGCGATTGCGTGTAACAGAGTACATGTGGTGCAGCGAGACGCCGTTGCCGATGGAGGCAAAGGGGTCGCGCGTGAAATAGAGGTTGGGGATCGGCTCGAGAATAAAATGCGTGCGGTCGCTGCGCATAAAGGCCATGCCGCAGTTCAGGTGCAGCGGCAGCTCGTCAAAGCGCACGCCGCCCATGGTCTTCAGAACGAGCGCGTGCGGGTCCTCGATTGCCATCAGCAGCTCGACCAGCGCCTCGCGGTAGCTGTCAGCAACGCAGCCGCTGCGGTGAATAAAATCATTGATAAACTGCTGCCGCAGCGCCTCGCTCTGCGCAAGCGTCTGCGCAGTCAGTTCGGAAAGGTAGAACACCTGCACACCCTGCGCGCGCAGGACATTGGCAAAAGCGTCATGCTCTGTCTGCGCACCGCGCAGGTAGGGAATGTCGTCAAAAAGCAGACGCGCCATGGAATTCGGCGCAAGCTGCTCCAGCTCGCTGCCCGGACGGTGCAGGAGGACGGTTCGGAGTTGCGTAATTTCGCTTTGAATATGAATGGCCATGGGGAGTTTCTCCTGCTGCTTTTTTGTTTATTTTATCGCAGCAGGAGGAATTTATCAAGAATTATTCAAACTTTTTTGCGAGTAATCTCGTGTAATATTCACGGATTCGTAAGAAAACGAAATTAATTTTACTATTTTCTAATGTTCATTCAAAACGAGGGGATATTCTCCGCGTAACGACCCTTTCGCACGCATGAACATCCACCCGCCGCCACGTTCTGCAAGTCTGAAAGGGGAAAGCTGCAAATTTGCAGCAGGAAGAAAAAGCACGGTCTGCGTTTTGCAGACCGTGCAGCCCGAAATTCGCCTTGTTACAGACTTGCCGGGATTGCGTACCATACGCCGTCGATTTTTACGGCAAGCATGGCAAACGCGCCGTCATCTTCATCCGTATCGCCTTCCCAGGTACATTTATAAGAAAATCCATACATGTAGGCTTCTTCGATATCCAATTCCACGTCGGCCTCATTAGCATATTCATGTTCAGTATAGGTCAACTCATCCGCGTACTCTCCGACAAGCTTGATTCCCCCAAACAGGGTGATTTCGACCTCATCCGCTTTCCAATGCGCGCTTCGCGTAGATTCTGCCATATATTCTCTCAGTTCGGCAGGTACGCATTCGGCGACCTGATCCGGTTGGGTCTTGAAAAACGCGATTAAAAAGCGTTTCACGAGCGCTTCTCTTTCGTCCGCTTCATTGACAGTCGGGGCTTCAGTTCGTTCGACGCGCGACCGTTCTGTTTTCTCCGGGTTTTCCAGCAGCACGGACGCGGGGCTACAGGCGGATAGAAGGACTGTAAGGGCGCAGGCGAGGCAAAGCAGGATTCGTTTCATCTTGGTTCCTCATTTCTACAGAATATTACAGAATATTAACCGATATTGGTTAATATTATTATAGACCGAAATCGGTTATCATGTCAAGTACAAAAAGGAACGTTGACATGATTTCTTACGAAAAACTGTGGGATGTGATGAAGCAACGCGGGGTCACGCAATACACATTGATCAAAACCTATCGCGTCAGCCCCGCTCAGCTCACACGGCTGAAGCGCAACGAAAGCGTCAGTACGCATACAATTGAGATGTTTTGCAGAATTCTGAAATGCGACGTCGGCGATATTATGCAATACATTCCGGATGTTCCGAAAACGAAGAAAGATGACCCACCGGATTGGCGGG
>URLT01000092.1 GCA_900548795.1 uncultured Eubacteriales bacterium
AATGTCGTAAAAGCGGTTGATGAGGTTCGTGATGGTCGTCTTGCCCGCGCCGGTCGAGCCGACGAAGGCGATCTTCTGGCCGGGCTTGGCATAGAGCGACAGGTCGCGCAGCACGGGCTTCTCCGGCACATAGGCGAAATCCACGCCGTAGAAGCGCACGTCGCCGCGCAGCGGCACGCGCTGCCCGTCCGGCTTGACCCAGAAATAGTCGCGCCCGACGTTTGAGAGCGTCGTTTCGCCCTCGTCCTCCTCGGGCGGCAGGTCGAGCACGTCGAAGATGCGCTCCGCGCCGGCGAGCGCGAGCATAATGGCGTTGAACTGCTCGGAGATCTGGCTGACGCGCTCGGCGAAGGTGCGGATATAGCCCAAAAAGGTGATGAGCACGCCGCCGGCATTCTCGCCCTTGAGCCAGAGCACGCCCACGGCGCAGGTCAGCGCATAGAAAAAGTGGGACAGATTGTTCAAAATGGGGCCGACCGTTGAGGTCACGGTCGTTGCCTCGGTCGATGAGGCGCGGAAGCGCTCGTTGACCGGCTCAAAATCGCGCATGACCTGCCGCTCGTGTGTGAAGACCTTGACGTCGCGCTGTCCGGCGATCATCTCCTCGACAAAGCCGTTGACGCTCGCGGCGTCGCTCTGCTGCGCGCGATAGCTGCGGCTGCTCTTTTTCGTGATATATCGCACGACGAGGATCACGATCGCCGCCAGCGCGACCATCAGCGAAAACAGCCGCATCGACAGCACCAGCATCATGCCGATCGTTCCGAGCAGCGAGAGCACAGAGATCAGCATCTGCGTGATCGAGTGCTGCAAAAGCTCGTTGGTCGCCTCGATGTCGTTTGTGAAATAGCTCATCAGGCTGCCGTTCGTGTGCTCGTCGAAATAGCGGATGGGCAGGCGCTGCAGCTTGTCAAACAGCTCCGTGCGCAGGGCGCGCATGATGACCGTGCTGCACTCGAGCATCAGCCGGTTGAGCAGATAGTTCGTCACAACGCTCAGCGCATAAAGCCCCGCAAGGCCGAGCAGCAGCGCCAGATATTTGGCGTAGACCGCGTCGGGGGCGAGGCCGGTCTCCTGAAGCAGCCGCACCAGCGGCTTCATGCAGTAGGAGGCCGCGATGGTCGCCGCCGCATAGACCAGAATGGACGCCACGGCGCAGCTCAGCAGCAGGCGGCAGCGGCGGAAATATCGGAACAGGCGCATCAGGCTGCCGAAGGGCGAGCGCGCCTTGCGATAGCTGCGCAGATCGATCCTAGGCATCCTCGCTCGCCTCCTGTCTCATCTGGCTTTCATAAACGTCGCGATAGATCGCGCTGCGGCGCAGCAGCTCCTCATGCGTGCCGAGGTCGGACAGGCTGCCCTCGTCGAGCACGGCGATGCGGTCGCAGCTCAGGATCGAGGCGATGCGCTGGGCAATGATGAGCTTGGTCGTGCCCGGAAGGGTGTCGCGCAGACCGCGCCGGATGTGCTCGTCCGTGGTCATGTCGACGGCGCTGGTCGAGTCGTCGAGGATCAGGATCCTCGGCTGCTTGAGGATCGCGCGGGCGATGCGCAGGCGCTGCCGCTGGCCGCCGGAGAGGTTCGCGGCGTTCTGCTCGAGCAGCGTTTCGTAGCCGTCCGGGAAGCGGTCGATGAACTCGTCGGCGCAGGCGACGGCGCAGGCGGCCTTCATCTCCTCCGGGGTCGCGTCGGGCTTGCCCCAGCGCAGATTGTCGGCGATCGTGCCGGAGAAGAGCGTGCCGTTTTGCAGCACCATCGACACGCCGTCGCGCAGCCGCTCGAGCGTGTAGTCGCGCACGTCGACGCCGCCGACGCGCACCGTGCCGGAAAGCGTGTCGTAAAAGCGCGGGATCAGGCTCACGAGCGTGGATTTTCCCTCGCCGGTGCCGCCGATCACGCCGATCGTCTCGCCGGACTTGATGTGCATTGTGACATGACGCAAATTCAGCTTCTCCGGGTCGCCGGTGTAGCTGAAGCAAACGTCGTCAAAGTCGATGCTGCCGTCGGCGACGGGCTCGTCCAGAGGGCCGTCGGCAATATCCGGCTGCTCCCGGAAGACCTCGTTGATGCGGCGCATAGACGCCTGCGCCCGCGACAGCGACATAATGAGCCACGAGAGCATGGTCAGGGACGAAACGGCCTGCGTGCTGTAGGACACGATGCTCACCAGCTCGCCCGTGAGCAGGCCGGTCGTGCGGAATATGATCTCGCGTCCGCCGAACAGGAGCAGCAGCACCGTGCACGTCCACATCACGCCCATCTGGATCGGCCCTGTGAGCGTGAACAGACGCGACGAGGCGAGCTGCGCGCGGCGCAGCTCCTCGGCCGTCTCGGCGAAGCGGTCAGACTCGTATTTGCCGCGCACAAAGGCCTTGACCACGCGGCTGCCGATCAGATTCTCCTGCACCGCGCGGTTCATCTCGTCCGTGCGGACGAGCATTTTGCGGAAGCGCGGCTGCCCGATGCGCATCATGACCGCCAGCGTCACGGCGAGGATCGGCAGCGTCGCAACGAAGAACAGCGACAGATGCGGCGAGATGGAAAAGGCCATGACGGTGGCCAGCACCAGCATGATCGGGCTGCGCGTCAGGCTGCGGATGAGCTGGTGCATCGTCGTGCGGACGGTGTTGACGTCCGTCGTGGCGCGGGTGATGAGGCTGGGGGTGGAAAAGCGGTCGGTATTTGAAAAGGAAAAGCTCTGGATGTGCTCGAGCAGCGCCGTGCGCAGATTTTTCGCGAAGCCCTGACTGGCCACGGCGGAGCAGCGCGCGCTGAGCAGCCCGCAGACCATCGACAGGCACGCAATGAGCACCATGACGCCCCCGACGGTCAGCACAAAGCGGTCGCGCTGCGCGACGAGCGCGTCGGGAAACAGCCCGCGCAGCATGAACTCCTTCTCGCGATAAAGTCCGCCGTCGACGATGACGGACATCAGCATCGGGATAAAGACCTCGAGCACGACCTCCAGCCCGCCGAACAGCGCCGCCGCGGCCGTCCAGCCGCGGTAGCCGGTCAGGCAATCGCGCATATGCCGGAGTGACCCGGCTCTCTGTTTTTTGATGTTTCTCTACCTCCCCGAAGGCGGCCGAAGCGGCTCCCTATGGATTCTCTAAGCTTTCATTTTATCAGCTCTCGGCCGGATTTGCAAGCGCGGAGCGCGCGGTTTTTGTCCGTTTTTACAAATTCGCGCGGGGATGCGGAAAAAGCAGTTTTTGGGTTTGCCATTTCGACAAAAAGCGTGTATAATAGGTTGGGTATGAGATTTGCGAACGATAGGGGGCAACGCCCCGGAGGAGAGGAACCATGTCTGATATCATTGTCATTGGAATTGCCGGAGGCAGCGGCAGCGGAAAAACGACCCTGATGAAAAACCTGCTCGCCCGTTTCCGGGACAACGTGACCGTGCTGAGCCACGACAACTACTACCGTCCGTATGACGACCTGAGCATTGAGGAGCGCAAGGCCATCAACTGGGATCACCCCGACGCCTTCGACACCGAGATGATGATCGAGCACCTGAGCGAGCTGAAATCCGGCCGCGCGATCGAGTGCCCGAACTACGACTACACGAATTACGCCCGCTGCACGCAGACGACGCACCTCGAGCCGAGCAAGGTCATTCTCGTCGAGGGCATCCTGATCTTCGAGAACCGGCAGCTTTGCGACCTGATGGACATCAAGATCTTCGTCGACACCGACGCCGATGTCCGCCTGATCCGCCGCATCCGGCGCGACGTGGCCAAGCGCGGGAGAAGTCTCGACTCCGTCCTGACGCAGTACCTCTCCACGGTCAAGCCGATGCACGAGCAGTTCGTCGAGCCGAGCAAGAAAAACGCCGATCTGGTCGTGCTCGAGGGCGGGCAGAACCTCGTTGCGCTCGAGATGATCATTGACCGCATCCAGCGGCACATCGACAACGTGTCCGAGTCTGCCTGAGCGCTCAAGCCGCCCGCGGCCCGCGGAAAGACCGGCGGCTGGAAAACCGCACAAAAAGACGCTTCCGGAGGAGTCTCGCTCCTCTGAAAGCGTCTTTTTCTTATTCCCCCCGCGGGAGGCCGAAGCTGACTGCGATGGCGGTGTCCACGCGGTTCATCATCGTCTCGTCCAGCCGCCCCATATGCTCGCGCAGGCGGCGCTTGTCGATCGTTCGGATCTGCTCGAGCAGCACCACGGAATCCTTGGTCAGCCCGGCCGACCGGCCGGAAAGCTCGATGTGCGTCGGCAGCTTGGCCTTGTTGGTCTGGCTGGTGATGGCGGCGGCGATGACCGTCGGAGAATGGCGGTTGCCGGTGTCGTTCTGCACGATCAGCACCGGCCGGGTCCCGCCCTGTTCACTGCCCACCACCGGGCTGAGGTCGGCATAGAAAATGTCGCCTCGCTTCACGATTGTGTCCATTTGCTTCACGCTCCGTCGTTTGTCTCCGTGCCGCAGCACGTCAACCATATTCTCCCACGCAGAAGCAAAATTTATTCAGCGGAACTCCGAAGCATTCTATGCAGGCTCAGACGATATATTGCAAGACCTCCGTCTCGTTTTCGCCGTCGAGATAGATGCGCGGGATGCGCTTGTTGATGCCGCAGAGCAGCTCATAGGGGATCGTGCCCAGCTCTGCGGCCATGGCGTCGACGCCGATGCTCGCGCCGTTATCCTCGCCGAAGATCGTCACGACGTCGTCGACCTTGGCCTCCGGCACGGACGAGACGTCGACCATGCACATGTCCATGCAGATGCGCCCCACCTGCGGCACGCGCTTGCCGTGCAGCAGGAAGGAGATGCGGTTGGAGAAGCTGCGCGGCAGCCCGTCGGCATAGCCGATGCCCACGACGGCAATGCGCGTGGGCGCCTCGGTGCGGTAGGTGCGGCCGTAGCTGACGGTGATGTCGGGCGCATAGTCGCGGATCTGGAAAATGGTCGAGCGGAGCTGCATGACCGGCCGCAGGTCGATCCGCCCGCGCAGCTCCTCAGACGGCAGGATGCCGTAGGTCGCGATGCCGGGACGCACCATGTCCATGGCGTACTGCGGATAGAGGATGCTCGCGCCGCTGTTGCAGCAGTGGCGCAGCTCCGGCTCGATGCCGGCGGCCTTGAGCGCGCCGAGCATGGCCGTGAAGCGGTCGAACTGCGTGCGGCAGAAGGCCTCGTCGCTCGCGCTGAGCGAGTCGGCCACCGGGAAGTGCATGAAGATGCCCTCGATCTGCAATTCGTCCATTTCGGCCACGGCGCAAAGCTCGTCAACCGTCTTCGGGTGGTCATAGGCGAAGAAGCCGAGGCGGCTCATGCCCGTGTCGAGCTTGATGTGCACGCGCAGGCGGCGCTTCGAGCCGGACAGCCGCGCCTGAAGCCGCTTGGCATAGTCGAGGCTGTGCACCTCCTGCCGCAGGCCGTAGGACACGAGCGAGTCGGCAAGCTCCGGCGGCGTATAGCCGAGGATCAGGATCGGCCCGCGGATGCCGCCGCGCCGAAGCTGGATGGCCTCCTCGATGTTCGAGACGGCGAGATATTCCGCGCCCAGCTCCACGAGATAGCGGCTGACCGGCACGGCTCCGTGGCCGTAGGCGTCGGCCTTGACCACGCCGAGAAAGCGCGTGCCGCCCGGCAGCTTTTCGCGCAGGGCGCGGTAGTTATGATTGAGGTTATCGAGCGAAATCTCCGCCCATGTTCGTTTCAGACAGTCCATTGTGTTCCTTCCGTCCGTTCCTTTGAAACTCTGAAAACTCCAATTTCAGGATGCACTGCTGATTATAGCACACCTGCGCCGAAATTGGTAGCCCGTTTTCCAGCCAAGTGTCCACGGTCAGCCTGCGCCCGCAGAGCGTGCGCTCGTAGGTCACGCGGGTACGGTCGTTTTCCGCCCCGACCGCCGTGATCGGCGCGTCCGTCCAGCAGACGGCCGCAAGCGCCGGCGCGGCGGCGGGCATGACGCTCTCCCCGGCCAGCAGCCCCAGCTCCATGGCCATGCCGTCATAGGTCACGGCTGCGCCTTCGTCCGTGACCGTCGCGGTGATGCCCGCAAGGCTCTGCGGCTCAAGCGCCGTGAAATCCACCGCGCCGCGCGCGGTGTCATAGGCGCAGTCGAGCGCGAAAATCTGCACCGTTTCGCCAAAATCCGCCGTCACGCGGCAGACAAAGGTGCAGCCGCCGCTCTCGAGCAGCGCCGCGCGGAAGGCCGTCGCTGCGTCGGCGTTTTTTTGCGACGGCGCGCAGCCGGTCAGCACGAGCAGACACAGCAGCACTACGGCAAATCCTCGCCGCAAAAGATCACTCCCCGTTTTTTACAGTAGTCGCGGCAGCGTCTCGATCAGATCCGTCGGCAGCAGCCCGCTTTCGCTCAGGCGCCGCGCGCAGAGGTCGCCGGCCGTGCCGTGCAGCCACGCCGCGGCGGCTGCCGCGCGCACGGGGGGCAAGCCCTGCCCCAGCAGCGAGACGAGAATGCCGGCCAAGGCGTCGCCGCTTCCCCCGGTGGCCATGCCGGGGTTGCCGCATCGGTTGACATAACATTCCTTCTCGCCGCAGATCAGCGTCCGGTGACCCTTGCGCAGGAGCGTTGCGCCGAGCAGGCGCTGCATCCGCTGGGTCTCGGCAAGACGCGCCTGTCCGAGCCTGCCGCCCAAGCGGGCAAGCTCGCCGTCGTGCGGCGTCAGGATGACGGGACAGGACGCGCCGCGCACTATATCTATA
>URLT01000093.1 GCA_900548795.1 uncultured Eubacteriales bacterium
AGCCGCAGCCCCAGCCGCTTCAGCTCGCGCACGGCCTGCACGGCGTCGGGCTTGAGCGTGTCGGCAACGGCGACGAGACCGAGAAACCGGTCGCCCTCGGAAAAATAGAGCGGCGTCTTGCCCTCCTGCGCCAGCGTCTGCGCGCGCCGTTCCCACGCCTCGGGCACGGGAGCGGTCAGAAACTCCCGCTTTCCTCCGCGAAGCGCAACGCCGCCGCGCTTGGCGCTCAAGCCATTGCCTGCGGCTGCGGCGAACTCCGTCACGGGCTGGGGCGCTCTGTCCCCGGCGTAGTCGACGATCGCCCGCGCCAGCGGGTGCTCGCTGCGCGCCTCGAGCGCGAGCGCCGTCTCGAGCAGCGCCTCCTGCGTCACGCCCTCGGCCGGGAGCAGCTCGGTCACGCGCGGTCTTCCCTCGGTCACCGTTCCGGTCTTGTCCAGAACAACGGTGTGCACCCTGCCGGTCGTCTCCAGGCTGACGGCGGTCTTAAACAGAATGCCGCGCTTGGCGCCCATGCCGCTTCCGACCATGATCGCCACCGGCGTGGCCAGACCCAGCGCACAGGGGCAGCTAATGACCAAAACGGAAATGGCGCGCGCCAGAGCATAGCCAAAGCTCTGCCCGACCAGCAGCCAGACGAGCAGCGTGACCGCCGCAACGGCCATCACGACCGGAACAAACACGCCCGCGACGCGATCCGCCAGCTTGGCGATCGGCGCCTTGGTCGCGGCGGCGTCGCTCATCAGCTTGACGATCTGCGCAAGCGTCGTGTCCTCGCCGACCCGCGTCGCGCGGCATTTCAGGAAGCCCGAGCGGTTCATCGTTGCGGCGCTGACCGCGTCGCCCTCGGCCTTGTCGACCGGCAGGCTCTCTCCCGTGAGCGCCGACTCGTCCACCGCGCTGCTGCCCTCGACGACGACGCCGTCGACCGGGATGCTCTGCGCCGGGCGAACAAGGAACACGTCGCCGACGCGCACCTGCTCGACCGGAACACGCTGCTCCCTGCCGTCGCGCACGACGGTCGCCGTCTTTGGTGAGAGCGCGAGCAGGCTCTGCAGCGCGTTGGTGGTCTTGCCCTTCGCGCGCGCCTCGAGCAGCTTTCCGAGCGTAATGAGCGTGAGGATCATTGCCGCAGACTCAAAATACAGCTCGTGGAGCATATGCATGTGCTCCGGCATCGCAGTCATGCGATAGAGCACCGCGATGCTGTCGCCGTAGGCCGCCGCCGCGCCGAGCGAGACGAGCGTGTCCATGTTCGGCGCGCGATGCAGCAGCCCCGTGACGCCGCTGCGGAAAAATTTTCGGTTGATGACCAGAATTGCCGTCGTGAGCAGAAGCTGCGTCAACCCCTGCGCCACGGCGTTTTCGGCCAGCGCCGCCGGGAGCGGCCAGCCCCACATGCCGTGCCCCATGGAGAGATACATCAGCGGCAGCAGCAGCGCCAACGAGCAGAGCAGGCGCGTGAGCAGAGTCTTGCACTCGCTCTTTTCGGCGCTTTGCGGAGTGCTCGGCTTCGCCGCCGCCCCCTTCCGGCTTGCGCCGTAGCCCGCTGCGCGGACGGCCTCGACAACGGCCTCCGGCGCGGCGTCGCCCTCGACAGACATGGAGTTCGTCAGCAGGCTGACCGCGCAGGCGTCCACGCCCGCAACGGCCTTGACGGCCTTTTCCACACGTGCGCTGCACGCCGCGCAGCTCATTCCGGTCACATCAAATTGCTGTTTCATGATTTCGCCTCTATTTCATCATGCGCTGAAGCGTCTGCATCAGCTCGTCGATCACCGTCTCGTCCCCGGCACGGATGCCCTCGGTCACGCAGGTGCGGATATGCGCCTCCAGCAGCTCCCGGCTGAACGCACCGATCGCCGCCGAGGCAGCCGAGGCCTGCACCAGAATATCCGGGCAGTATGCGTCCTGCTCAAGCATCCGGCGCAGACCGCGGATCTGCCCCTCGACCCGATTCAGCCGGTTCAGCAGGCTCTGCCGCTCCTCCGGCGCGCGGAGCTTCGTTTTCTTGCAGCATTGCAGCATGTTCGTCCTCCTTCATGCTGATATTGATTCTAGATTAATCAAGAATCAGTATCACAGCCTCATTATATACCCCCAATGGGTATATTGCAAGCGTTTTTTTCAAAAAAACAGAGAGCCGCAGGGCTTGCGGCTCTCTTGCTGTTCTATTTTCCGGCAGATTTTCGCGCGGCGTGCTCATACTAGGATTCAATATTTGAATCAAGGATCCGTATCAGACCGCACCGCGTTCGCCGACGGCGGCAACGTGGCGCTTGATGGCCTCGAAGGACTCGTCACTGATGTCGTGCTCGAGCTTGCAGGCGTCCTCCGCGGCGGTTTTTTCGTTGACGCCGAGGCGGATCAGAAACGCCGTGAGCAGCGTGTGCCGCTCGTAGATCTTCGAGGCGATCTCCATGCCCGCATCCGTCAGCGTGATGTAACCGTCGCGGTCGACCAGAATATACGCGCCGCGCTTCAGAATGCCCACTGCGCGGCTGACGCTCGGCTTGGAAAAGCCCATATGCTCGGCAACGTCCAGCGAGCGCACCGCGCCCTTCTCGCGCAAAAGCACGAGGATCGTCTCAAGATACATTTCTCCGGATTCCTGTAGGTGCACGGTAAGCTCCTCCCCTGCTGCAGCGTCCGGGCAGCCTTCGCCCGAGCGCTGTCGTATTTTATACTAATACCATTATGTTATGTTATTTCCCCGCAGAATGCAGGGTCGCGTTGCGCCGCAGGCGCTCACTGCTGCCCGTCCTCCGGCGCAGCGTCGGCCGAATCCTCATACGAGAGGCTGAAGGGTAGCTCCCCGGTCTCGTCGTTGTCAGACGGCGCAAGCTCCTCCGGGGAGGGCGCATCGGCGGGCAGAGAAAACTCCTCCGGCGCGGGCGCGTCGGCGGGCAGAGAAAACTCCTCCGGCGCGGGCACGTCGGCGGGCAGCGAAAACTCCTCCGGCGCGGGCGCGTCAAATTCGTCCTCCGGCTCGGCCGCATACTGCGCGTCGTCCTCCTCGTCCCACTCGTCCGCCCTCGACTTGGACTTTTTGCCGCTGCGCTCGGCCTCGGCCTGACGGCGGGCAAATTCCTGCGGATCGATGCTCTCCCAATAGGCGTCGGCGCGCTGATAGGTCATGTAGAGCGTCCATTCGCTCGGCGCGCGCCAGAACAGGCTGTTCAGGAGGCAGAAGCCCTTATAGCTCAGCGCATAGAACCAGAACAGCACAAACAGCACGAACAGCAGCGCCATCAGCGCCAGCGCCTCCATCAGGACGGGGCTGGTCGCGTCGACCATCAGTCTGTAGAGCGTGACGCAGACCGGATAGGCCAGAATCGCCGTGAGGATCGCCGCGATCGGATAGACCGAGCCGCTGCGCAGCTTTTTCCGCTGCTCATAGACGGCCTCGGCCTGATAGGTCAGGGCGCGGGCGCACTCGATCTCAGCGCCGAGCAGGCGGTGATGCCCGCGCTGCACGCGGCTGCGGTCGACCAGATAGATCACCGTGTAGATCACGCCGTTGACCAGCAGCGGCGCGGCGAAGCCCAGCACTGCCAGCAGCACAAGCGAGCCTGCAAGGCTGCCGTGCGGCAGGGCGCGCACCAGCCCCGGCAGCACCGGCAGCAGCTCCAGATAGGTCATCAGCGATTCGCCGAGCAGGCAGACCAGAAGGTTCACCGAGCCGAGCAGGATGCCGAGGCCGAACAAAACCATGCCCACCGGCTTGAGGATGCGGCTGGTCAGGAGCGCCCGGTCGAGCATCTGTTCCGTGTTGACAAGATATTCCCACGTCGGCTGCACCTCCCGTGCGGTCAACGGTTTCCTTTCATTTTTCATGCTGTAGCTCCTTTCTTTCTTTGCGCGCGTCGAGCAGACAAACGGCGTGGCAGGCGATGCCCTCGCCGCTGCCGGTGAAGCCGAGCCCCTCCTCGGTGGTCGCCTTGATGTTCAGGCACGACTCCGGCACTTGCATGGTCTGCGCCAGCGTGCGGCGCATGGCTTCGATATAGGGGCGCAGCTTCGGTCTCTGCGCGATCACCGTGACGTCGGCGTTTCCGAGCGCAAGACCGCTCTCGTCCAGCTTATCCGCCACGTGTCTGAGCAGGGTCAGGCTGGAAATGCCCGCATAAGCCTCGTCACTGTCGGGAAAGAGCGCGCCGATGTCGGGCAGCCCCGCTGCGCCCAGCAGCGCGTCCATCAGCGCATGGGTCAGCACGTCGGCGTCGCTGTGGCCGTCCAGCCCCAGCGCATAGGGGATCTCCACGCCGCCGAGCACCAGCCTCCGCCCTGCGGTCAGCCGGTGAACGTCATATCCGTGCCCGATTCGCATACCGCATTCCTCCGTTTCAGAATGGCCTCGGCAAAGGCCAGATCGACCGGCGTCGTGACCTTGAGGTTTTCGACGTCTCCGGGCGTCAGGAACACCTCCTGCCCAGCAAGCTCCATGGCCGAGCAATCGTCCGTCAGCGCCCTTCCGGCCGCAAGGGCACTCGTCAGCGCTGCCGTCAGCGCCGCCGTGCGGAATACCTGCGGCGTCTGCACCGCGAACAGCGTCGAGCGCTCCGGCGTCTGCCGGACGCGACCGCTGCACGCGACCTTGATCGTGTCGTGGACCGGGACGGCCGGCGCGGCCGCGCCGGTTTCCCTCGCTCTGCGCACCGCAGCAGCGACGACCGCCTGCGTGACCAAGGGACGCGCGCCGTCATGAACGGCCACCAGCTCCGTTTCCACCATCTGCAGACCTCGCAGCACGGACTCGCTGCGCGACGCACCGCCGGGGCAAACGGCCTTGAGCTTCGAGACGGACGCGCAAAGCGCGCGAACCGGCTCGAGCAGATCGTCACGCGTGACGATAATGAGCGCGTCGAGCTCCGGGCACGCGGCCAGCGCGCGCACCGTGTGCAGCAGCAGCGGCGTCCCGTTCAGGGGGGCAAGCGCCTTGTCGATACCGCCCATGCGGCTGGCGGAGCCCGCCGCCGCGATCAGCGCCGTGCAGCCCCCGCTCACAGCGCCATCACCGTTTTCTTAAATTCCCGACCGCGCACCATGAAATTCTTAAACTTGTCAAACGCCGCTCCGGCCGGAGAGAGCAGCACGACGTCGCCCGCGACCGCCTCTGCGGCCGCCGTGCGAATGGCGTCGTAAAAATCCTCCACCATGCGGATCTCGGGCTGCCCCTCGCGGTAGTTCGGTGCGCGTCGCGTGGCGTCGGCGATCTTCTGCGCCGTCGCGCCGGTGCAGATCAGCAACCGGACATGCGACGGGATCTCCGCGCCCAGCTCGTCAAAGGGCAGATGCTTGTCATAGCCCCCGGCGATCAGAATGACCCTCTGCTCAAAGCTGCGCAGACCGGCGATCGTCCGGCTCGGCGAGGAGGCAATGGAGTCGTTATAATAGCGCACGCCGTCCTTCTCGCGCACAAACTCAATGCGGTGCTCCACGCCGCCGAACTGCGCGGCGACGGCGCGAATGTCGTCGTCGGAGACCAGCCCGTCCACGGCGAGGATCGCGGCCATATAATTTTCCACATTATGCACGCCGGGAATCAGGATGGTTTTTCGACCGAGCAGCGGCGCCCCGTCGCGGAACACCGTCTCGCCGTCGAACCAAACGCCGCCCTTCGGCTTCGAACGGCGCGAGAAGAAGCGCACCGCTCCGCGCGCCTGCGATGCAAGCCCGGCGGTCAGCGCATTGTCGGCGTTCAGGATCAGGGTATCCCCGGCGCTCTGGCGCAGGAAGATATTTTTCTTGGCCTCGACATATTCCTCCATGCTTCGATGGATGTCAAGGTGGTTCGGCGCAAGGTTCGTCACCACGGCAATGTGGCAGCTCCTGCGCAGATCCATGAGCTGGAAGGAGCTCAGCTCCAGCACGACCGAGTCGTCCGGCCGCATCTCGTCGACGCGATCCAGCAGCGGCGTGCCGATGTTTCCGCCCAGCCAGACGCGCCGCCCCGCATGGCGCAGCATCTCGGCGATCAGCGTCGCGGTCGTCGTCTTGCCGTCCGAGCCGGTCACGCCTATGATCTTACAGGGGCAGACCTCAAAAAATGCCTCCATCTCGGAGGTGATCTCCGTCCCGGCCGCGCGCAGCGCGCACAGCTCCGGCACAAGCGGATGCAGACCGGGCGTGCGGAACGCAACGTCTCCGGCGATCCCGCTGAGATAGCCCTCGCCCAGATGCAGCTTCAGGCCGTCACGCTCCAGCTCAAGCACTTCGTCGTCGAGCGCCTCACGCGGGGTTTTGTCGCAGCCGACCGTCTCGATGCCGTAGCGCAGCAGCAGCCGCACCAGCGGCCGATTGCTCACGCCCAGCCCGAGCACCAGCACGCGCTTCCCGCGCAGGGCTTCAAAATAGTTCTGTAGCTTCAAAACAGCATACCTTCCGTTTTTTTAAGGAAGCTCTGATTCAATCGCAAGAGCGGTCTGCGCGGGATCTTGTTCCAAATGGAGATTTGGAAATCGCAGGAATCCTTTGATTTTCAAACCGATCAGTTGTGAAAAAGACCCCCTGCGCGCCGCAGCCGATTGATTTAGGGAAGCTCTGATTCAATCGCAAGAGCGGTCAGCGAGGGATTTTGTTCCAAA
>URLT01000094.1 GCA_900548795.1 uncultured Eubacteriales bacterium
TATGATTTTTCCCACCGCCCGACCGTGTGGCGCGCCGAGGGCAGCGAGCCGTTTTCGGTCTACACCGGGCGCTTTCTGCAGGCGCTGCGCGAGCTTGCCCTGCGCCACGACGGGCAGACCGTTGCGGTCTTCTCCCACGGGATGGTGCTGCGCGGCTCTCTGCAAACGCTGTTTTTCCCGGACGACGAGAACGCCGTGCAGCACTGCGAAAACACGGCCGTGACGCATCTGACTTTTGAAAACGGCGCCTTCCGGCTCGACTACCTCAACGACGACTCGCACATCACCCCGGAGATCTCCACCGTCGGCCGGCAGCAATGGTGGCGCAAGGGCGACCACCGGGACTTCAACATGTGGTACCGCGACCCCGCGCCGCAGGACGCCGCGCTGCTCGGCGCCTTGGGCATTGTTCCCGGCGGCCGCCGCGTCCGCGTCGCCCTCCTGCACGACACGCCCGTCGGGGCGGCGGCGTTTGACGCCGAAAACGGGCTGCTTTTCGACCTCGCGCTGCTGCCGGAGCATCGGGGCATCGGGCTTTCGCCGCAGCTTCTCGGCGAGACCATCAGCCTGAGCCGCGCCGCCGGGGCGCGCACGCTTCGGCTCGGGCGCGTTCCGGCGGAGCCCGCAGCGCGGGCGCTGTTCGCGGCCTACGGCTTTTCCGGCACCCCTGCCGCGCTGGAGCTTCAGCCGCACGTCGTCTGGACATTTTAACGACCGACCTTCCATTCAAGAGCGGGAGCCGGCATACGCCGGCTCCCGCTTGATTTTTTATGATGCGCGCTATTCCGCCGCCTTCATGGACTCGGCCATATCGATCCGGCGCAGACGGATGCGCAGGAAGAGATCGACGATCAGCGCGAACAGCAGGCACAGCGCCAACGCGTAGAGATAGCTCTGCCACGCGATGCGCACATGGAAGGTGATCATGTCGATGTTGATCTGCGCCATCACATAACGGTGCAGCGCGATGCCCATCGGCACGCCGACGGCTGCGCCGAGCAGGGTCAGCACCACATTCTCGCGGAACACATAGGCCGCCGTCTCGGACGGATGAAAGCCCAGCACCTTGAGCGTGGCGATCTCGCGGACGCGCTCGGTGATGTTGATATTCGTCAGGTTATAGAGCACAATAAACGCCAGCGCCGCCGCGCAGCAGAGCACCAGCAGCACGATGTAGTTCAGACTGCTCATGAAGCCGTCCATCCGCTCGCGCATATCCTGATTGACCGTGACGCGGCTGACGCCGTCCACAGCGCTCAGCTCCGCCGAAACGCGATGCAGGTCGCTGCCCTGCGGGGCGTCGAGATAGACGGTCTTCTGCTCCGGGCTGCTGCCCCACTGCGTCCGGCAGGAGCCGTCCGAAACAAGGACATAGTGGTAAATGTAGTTTACATAAAGTCCGGAAACCGTCAGTCTCATCTCGCGGTTGTCGCTGCCGCGCAGGGTCACGGTGTCGCCGAGCTCCACGCCGAGATTGTCGGCCAGCCCGGCGCTCAGCATCGCCTCGCCGTCCTTTGGCATGGCGACCGGCTCGCCGCCTTCGGTGCGCAGGGTCAGGAAGCGGTCGGTGTTGTCCGAGGGGACGATAAAATGCGCCGTTTTGGTCGTCTCCCCGGCCGAAACGTCGACGGTCGACTCGTGCAGCAGGGTGTAGTCATAGGACGCCAGCGCGTCGAGCGCCCCGCGCTCGGGCGGCTTGCTGAAGCTCACGGCGATGTCGTAGGTGCTGATGCTGTCATACTGATCGTCGACGATGTTCTGAATGGAGTCGTTGATGCCGAAGCCCGTCAAAAGCAGCGCCATGCAGCCGCCGATGCCCAGCATCATCATCACCAGACGCTTGCGATAGCGGAAGACGTTGCGCGTCGAGACCTTGTGCAGGAACGACATGCGCCGCCAGACAAACGGGACCCGCTCGAGCAGGATGCGCTTGCCGGGCGCGGGCGCCTTCGGGCGGATCAGCTCCGCCGCGACCTCGTGCAGAGAGGTCTTGCAGGCGCTCCACGTCGCCAGCAGGGCGCAGAGGAGATACATGGCGATGGACAGCAGCGCCAGCCTCCAGTCGAGCACGAACTCGATCGGCCGGTAGAAGTCATACATCATATCATAAGTCGTCCAGAGGATCCGCGGGAAGATCCAGCTTCCGGCGAGGAAGCCCGCGATGCAGCCCGTCAGCGACGCAGCGACGGCATAGCGCAGATAGTTCGCCATGATCGCGCCGTCGGAATAGCCCAGCGCCTTGAACGTGCCGATTTGGGTGCGCTGCTCGTCGATCATTCGCGTCATGGTCGTGATGCAGACGAGCGCGGCAACCAAGAAGAAAAACAGCGGAAAGACGTTCGCGATGCCCTTGACGATGCCCGTGTCGTTCTCAAAGCAGGAATAGCCGACGTTGGCGCTGCGCCCGAGCACATAGGTCTGCGGCTCCTCCAGCTCCGAAAGCGCCTGCTCGCCGTCGGCCAGCTCGGCGCGCGCCTCCTTGAGCTTCTGCTCCTGCTCGGCAAGCTGCGTCTGCCCCTCGTCGAGGGTGCGGCGCGTTTCGGCGAGCTGCCGCTCGGCCGCCTCGAATCGCTGCCCGAGCATCGCGGCATAGGGGCGCTGCCGCTCCAGCGCCTCGGCCGCCGCGGCGTACTCCGCCTCGCCCTGCTCGAGGGTCTGCTTGGCCCTTGCGAGCGCCGTCTCGCCGTCGGAGAGCGCCTGCCTCGCGTCTGCAAGCGTCTGCTCCGCGTCCGCGCGCAGCGTCTCATAGCGCGTTTGCGCCCGCTGCTCAAGCGTCTCGGTCAGGATCGGCGAAAATTCGTCCTCCAGCGCGTCGTATTCCTCGGAATAGAGGTCGGCGGTGCGGCTCAGGCGGACGTCCACCTCCGTGAACACGTCAAAATCCAGTCCCTCGGGCGGGACATAGAAAAAGCCGGAAAGCATTCCGCTGCCGACCGAGGTGCCGCCGCGCTCATAGTTGACATAGAGCGGCGAGGACACCAGCCCGACGACGGTGTAATCCTCATAGCGCAGCAGCGCCCGCGTCTCGTCGGTGTTTGTCTCGGAGATATGCAGGGGCTTGCCGAGGTCGCTTCCGCCGTGATAGAGCGCGTCGACCACGCACTCGTCGGCCGCCTGCGGCATCCGCCCGGAGACGAGGTTGGGCAGATCGACCTGCTCCGGCAGGGACAGCAGCTTCATCGCCGTGTCCCCGTCCTCGGCCTCGACGAGCACGTCGGCGCTGACCGAGCCCTCCGCCGCCGCGACGCCGTCGACCTGCCCGAGGGCTTCCGCGTCCTCCTGCGTCAGGCCGAGCGTCGAAAGCAGGCGGAAATGGTAAAATTTTTGTTCCTCCAGATAATCCTGCCCAGTTTTCAGCATCGCGGTCTGCGAGACCTTCAGACCCGCAAAAAAACCGACGCCCAGCGCGATAATGGCCATGATCGCGAAGAAGCGCCCCGGATTATGCCGGATCTCCCGAAACAGCAGCCTTCTCATGGCGTCACCACTCGATCTGCTCGACCGGCGTGACCGTCTCGTTGCGGCGCTCGGAGGTGATCGCGCCGTTTTTCACGGAGATCACGCGGTCGGCCATTGCCGTCAGCGCCTTGTTGTGCGTGATGATGACGACGGTCATTTCGGTCTTGCGCGCGGTGTCCTGAAGGAGCTTCAGGATCGCCTTGCCCGTAACATAGTCCAGCGCGCCGGTCGGCTCGTCGCAGAGCAGCAGCTTCGGATTCTTGGCCAGCGCCCGCGCGATGGCCACGCGCTGCTGCTCGCCGCCGGAGAGCTGCGCAGGGAAGTTTTTCGCCCGGTCGGCAAGGCCGACCTCCCTGAGCATCTCCATCGGGTCGCGCGGCTCGCGGCAGATCTGCGCCGCCAGCTCGACGTTTTCCACCGCGGTCAGGTTCTGCACCAGATTGTAAAACTGAAACACAAAGCCGACGTCATAGCGGCGGTAGTCCGTCAGCCGGCGCCGGGAATAGGCGGAGATCTCCTCGCCGTCGAGGAACACGTGCCCGGTGGTCAGCGTGTCCATGCCCCCGAGAATGTTCAGCAGGGTGGTCTTGCCCGCGCCGGACGCGCCCACGATCACGCAGATCTCCCCCTTCTCCACCGTGAAGCTCGCGTCGCGGAGCGCAGGGATCGCAACGTCGCCCATATGATAGGTCTTGCAGACCTTTTCAAATTCAACGTAATGGCTCATAAGCGTACCTCACTCTCTGTCGGGCAGGCGCGCGCCGGCGAAGCATCCGCCATGCGGCCGCGCGCTGTCTCATGCGGAATTCAACGCGCCCTCGGCGCCGGAAGGGCTTTTCTTCTAATTCCGGTATCATTTATAGTATATCGGCCGAAAACGGAAAGGTCAACAAACAAACTGTAAACGTTTGGCAGATTTTTTCCTTGCATTCCGGCAAAAAACGGAGTAAAATGGGGAAAAACGAAAGGCGGGGATCGAATGAGAACCGGAACGATTTCACGCGCGGACGCGCTTCAGCTTCTCTTGAAATATAACAAGGAGCCATTCCACCTGCAGCACGCGCTGACGGTCGAGGGCGTCATGCGCTATTACGCCGAGACGCTCGGCTTTTCCGACGAGGCGGATTTTTGGGCGACGGTCGGTCTGCTGCACGACATTGATTTTGAGCTTTATCCCGAGCAGCACTGCCAAAAGGCGCCCGAGCTGCTGCGCGCGGGCGGCGTCGGGGAGGACATGATCCACGCGATCTGCTCGCACGGCTTCGGCATCTGCTGCGACGTTGAGCCGGAGCACGAGATGGAAAAGGTGCTCTTTGCCGCCGACGAGCTGACCGGCCTGATCTGGTCGGCTGCGTTGATGCGCCCGTCAAAAAGCGTGGCGGATATGGAGGTCTCGAGCCTCCGAAAGAAATTCAAGGACAAAAAATTTGCCGCCGGCTGCTCCCGCGACGTCATCCGCACCGGCGCCGAGCGCCTCGGCTGGGAGCTTGACCGGCTTTTTGAGCAGACGATCCTCGCCATGCGCTCCTGCGAGGCGCAGGTCGCCGCCGAGCTGCCGACGCTCTGCGAATAAGCCGCAAAAACGGGCTGCTGCAAAACGAATTATGCAGCAACCCGTTTTATTATGATTTTCGTGTCATGCGGCGACCGGTCGCGGTCAAAGCGCCCGGTTCAGCTCGGCCTCCAGCTCCTCCTTCGGGCGATAGCCGACGAGGCTCGTGACGAGCTTGCCGTCCTTCAGCAGCGCCAGCATCGGAATGCTGGAGACCCGAAACCGATCTGCCAGCTCCGGCTCGTCGTCCACATTGATCTTGCAGACCTTGAGCCGTCCCTCGTACTCCTGCGCAAGCTCAGCGAGCACGGGCGCGAGCATCCGGCACGGGCCGCACCAGGTCGCCCAGAAATCGATCAGCACCGGCTGCTTTTCCTGAAGAACCTCTGTGAGAAAATTGTCGCTTGTGATCGTGTATTCCATTTTCGGAACCTCTCTTTCCGGCGGCACACAAGGCCTCCATGAATTATTATACCCGTTTGTTCGCCAAATGCAAGCCCATTTGACAAAAGTTTCGCGTTCCGTTATAATGAAGAAAGCGGATCGTGGATCCAGCATCATGCTCCGGAGGCTCGTGCTGACGCACGCTGCGCCGGTTCACGCAGGATCGGACGCACCTTCGGTGCGATAAAAAAGCGTTTCATGCAAAAACGCTCCGGCTACGCACGCCCGGAGCCGTGCAGAGGGGGATAAGAAGCATGCAGCTCAGTACGATCGCAGTGGCGGGGCTGAACATCGGGATGTATGCGCGCAGCGAAACGACCGCGCGTCTTTGCAGCCGGTTTCTCTGCTCCGCGCCGCCGGATTTCACCGTCTCGGCGACCGAGGCGGAGATTGAAAGGGAGCAGAAAAACGGCTTTCCCTATGGCTACGCCGAGACGGTCTGCCTGCACCGGGCAATCGCCGAGCGTCTTCCGGTCTATGATGCGATGGTCGTGCACGCCGCCGTGATCGAGCGCGGCGGCCGCGCCTATGCCTTCGCCGCGCCCAGCGGAACCGGGAAGACGACGCATTTGCGGCAATATGCGGCGCGCTTCGGCAAGGAATTCCGCGTTCTTTGCGGCGACAAGCCGATTTTTCGGCTGGAAAACGGGGTCTTCGTCGCTCACGGCACGCCTTGGAACGGCCGCGAGCACCTCGGAAGCGGCGGAAGCGCGCCCGTCGAGGCGCTGTGCCTGCTCTCCCGCGGGGCGGAAAACCGCATCGCGCCGATCTCGCCGCAGGAGGCGCTGCCGCGCTTTATGCGGCAGATCTATCTGCCGGCCGACCCGGCGCGCCGCCTCAAAACGCTCGACCTGACCGACGCCCTGCTGCGCGGCACGCGGCTTTACCTTCTGCAATGCCTGCCGAACACCGAGGCGGCCGAGCTGTCCTGTCGGACGCTCTGCGGCACGCTCCCCTGACCCGTCTCGGCAGCTTTTTTACTGGGAATCATACTAGAATCTGTTAAAAAGCTTGAAAAGCTTTTTATAGCGCCGAAGACGCGTCAGATTCTGCATGAGACGGCGCAGCGTGCATTCGCACGCTGCGAGTGTGCGTAGCACACGGGATTCTTGATT
>URLT01000095.1 GCA_900548795.1 uncultured Eubacteriales bacterium
CCTTGCAGCGCTGGGGCTCATTCTGGAAGCCTCTTTCCGCATAGAATTCCTGCTCACCGGCGGTGAACACGAACTCTGCGCCGCATTCCTTGCAAACTAAAGTCTTGTCTTCGTACATTTGGATGTTACCTCTCTTGATTGGATTTGCCCTGACGCGATGCCCATCTAACAGTTGGTTTTGCCACAGGGTGGATAATATACAGAACCGTTTTACGATTCTTTTCTTATTATATACAGAATTCCGAATTTTGTCAACGCTGTTGATTCATTTTTTTGCTGGAACAGAAAACTTTATACATTTTATACAAACTAACGAGCATATATTCGGTCAAAACGACAGTTGTTCTCCCTCTGCTCCATGCGGAATATGCAGATGGTCATAGGCCAACTGCGTCACGCAGCGGCCGCGCGGCGTGCGCATCAAAAAGCCGAGCTGCATCAGATACGGCTCATAGACATCCTCAAGCGTCACGGCCTCCTCGCCGATCGTCGCGGCAAGCGTTTCAAGCCCGACCGGGCCGCCGCCGTAATAGCGGATGATTGCCGTGAGCATCCGCCGATCCGTTGCGTCGAGGCCGAGTCGGTCGACCTCGAGCTTGCTCAGCGCATGGTCGACCGCCTCGCGGGTGATGACGCCGTCATAATAGATCTGCGCAAAATCGCGCACGCGGCGCAGCATCCGGTTGGCGATACGCGGGGTACCGCGGCTTCTGGCTGCCAACTCCAGCGCCCCGTCCGGATCGATCTCCATGCCGAGCAGATTGGCCGAGCGCGTGATGATGCGCCTCAGCTCCTCCGGAGAATACAGCTCCAGCCGGAAGGACACGCCGAAGCGGTCGCGCAGCGGCGCGGAAAGCTGACCGGCGCGGGTCGTTGCGCCGACAAGCGTGAAGCGCGGCAGATCGAGCCGGATGGAGTTGGCCGACGGCCCCTTGCCGACGATGATGTCAATGGCAAAGTCCTCCATAGCCGGGTAGAGGATCTCCTCGACCGAGGTGTTCAGACGGTGGATCTCGTCGATGAACAGGATGTCTCCCTCGCCAAGATTCGTCAGCAGCGCCGCAAGGTCGCCCGCTTTCTCGATCGCCGGGCCGGACGTGATGCGGATGTTCACGCCCATCTCGTTGGCAATGACGCCCGCCAGCGTCGTTTTGCCCAATCCCGGCGGGCCATAAAGCAGGACGTGGTCGAGCGGCTCATTGCGGCGCTTGGCCGCCTCGATATAGACCGTCAGGTTTTCCTTGACCTTCTCCTGCCCGTTGTATTCCGAAAGATGCTTTGGCCGCAGCGTCAGCTCGCCGGCATCCGCAGCGGTGAAGGAGGTCGTGACGATCGGGGCCTCCTGCTCCTGTGAAAACTCTATGCTCATTGCTTCACCCCATTACCATTGCGCGCAGACACCTTTTGACGATCTCCTCGGTGGAAAGCCCCTCGGCCGGGATTCCCTTGAGCGCCGAGGCAATCTCCGCGCCGCTGTAGCCCAGCTCGCCGAGCGCAGCCTGCGCAAGTGCCAGATTGCTCCCGGCCGCCGGGATCGGTGCACCGCCGGCGCTTCCGGAGAAATCGACCTCCGTGACCGCACTGCCGAGCTTGTCCTTCAGCTCGAGGATGATCCTCTGCGCCAGCTTTTTCCCCACGCCGGGCGCAGCGGTGAGCATTTTTTCGTCCTGCGTCATGATGGCCAACGAGAAGCGCTCCGGCGACGCCGTCGAGAGGATCGCGAGCGCGGCCTTGGGGCCGACTCCCGTCACGCCCACCAGCAGCTCAAAGCAGCGCAGCTCCTCGCGCGTGGAGAAGCCGAAAATATCAAATGCATCCTCGCGGATGTTGCAGTAGGTATAGAGCCTCGCCGTCTGCCCGACACGGAGCTTTGATTGTGTATAGGCCGTCGTGCGGCAGGCAAAGCCCACTCCCCCGCAGTCGACCACCGCCAAATTCTCCTGCAGCAGGGCGATCTCGCCATTCAGGTAATAAAACATCTCGTTATCTCCGATTCAAAAGACTCGTCGCGGAGCGGGCGTGGCACAGCGCGATGGCAATTGCGTCCGCCGCATCGTCCGGCCGGGGGAGCCGCTCAAGCTTGAGCAGACGGCGCGTCATATCCATGACCTGCCGCTTTTCGGCCTTGCCGTAGCCGACGACGGCCTGCTTGACCTGCATCGGCGTATATTCGAACAGCTCCACGCCCGCCTTCTCGACGGCGAGCAGGATCACGCCTCGGCCGTGAGAGACGCCGATGCCGGTCGTGATATTGTGCCCCCAGAACAGCTCCTCGACCGCGACGGCGTCGGGACGCGTGACCTCGAGCAGCCGCGCCATGTCGTCATAGAGCATGGTCAGCCGCCGCGAAAAGCTCAGATCCGGCGGCGTCGTGACCGTGCCGTACTGCACGAGGGAGCAGACGCTCCGCTCGGCGCGAAGCAGGCCGAAGCCGGTCGTTGCATAGCCGGGGTCAATCCCCAAAATCAGCACGGCAGCGCCTCAAAACAGGCCGCTAAACCAGCTCTTGACGGTCTGCTGCCATTCCGGCAGGGCGATGCAAAGCAGCCAGTTGATGATCGCGAGGATGACCACGCCAAACAGCACCCATGCGAAGATCCGCTTGCTCTTGGAGCTGGGCGTGAAGGGGGGCTTTTCCTCGGGCGTTGGGTCGTTCTGCGGCTCAATTGCGCGTTTTTCTTCTTCCATTTCAAATCACCTCATTTCTATCATACCATATTTCACAAAAAATCGCTAGTATTATCTGCCGTATTTTTACTTGCAATTTGCGTATGCAGGTGATAGAATGTGCTTGCGCTGATGCTTCAGCAGCAAGAAAAGGAGAAAAAAGAATGAAAAAGTTTTTAGCGATTCTGATGGCGCTCGCGCTGGTTCTGAGCCTCGCCGCCTGCGGCGAGAAGACCGCCCCGACCACCGAATCCACGACCGAAGCGACCACCGAGTCCACCACCGAATCCACCTCTGAGGAGACCTCCGAGTCCACTGAGGAGACCGCCGCGACCATCAACGAAGAAGTCGCTTCCTACCTCGGCACCGTTGAGAATAACGTTTATGTCAACGAGGCTGCGGGCTTCAGCTTCACCCCGGCCGAAGGCTGGACGCTGCTCGACATGGAGCAGGTGCAGCAGCTCAACACGATCGACCTGACCTCCATCATCGACGCCGCCGACCTCAAGGACGCGCTGAGCACCGCGCAGATCACGCCGCTCTATGCCGGCAACGATGACGGCGACAGCTTTACCGCCACGATGTCCGTCCTCACCGAAGAGGAAGCCACGATGACCGAAGAAGAGCTGATCGAGTCTCTGATCCCGCAGCTCGAGCAGGCTTATGCCTCCACGGGCTATACGGTCGAGAACATCGAGGCCGGAAAGGTTCTCGTCGGCGACGTTGAGAAGGCCTGCATCAACCAGACCATGACCGTGAACGACGTCACGGTCTATCAGACCCAGATCTACTTCCTGTTCGACGGCATCTGCTACACCGTCACCTATTCCTCCCAGAACGCCGACACCATCAACAACGCGTTCATGATGCTTGCTCTGGCCGCTTGATCGCAGCAATTTTCGGGCTGTCCGCTTGGACGGCCCGATTTTTCTTGCAGAGACTTGACGAAAGTGGTATAATATCAGGAAGAAAATACAGTGGGCATTCGTGCCCCGAAAGGAAGCAAGGCAAAATATGACAACCATTGACATTTATTCCGGTTTTCTCGGAGCGGGCAAGACCACGCTCATTAAGAAAATGATCCGCGAGGCCTATCAGGGTCAGCAGCTCGTCCTGATCGAAAACGAGTTCGGCGAGATCGGCATCGACGGCGGCTTCATGCAGGACGCGGGCATCCGCGTCAACGAAATGAACTCCGGCTGCATCTGCTGCTCGCTGGTCGGCGATTTCGGCAAGGCGCTGCGTCAGGTCATCGCGGACTATCATCCCGACCGCATCCTGATCGAGCCGTCCGGCGTCGGCAAGCTCTCCGACGTGATTGCCGCAGTGGAGCGCGTCGCGACCGACGAGGTCGCGCTCGGCAGCTTCGTCACCGTCGCCGATGCGACCAAGTGCCGTCTTTATCTGAAAAATTTCGGTGAATTTTACACCAATCAGGTCGAGGCCGCCTCGACCGTCGTTCTGAGCCGCACACAGAGCATGACGCAGGAAAAGCTCGAGCAAGCCGTCGCTCTGCTGCGCGAGCACAACGCAAACGCCGCGATCATCACGACGCCGTGGGAGCAGCTCACCGGCGCGCAGATCCTCGAGGCCATGCGCGGTCAGCACGATCTGACCGCGGAGCTTGCCGAAATGATCGAGCATGAGCACGCCCATGAGCACGGCGAGGAGTGCGACGATCCGGAGTGCTCCTGCCATCATCACCATCACGATCATGACGAGGCCGAGCACCATCACCACCATGACCATGACGAGGACGAGCATCACCATCATGACCATGACGATGAGGACGGGCACTGCTGCTGCGGCCACCACGACCACGATGAGGACGAGGAGCATGAGCACCACCATCATCACCACGGTCACGACGCCGACGAGATCTTCCAGAGCTGGGGCATCGAGACGCCGAAGAAATTCACAGCAGAGCGCCTGCAGGCCATTCTCAAGGCGCTCGACGACAGCGAGCGATACGGCATCGTCCTGCGCGCCAAGGGTATCGTGGAAAACGAAGACGGCTCGTGGCTCCACTTTGACCATGTCCCCGGCGAGATCGACGTCCGAAGCGGCAGCGCCGCCGTCACCGGCCGCCTGTGCGTGATCGGCTCGAAGCTCAACGAATCGGCGATCGCCGACCTGTTCGGCGTGTAAAGGAGTTTTCACTATGCCCTATCCTGTCTATGCCTTCACCGGCTTTTTGGAATCCGGCAAAACGAAATTCATTCAGGAGACGCTCTGCGACCCGCGCTTCAACGCCGGGGAGCGGACGCTGCTTCTGGTCTGCGAGGAGGGCGAGGAGGAATATGACCCCCAGCCCTATCCCCACAAGAACGTTTTCCTCGAGGTCATCGATCAAGAGCAGATCACCACGGCCGAGCTGGAGGCGCTCTTCCGCAAGCATCAGGCCGAGCGCGTCGTTGTCGAGCTGAACGGAATGCTCCAGGTCGGCACATTTTACCAAAAAATGCCGGAAAGCTGGCAGCTCGCGCAGGAGGTCATGTTTGCCGACGCGACGACGATCATGGCCTATAACACCAACATGCGTTCGCTGGTCGTGGACAAGCTGAGTGGCTGCGAAATGGTCGTGTTCAACCGAATGCTCGCCGGCGCGGACGTTATGCCCTATCATAAGCTGGCGCGCGCGCTCAATCGCCGCGTCGGGATCCTCTATGAATACACCGACGGCAAGACGCAGTATGACGAGATCGTGGAAAAACCTCAACTCCCTCATCTGCAATTATCTTGACAGCGTTTCCATCGGAGATCTTGCAATGGGCAATGTGAAATAAAGCTGCCTTTTTAAATACGCCGAAAACTCAAAACTGCCGCCCGTGTCTTTGCACTGAGCGGCAGTTTTTGCGTTAAAGTCGCCAGCCGGAGAGGGTCGAAAAAGGCCGTTGAAGCAGGAACGTCCTGAATCGGCAGTGCCGTTTCTTGCAGCTGCGAACGCGCCGGGCGAAAAAAGCAGCTCTTTGCTGACCTTCGCAGCGAGTGTTTTTCTTTCAAGTCCGAAAATTTCAATGGTCAGCGCCGGAAGTTGTTTTTTTGTTTGATTTGTGATAAAATCAGTTCATTCAGATTTGCGGCCGCAAACGGCCGCCAAAAAAGGACTGAGACTCAATGCAAAAAAAATCCGTTATTATTCAAGACCTCTCCTGCTTCGGAAAATGCTCGTCATCGGTTGCTCTGCCGATAGTTTCATCGTTCAACATTGAGTGTGCTCTTTTACCGACCGCGCTGCTTTCCGCTCACACCGGTTTTTCAAAATACACCTGCTTTGATTTAACAGAGCAGATGCAGACAACGCTGAACGACTGGAAAGCGCTTTCGCTTCGGTTTGACGGCTTTTTTTCCGGCTATATGCTCTCCGACTTTCAGGCCTCTCTTGCCCTTGAAGTTATCAAAACACTTTTGAAAAAGGACGCGTTCGTTCTTGTTGACCCGGTCATGGGCGATAACGGAGAGGCCTATGCAATGCTCAACCCCTCCTTTGGCGAAAAAATGCGCGCCCTTGTTGCCTGCGCCGACGTGATAACACCGAACCTCACCGAGGCCGCCCTCCTCCTTGAAAAGGAGCCTGTTCTTGAAAATTATGACGCAGCCTATATTGAAAAAAGCCTTTTTGAGCTTAAAAAGCTCGGCTGCAAGGTTCCGATGATAACCGGAGTAAGCCTTGAAAAAGGGAAAATCGGCGTTGCTTTCCTTGAAAACGGA
>URLT01000096.1 GCA_900548795.1 uncultured Eubacteriales bacterium
TTCGCGTCCGATGCTCGTGACACTGTCGGGAATTGTCACGCTCGTCAGGGAGGTGCAGCCGTAGAACGCATTTTCTTCGATGCTCGTGACACCGTCAGGAATTGTCACGCTCGTCAGGGAGTTGCAGTAGGAGAACGCCCATTCTCCGATGCTCGTGACACCGTCGGGAATTATCACGCTCGTCAGGGAGTTGCAGAAGGAGAACGCATACCGGTCGATATACGTTACCGGATACCCACCCAAGGACGATGGAATTGTGATTGCGCCGCTTGCTGAGGTATCGCAATCCGTAATTACTGCTGTGCCGCTTATCACCTCATAGGTATAGATACCCTCGGTAGCCGCCGAGGCGGGCAGGGCGGTTTGAGGAAGAAACGCGCACAGCAGCGCAAGGGTCAGGAGAATTGCCGTCAGTCGTTTTTTCATGTCACTCATCCTTTTCTTTTCAGTTTATTTCGGAGCCGCTTTCGCGGGTTCCTTCTTGATTATGTGCCGTCCAATTCGGCCAGCAGCGCCGCGTAGCCCTCGGGCAGCGTCATGGACGAATCCTCGCCGGTTTTGGCGGCAAGCGGGTCGGTCTCGGCGGCAATGCGCGCCATCTGCTCCGGCAGGGAGGGCAGCTCCGCGCGGCAGAATTCCGCGCTGACCGTATCACACGCCTGCAAAAAGAGATTCCGCGCCGCCCGTTGATTCTAGTTTACAGGATGAAATTCGGCTTGTAAAGGTATAGCAAAAAAAGTAGCAAGTTTTTTTCAATTTGCTGCTACACCTTTTGCCGCGATTCCCGCGCCGCGAACGGCCGCCGCGCAAAAAACAGACTTTTCAACACGCGGATTTTGTGCTATAATTTATGGGAATAAATCTATCTGCGGCACCGCCGCAGACGTAAAAGGCTGGAATTTCCATGACAGAGCTGAATCATATCCGGAATTTTTCCATCATCGCCCACATCGACCACGGCAAGTCGACCCTCGCCGACCGCCTGCTCGAGGAATGCAACACGGTCGAGCGCCGCGAGATGGAGGAGCAGATCCTCGACTCGATGGACCTCGAGCGCGAACGCGGCATCACGATCAAGGCGCGCGCGGTCAAGCTGCGCTATCAGGCCGACGACGGCGAGACTTACACCCTCAACCTGATCGACACGCCGGGTCACGTCGACTTCAACTATGAGGTTTCGCGGTCGCTGGCGGCGTGCGAGGGCGCGCTGCTGGTCGTCGACGCGTCGCAGGGCATCGAGGCGCAGACGCTGGCCAACGCCTATCTCGCCGTGGACGCCGGGCTGGAGGTTTTGCCCGTTGTGAACAAGATCGACCTGCCTGCGGCGCGGCCGGAGGAGGTCAAGCACGAGATCGAGGACGTCATCGGGCTGCCCGCGCTCGACGCGCCGGAGATCTCCGCGAAAAACGGCATCAACATCCGCGCCGTGCTCGAGGACGTCGTGAAAAACGTCCCCGCGCCGCAGGGCGACCGCGATGCGCCGCTGCAAGCGCTGATCTTTGACAGCCAATATGACTCCTATCGCGGTGTTATTGTTTATTTACGCGTCAAAAACGGCGTATTGCGCCCCGGAATGGACGTGCGCATGATGGCCACCGGCGCGGAATATAAGATCGTCGAGGTCGGCACGCTGCGCCCGACGGGCATGGATCCCGTCGACGCGCTCGGCGCGGGCGAGGTCGGCTATCTGACCGCGTCGATCAAAAACGTCGCCGACACGCGCGTGGGCGACACCGTCACGGGCGCAGAAAACCCGTGCGCCGAGGCGCTGCCCGGCTATAAGACCGTCCAGCCGATGGTCTATTCCGGCGTCTATCCCGCCGACGGCAGCAAATACGGCGACCTGCGCGACGCGCTCGAGAAGCTCAAGCTCAACGACGCGTCCATGAGCTACACGCAGGAAAACTCCATCGCGCTGGGCTTCGGCTTCCGCTGCGGCTTCCTCGGCCTGCTGCATATGGAGATCATCATGGAGCGGCTCGAGCGCGAGTATAATCTCGACCTCATCACGACCGCGCCGAACGTCGTCTACCGCATCACCAAGACCAACGGCGAGACGGTCGAGGTCTATACGCCGCTGAATTATCCCGATCCGGCCGACATCGCCGCGAGCTACGAGCCGTTCGTCCGCGCGAGCATCCTGACGCCGCCGGAATACGTCGGCAGCATCATGGATCTGTGCCAGCAGCGGCGCGGCGAATACCGCGACATGACCTACCTCGACGAGGGGCGTGTGGAGCTGCGCTATTTCATGCCGCTGAATGAAATTATATACGACTTTTTTGACGTCCTGAAATCGCGCACGCGCGGCTACGGTTCGCTCGACTATGAGCTCGACGGCTACCGCGAGTCGAAGCTCGTCAAGCTCGACATCCTGCTCAACGGCGAGATCGTCGACGCGCTGTCGTTCATCCTGTTTTCCGACAACGCCTATGCGCGCGCCAGAAGGATCTGCGAGAAGCTCAAGGAGAATATCCCGCGTCAGATGTTCGAGATCCCCGTGCAGGCGGCCATCGGCGGCAAGATCATCGCCCGCGAGACGATCAAGGCGCTGCGCAAGGACGTTCTGGCCAAGTGCTACGGCGGCGACATCACGCGCAAAAAGAAGCTGCTGGAAAAGCAGAAGGAGGGCAAGAAGCGTATGCGCACCTTCGGAACGGTCTCCGTGCCGTCCGAGGCGTTCATGGCGGTTCTGAAAATGGACGAATGAAAACCGTGACCGTTTATACCGACGGCGCCTGCTCCGGCAATCCCGGCCCGGGCGGCTGGGGCGCGATCCTCGAGTGGAACGGCGTGGAAAAGGAGCTTTCCGGCGGCGAGGCGCAGACCACGAACAACCGCATGGAGCTGACGGCCGTGATCGTCGCGCTCGAGACGCTCCGGGAGGCCTGCGCGGTCGAGCTTTACACCGATTCCAAATACGTCTTTGACGCCGTGGACAAGCGCTGGGTCTATGGCTGGCGCGCGCGCGGCTGGGTCAAGGCCGACAAGAAGCCCGCGCTCAACGTCGACCTCTGGCAGCGCCTGCTGCCCCAGCTCGAGCGGCACAATGTGCGCTGGCACTGGGTCAAGGGGCACGCCGAAAACGAAAAAAATAACCGCTGCGACCGTCTGGCCGTCGCGGAAAGTCAGAAATTCAAGAGGCTTTGAAATGAAACGTAAAACGATATTTTATCTTGTGCTGGCGGCCTTCGCCGCAGCCGTCGTCGCGCTCGACCAGTGGACGAAGTGGCTCGTGCGGCGCGCTCTGCCGCTCTATGAGTCGAAGGACAGCATCCTCGGCATCTTCCACATCACCCATGTGGAAAACACCGGCGGCGCGTGGTCGATGTTCTCCGGTCAGCTCTGGCTGTTCATCGGCGTGATGGCGATTTTTGTCGCGCTGATCGTCGTGCTGATCTGGAAGCAGTGGCTGAAAAAGCCGTTCGAGTGGTGGTGCCTCGCGGCGATCCTCGGCGGCGGCATCGGCAATCTGATCGACCGCCTCGCAAACAGCCGCGTGACGGACATGATCTGCCTGGATTTTGTCAATTTCCCGGTTTTCAACGTTGCGGACTGCTTCATCACCGTCGGCTGCGTCGCTCTGGCGGTCTATGTGATCTTCCTCGACCGCAGCGAGGACAAAAAGCACGAAAACCCGCCTGCAGAGTCCTGAGCGAGGGCACTGCGATGGTGTCAATCCGCAACGGATTTGAAACTTTTCGTTCTGAATCCGTCCCGATTTCTCCTAAAACCTACCGATTCTGTCATTGCGAGGAGGGCGCGTGCGCCCGACGCGGCAATCTTTGACGGAACGAGGCAAGGAGAAGGTGGAGCGCGGGGCGAAGCCCCGCGTCAAGTCTGCTTCCCCCATGCTGCAAAATCGGACTCCTTTTTAGAATCATGGAGGGCTTTTACATGGACAAAACGAATGCCATTCGTCAGCTCGAGCGCAAAAAGCAGCCGTTTGAGACGCACAGCTACGACGGCGGCGCGCTCTCCGGCACGGAGGTCGCGGCCGCGCTCGGGCTGGATGCGGCGCGCGTGTTCAAAACGCTCGTCACGACCGGAAAATCCGGCGCGCACTATGTTTTTCTCGTGCCGGTCGCCGAGGAACTGGATCTGAAAAAGGCTGCGTCGGCGGTCGGGGAAAAATCGATCTCGATGCTCCCGCAGAAGGAGCTGCTGCCGCTGACGGGCTATGTCCACGGCGGATGCAGCCCGATTGGCATGAAAAAACAGCTTCCGACCGTTGTCGACGCGAGCGCCGAGGCCTTTGAGACGATCTGCTTCAGCGCCGGGCGCATTGGCCTGCAAATCGAGGCTGCGCCGGCCGCTCTGCGCGCCGTCGTGCCTTATCGAACGGCGGAGCTCTGCGTTTGAAACGATCGAAACGCGCGGAAGGCCGCATGGCTTTTCTGACAGCGGGAAGAAAGTGAAAGGCCGAAAACCGCGCGGCTTTGTCCGCTTCGGGCGGGCTTATGGGCTTGGAGGCTTCCGAGCCCGCGCTCTTCGTCCGCGCCGGCCGGTGATTTCCCCCCAAAAAAGCGGAGGCGAGCGAGCCGCTCAGGAAAGCTGCGGCCGGATTCCGGCGGGATTTTGAGTGTTTTCGGGATTTCTTTCGAGTTTTTCATTTTAGCACTTGACAACGGCGGGTTTTATGCTTATAATATAAAAGCTTTCGGGGTGTGGCGAAGTTTGGTATCGCGCTTGGTTCGGGACCAAGAGGCCTCGGGTTCAAATCCCGACACTCCGACCAAAAAAGGCAAGTCCTTATAGGACTTGCTTTTTTAATTTTCTATAAACTTTTCAAATTTGTTGCATGGAGCTGTGCGAATTTTTCCCTATGGGCGCCTGTATTGCGGAAAGGCACCATACTACAGCCCCCAACCCTAAATATCATTCGAACCCACACGACCATAAAATCAATTGGGAGTCTCCCAGAAAAGGTGTCCCTAATTTTGAGAAGCCACATACGAATTACTGGAGCGATGAATATCCCAATGGCGCACCAGAATTTAAGGCGTTTAGAGGTGCTGTTATGAAATATACGTTTAATTCTGCTGATGAAAATTGCTTCAAAACCATATCTGATTTTAAAGAATGCATTATTCGCGGCGGAGAGCCTGTCTTTTCCTGGAAGGGGCTGCGATATGGCGTCTGTTTTTACGGAGATAAGTACTGCATCGCACTTACAAATGGAGAGCAAGAGAAAATTTGTAATACACCCGATGATGTTTTGGATTATCTTGTGGGGGAAGATCGTTTGCGTGACATTATTACCCAAGTAACAGTTCTGCACCGAAATGTTTAGAATAAATACCTCTTGCCGAATACAGCAAACTGTTGATATATCTGCATTTTCTGAAATGTTTTTTATCGTCAAGTGGAAAGAACTCGCCAAAAGGAGAATCTCGATGCTTTCAAAATTGGAGAGACATATCGTCCCGAACGTGATACAATAGAACCGTACCTGATCGGCGGGGCATATAAGGGCGGCGGCAGCGCATATGGCGGAAAGTGGCGTCCAAATCCCAATAAGCCGCAAGATAAGCGTTACTGGGGCAAACCCGGGGAAATTAAAACGACCATAATGCGCAACGGCGAGATATTCAGAACAAAAATCGGCAGTGATGGTCGTGCAGAAACCGAGAGGCATGAAACAGATCACAACCGCGGAGATAAACATACGAATCCCCATGATCACAAAATCGATTGGAATACTCCTGATGAACATCCCATGCCGGGGCCACCTATCAATTACCCCGGTGGCGCACCTGAGTTTAAGCAATATGTGAGGACATTCTCTATGGACAACTATATTATCGCCCCGGACGGCAGCATGAATTTTGAAACCATCAGCGAATTCAAGCGCAGCCTGAGTTGGGGAGCAGAAATTGAGTTTGTTTGGAACAACGTTACTTACGGAGTTATCCGATATGGAACCAATAACAAAATAACGATTTATCAAGCAAATAGACCGGAGACAGAAAAAGTATGCGATACGGCTGACGACGCTCTTGAATATATGCTCGGTGATGATCGTTTGAGGGATGTAATTACAAAAGTTAATGTCATTTCTCGCACAATTTAGGGAACCTCTGATTCAATCGCAAGAGCGGTCAGCGAGGGATTTTGCTCCAGATTGAGGTTTGGAAATCGCAGGAATCCTTTACGTATTTCAAGATTTTCAA
>URLT01000097.1 GCA_900548795.1 uncultured Eubacteriales bacterium
CAGCTGCGCCGCTGTTTCTGTTGACGGAACTGCCACCTTTGACCTTTACGGCGTGAGCATCTGCATGACCAGCTCGGAAACGGACGGCATCCGCGATGTTTACAACGACCCGGTTTGCGGCGTTTATAACTGCGGCACCTTCAATATGTACGGCGGCTGCTACTATCAAAAAAGCTCCGACTATCCCACGGATCGTCCGGTCATCAGCAACATCCGCAACACCAAATACGGCCCCGGTGTAATTAACAGGGGAACCTTCAACATGTACGACGGCATCATCTCCGGCAACGAGCGGAACGGCGTGATGTCCACCATCACTACTTCGGATGATACCGTCAACCTCTACGGCGGTACGATCACCGGCAACACCGGCGCGGGTATTGCGGCCACCCACTGGCCCATGCCCTCCATCGCGACAAGCGACTATTATACCAATATCAACCTCTACGGCGGCACGATCTCGGAAAATACCGGCGCGGGCATCGACGCGGCCTACGGCAGAGTGACAATGGTGCAGCAGAGCAGCGCCATTCCCGTCGAAATCAAGAACAACAAGGGCGGCGCGATTTCGCTGACCAGAGACGGCTCGACCGCCAACCTCGGCACCGGCCGGATCACCGGCAACTCCGGCGGCAAGGGCGCGGTCGCGCTGAGCGCAGGCTCCCTGACCCTTACCGGCGACGTGAAGATCACCGGAAACACCGGTGCGAATCTCTACCTCGCCAGCGGAAAAACCGTCACGCTCGACAAGCTCGGCAGCGCCGCCGAGATCGGCCTGACCACCGAGAGCACGGCGGTCCCCGTGGTGTTCGCCGAGGCCAACGGCACGGATTACGCCAGCCGCTTTACCCCGGACAGCGCAGGCTACAGCATCGGCTATAACGCATCGCAGCAGCTGCAGCTGCAAGCCAAGACCTATCCCGTGACCTACGCCCCCGGCGCAAACGGCACGGGCGACAGCAAGACGGTCAACAAGGAGCACGACAAAGCGCTGGAGCTGGAGGGCGCGCTCTTTACCCGCCTCGGCTATACGCAGGTCGGCTGGTCGAAGCACGACGGCGGCGAGATGGACTATTCCCTGAACGCGATTTATGAGCAAAACGAGGCGCTTACGCTCTACCCCGTCTGGGAGGAGCGCAGCGACTATACCGTCCATATCGTCAACCAGGACGGTTCCAAGGTCATGGACTACGAAAACGTCAAGTGGACGGATGAAATTTGGAATCTCCTGACGCCAAGGCCGACAAGAGAAAATGATGAAAGGCTGCAAGCACTGCTGATCGGCAATAAGAGAGTCATGGGCGGAGATACCTACGGCACATTTGCCACGGGCGGCGAGGACAGCCTTACCTTCGTTGCTTTTTGGAGCGGCGTTTTCATTGATTACAGCACCATTTCCGTGGGCGATTCCCAGTGGACCGGCTTCCGCTCCGAAGGTACGGAACACTTCTTCAACGAAGATCAGATCGTACAGATCAATACCGCCCATCCGGAGGAACTGTCGTATTTTGAGTACGCCGTCGGCGATCAGTTCTACTCGAATAGCTTAGCTGCGGATGATGTCCTTTTCAGCCGCGGACACGATCATTTTACTTATACCGGCGCCTTCAATACGGCATCTCTGAATCTGGAGGAGGGAAAGCCCTATGTGATCTATGCACAGTTGGGGACAAAGCTCCTTGCTCGCTATGGCGTTGTATGCACGGAGAAAATCATCATCGACAAGACCGCCCCGGCGATCACCGGCGCGAAGAACGGCGACGTTTTCTGCGGCGTGGGCGACAAGACCCTCACCGTGACCGATCGGTATCTGGACACCGTGACCGTCAACGGCAAGCCCGTGACCCCCAACGAACAGGGTCAGATCACCCTCACCGACGCGAGAACCCCGCAGACCGTCGTCGCCACGGACAAGGCGGGCAATTCCACGACGCTCACCGTGACCGTCCATGCATCCCACTCCTACAAATGGCAGACGGAGAACGGCCAGTATTGGGGCGAATGCGAGTTCTGCGGCGACAAGGTCGAAAAGACGAACGTTCCCACCCTGACCATCACCGCGCCGGACGCCGTCTGCCGCACGCAGGACTTCGCGTTCTCCTTCCTTCTGCCGGAGGGCTGCACGGATCCCGCCTACAGCTATGAGTTCACCTTCTCGGGCGACGGCGAACCCATCGCCCCGGTCGATGGCCTCTGCACGGGGACGATTTCTGCCGCTTCCTACATAGCGGGAGAAACCGGCTTCCGGTTTATCGCCTCTGCCACGACGGCGGAGGGCTATCGGTTCAGCGTCTCCAAGAGCATCACCCTCCGCGAGCACTCCGGCGGCACGGCGACCTGCACGGAGCAGGCCGTGTGCGACCACTGCGGTCAGCCCTACGGCGCGCTGAAGGCGCATAGCTTCACGGCGGAAAACGCCCAGAAAGCGTATCTGAAGACTGCCGCGACCTGCACCGAGAAGGCGGTGTATTACAAATCCTGCGCCGTCTGCGGAGTCAGCTCCATGGGAACTGCCGACGAGGCGACCTTCGAAGCCGGCAAGCCGCTCGGCCATGACTGGGGCGCGTGGACGCCCGACGGGGAGGGCACGCACAAGCGCGTCTGCGCCCATGATGCCGGCCATGTCGAAACGGCCGACTGCACCTACGGCGACTGGAACACGAACCGGTACAGTCACTGGAAGACCTGCACCGTCTGCGGCGGAGAGACGGAACGGCTCGACCACTCCGACCCGGACTGCAACCACCTCTGTGACACCTGCGGCATCAAAATGACCGAGCACGACTTCACGGGAGAGCTTCCGATCACGGCGCTTCTGTACAAGGAGGCAAACTGCATTTCTCCCGCGCTCTACTACAAGTCCTGCAAGATCTGTATGCTGTCCTCCAAGGGCACGGACAGCGAGGCGACCTTTGCAAGCGGGGACAAGAATCCGAACCGGCACGCCGAATATCCGGGCGCATGGCAGACCGATGCCGACAGCCACTGGAGATTCTATACCTGCTGCCATTTGGAGGTGGATCGCGGCGCGCATCAGGGCGGCACGGCCGACTGCCTTGCCCCGGCGCTCTGCGAGGTCTGCCAGCATTCCTACGGCGAGCTTGGCCCGCACCATTTCGTCGATCAGGTGAACGAGTACCGGCTGAAATCCGCCGCCACCTGCACAAGCCCGGCTCTGTACTATCAGTCCTGCTCCACCTGCGGCGCACAGGGGCCGGACACCTTCGCGCTGGGTGAGCCGCTCGGCCATGACTGGGGCGCGTGGACGTCCAACGGCGACGGCACGCACAGCCGCGTCTGCAAGCGCGACGCGTCGCACACCGAAGACGGCGACTGCTCCGGCGGCACGGCGACCTGCACGGAAAAGGCCGTCTGCACGACCTGCGGCGGCGCCTACGGCGAGACGGCGGCGCATCACTTCACGGCCGAGAAGGCTGAGGAGCAATATCTGAAATCCGGCGCGACCTGCACGGAAAAGGCGGTCTATTATAAGTCCTGCGCGGCCTGCGGACTGACCTCCAAGGGCACCGCCGACGAGGCGACCTTCGAAGCCGGCGAGCCGCTCGGCCATGACTGGGGCGCGTGGACGTCTGGCGGCGACGGCACGCACAGCCGCGTCTGCAAGCGCGACGCGTCGCACACCGAAGGCGGCGACTGCTCCGGCGGCACGGCGACCTGCACGGAAAGAGCCGTCTGCACGACCTGCGGCGGCGCCTACGGCGAGACGGATCCGGAGCACCACGCAGACGGCTGCACGCCGGAGTGGAAGACCACCGAGACCGAGCACGAGCAAAGCTATTCGCTCTGCGGCAAGGTGCTCGTCGCGAGGGCGGCGCACACTTTCGGCGAGTGGACAGTCACGCAAGCGCCGACGCCGCATGAAAACGGCGAGCAGGAGCGCACCTGCGCGATCTGCGCATACAAGCAGACGCAGACGATCCCCGCGACCGGAGAGGTCTATCACACCATCACGGCCTCCGCCGGAGTCGGCGGCTCGATCTCTCCCGACGGTGAGATCGCCGTCCGTGAGGGCGCGAGTCAGACCTTCACCTTCACGCCCGACAGCCGCTACGCCGTCGCCGACGTGACGGTCGACGGCGTGAGCATCGGCGCGGTGCAGACGTATACCTTTGAAAACGTCGATCGGGCGCATACCATCGCGGTCAGCTTTGTGAAGCTCCGCACCTTCGTCGATGTTCCGGAGGGCAGCTATTATGAGGAAGCGGTCGACTGGGCGGAGAGCAACGGCATCACCAACGGCACAGACGCCACGCACTTCTCTCCCGACGAGCTCTGCACGCGCGCGCAGGCCGTGACCTTCCTCTGGCGCACGGCCGGAAGCCCCGCGCCCAAGAGCGATGTCATGCCCTTCACCGATGTTCCGGCCGGCAGCTACTATTATGACGCCGTGCTTTGGGCGGTGGAAAACGGCATCACGTTGGGCACGAGCGCGACCACGTTCGGCCCGAATGAGACCTGCACCCGCGCGCATATCGCGACCTTCCTCTGGCGCTTCGAGCGGTGCCCTGCAGCGGGCGGCGAAAACCCGTTCTCGGACGTTTCGAGCCGCGCCTATTATGCCGACGCCGTCCTCTGGGCGGTGGAGCGCGGCATCACCAACGGCACGAGCGAAACCACGTTCGGCCCGGACGAATCGGCCACCCGCGCGCAGATCGTGACGTTCCTGTATCGTGATGTTATGAAGTGATTCCCATGATGAAACGCGATGACCGGCAGCAAAAGCGCTGCCGGTCATCGTCTTTTTCCAAAAAAATTTTTTCGAGCATGTCTTTCAAAGCGAAGGACGACTCTGCTACCCCTGAAAAGAGCTTTGCCCTACATCGTGGGGCAAAGCTCTTCAAAAATAATGCTCCGTACTACCCATTTTGAGAAAACGGGTAGTGCTTTTTTTATGGAATCTGCTATAATGTGAAATGTCAGAGTGCCGAAAAACGGAAATTTCCGTCCGGCAGTCTCTGCCGTGCGCCGATGCGTCGGGAGCAGTCCCGGCGGACGCAGGGCTGTATCAAATATGGTATGCAGAATCCGAAAAATTGCGGGACATGTGTGAGGAGAGAAAAAATGGCAGGGCAAGGCGCAGCGTCATATATTATTTTTCCGGCACCGGACGGAAATCGCTACGGTTTTTTCTGTGGCATGACCGGTGCGCTGGCTTGTATCACAAGACCCTTCTGCGGCAGTTCCCAGTCGGAGGAGCTGCAGACGGCATGGGAAGACGAGGGAAGGCAGCATTTCAATCTCTGCCACAAATGCGGCAGGTGGGTCATTGACGCCGCCTTCAACCCGGATGTTTTGGAATGTGTTGCCTGCGCACCGTTTGAGGACGAGCCTGTGTTCTGCAAATTTTGCGGAGCACGGGTGCGACAGGAGGGGCGATGCTGCCGTGTTTGCGGTAAGCCCCTGCGCTATGAGGGAGGGGCGGCGCCGTGACGGACAGAAAGCTGAGAGCCTTGGCGCAATTCGGTTTCGGACCGAGCGTGATGAAGCAGACAAAAATATGCCCGCATTGCCTCAGTGCCGTGACAGGCGTTGAGGATACCTGCCCGAACTGCGGGGCGGAGCTGACGGCAAAAACGTTATTTGACGGCTATCGGGAGCTGCACGATCGATGCGAGCACTGCGGGACGGTACTAACCTCCGACGGGCGCTACTGTCCGCACTGCGGCAAGAGCCTGCCCGCGAGGGAGCGGGTCGGCGACGCGGCGGATACCGACGGCGGAGCGTGAGCCGCAGCTCCCGTTCATACGGTAGAAAAGCCGAACGGCGTTTCTATATATATTTTTTGAGAAGGAGGAGAAAGCATGGAACAAACAACAACGAAAGGCGCGACACTTCTGAAGGTCACGGGCATTCTCATGATCATCGGCGGCGCGATTTCCATCGTTATGAGCATCATTGCCGTTGCGGGAATTGCCGCGATTGCGTATCTTTCCGACGGTGCGGTATCAATGGGGATGCTGTACGCCAGCGGTGCGCTGATGGTTGTCGGCTCGGTGGCTGAGCTGATTGCCGGCATTCTCGGCGTTGCCAACAGCAAGAAGCCGGAGAAGGCGAAGACCTGTGTCGTTTGGGGTGCGATTGTTGCGGCGCTTTCCGTCGCGGGAATCGTACTCAACGCGATCGGCGG
>URLT01000098.1 GCA_900548795.1 uncultured Eubacteriales bacterium
GGCCGCAACGAGCGCTGTGTCTCGCTCGTTCTCCTCGTTCAGACGCTCGATCTCGGCCTCCAGCTCGACCGCGTCGCCGAGCACGGAGCAGGCGCCGCTGCTGTGCGACAGCGCACGCTCTAGACGCTCGAGCCGCGAGGCCGCATTGCGGCGGTCATAGGCCAGCTTGGCTGTGTCGATCGGCGCGTCGGGCAGGGGCGCGTCGGTCTGCGGCAGGTCGCCAAGCACCGCCTGCATGGAGGTGAGCTGCGCCCGTTGATGCTCCGCGGCGCGGCGCTCCGTGTCCAGACGGCGCAGTGTTTGCAGCGCACCGCTCAGGGCGGCGCGGCCGTCGGAGGCGTCGGTGTGGGGGAGGGGTACGCGGCTCAGCACGGCTTCGAGCGCGGCCTGCGCCTGCGCGGCGCGCTCCGCCAGCGCCCGCTGCTCCTGCCGGCGCCGCTCGCAGGCGGCCTGATAGGAGCGGCGCTGCGAGGCGTAGCGCTCGGCCAGAGCAAGCGCCTGCTCCGGGTCCATACCCCGGTATTTTGCCTCAAGCGCATCCAGCCGCTCCCGGCGGCGCGTCTGCTCTGCCGCTTGCCGACGCGAGCTGACCAATATCACGGTCAGAAGTGCCGACTCCAGCACGACGCCGGCGATCGGCGCGGCCAGCCGCGCGGCGGGCCAGAGCAGCGCGGCCAGCACGGCCGCCACGGCCGTCAGTGCCATGAGAACAAGCGGCAGAGCCGGCTTTTTGCGCGGTGGCTTGCTGCCAAGCGCCTCGGCCTGCGCGCGGTCGGCACGGACGGCCGCGACGGCCTCCTCGCCCGTCATGCCGACAAAGCAGGGCGGCGTTTGCGGCTCCGGCGTTTCCTCGATGCCGAGGGCGGCGTCCATCCGCGCGGTGTTCAGGCTGCGCTCCGCTGCGTCCAGATCACGCAGGAGCGCTTGCAGCGACGCCTCGTCGGGCAGACCCTCCGCCTCTGCGCTCAGGCGGGCGCAGAGCGCCTCCTGCGCCGCCGTCTCGGCCTCCATCCGGGCAAGTCCGGCGCGCTTTTTTGCAAGCTCGGCCGCCTCGGCCTGCGCGGCCAGCGCGTTGAGACGGGCGACCTCCTCCTCCGCCGCGGCGCGCTGCGCCGTCAGCCGAAGGTGCTCGTCCTGCAGGGCGTGCAGCTCCGATAGCTGACGCCGTTTTTCGTTCAGCTCCGCCGTCCGGCGCGGGATGCGCCCCGTCGATGTGCGCACCAGTCGGTTGTGAAGGGTGTTCAGCTCCGAAAGGAGCTGCGAGGCAGAAAGCCCCTCCTCTCCGGTGGTGACGAGGGCGTTCAGCCGCGCCTCGAGCGCCTCGTCCTTGCCGACGCTCAGGCCGAGCTGGCGGATAAAGGCGGTGCGCTCAAAGACCGAGCGCTCCACGCCGCAGAGCATTTGGCCGCAGTTTTCGGCTGTCAGCTCCTCGATCGGCGCGCCGGTATCCGAGTCATAGGCAGTGAACTGATTCAGAGGGGCGCGCTTCGAGCGCCGCTCGATCGTGACGTTCCGGCCATTCCAGACCAGATCGATCGCGCCGGACATTGCGCTGCCGTCCCACGGGCGATAGCGCTCCTTGTCGGGCAGGGCGCCGCTTCCCCGGCGGCTCTGCTCTCGGGTGTTCACGCCGTAGAGCATGGCCAGAAGGAAGGCGCTCCACGTCGACTTGCCCGTCTCGTTGGGCAGACACAGCAGGTTCATCCCCTCGCGCAGCTCGAGCGTCTCGTTGCTGAGCCTGCCGAAATTTGCCCGCATTTGTCGGATGATCACAGCGTCACCTCCCGTCCGTCCATCAGCGCCGTCAGCAGCCGCGCTGCCTGCGCTACCGTCTCCTGCTCCCGCTCGTCGCCGGCGTCATAGCGCTGCTTCAGCTCGCGAAGGCAGCGACCGCGCAGGCTGTCCTCCCCGGCCTGCGCCCAGAGCGCTCTGCGCGGAACGGTGCGGTCGCGGACGGTGAGACTGAAAAACTCCCCGCGCAGCGCCTCCTCCAGCGCCGCCGGGTCGACCCGGTCGGATTCGCCCGTCAGCTCGATGCGGTAGCAGTCGCCCGCGTGCTCTGCCGGCAGCGCCGCGCGGATGGAATCGAGCGGCTCGTCTCCGGCGGGGACGGAGAGGATCTCGTATCGCCGGCCGGCGACGGGGAGCTGCTCCGTGTGCACGTCGTGCCCCGCAAGCTCGGCCAAAAGCACGCCCTTTTCGCCGCACTCGTCGAAGCCGCGCCCCATCAGGCAGCCGGGATAGGCGTAGACCGTCTGCCCGACGCGGCCGACCTGCGCGGCGTGGATGTGCCCGAGAGCGAGATAGTCCAGCCCCGTGTCGGCAAGCTCGGCGAGGCAAATGGGGTTATAGGGCGAGCCGGGCTGCACGTCTCCGTGCAACACCATTATGTTGGTCGCCGACCTGTCTGCGACGCGGAAATCCGTCAGCAGCGGCGGCATATCGGCGGCGGTGAAGCCGGCGCCGTAGACATCGCAGTTCAGCCGCTCCAGATGCACGCGCTGCACGGTCGGCGATGTGAAAATATGGACATTTTCGCCCCAATTTTCCGAAAGATAGGGCGAGCCGGGCGCGAGGAAATCGTGATTTCCGGGCGCAAGGAAGATCTCGGCCTTGGTCGCGGCGAAAAAGCGCCGCACGGCGTCGAGGGTGTCGCGGTAGACGCGGGCGCTGTCGAACAGATCGCCCGCCAGCAGCACGAGGTCGCAGCCGGCGGCCAGCGCGGTCAACTGCTCGAGCGCGGCGCGCTGCTCGCGGCGGCGCTGCGCGGCCTGCGCGCCGGTCAGCGCGGCAAAGGCGGAATCCAGATGCCAGTCCGCCGTATGCAGGATCTTAATCATGCTCCTTCACCCTTTCCACGGCGATGCACCGCCCGGTTCGGTCGTCGACGGTAAAAATGCAGCCGTCGAGCCTGCATGGGCCGTCGGCCGGCTCATAGCGCCCGGTCAGATCACCGCGCAGCCGCTTGACGGAGAGCTCCGGCTTCACGCCGAGAATGCTCCGCACGGGGCCGGTCATGCCGAGGTCTGTGATGCGGCCGGTGCCCTTGGGCAGGATCTCCTCGTCGGCGGTCTGCACGTGGGTATGCGTGCCCCAGACGGCGCTGACGCGCCCGTCAAGCAGCCACGACATGGCGAGCTTTTCCGACGTCGCCTCGGCGTGGATCTCGACGAAAATCAAATTCGTATGGATGCGCGGCAAAATGCGCTCGACCAGCAAATACGGGTTGTCCGGTGTGAAATCCATTCCGCACCGGCCGATCAGATCGATCACCGCGACCTCTCCGAAGGACGTTTCAAACACGCCCCAGCCCCGCCCCGGCTGCTGCGGCGCCTGATTGGCCGGACGAAGCAGCTCGGGCGTGCGGTCGATATAGGGCACGATCTCGCGGCGGTTGAACGCGTGATTGCCCAGCGTGATGACGTCCGCCCCGGCGGAAAAGATCGACTCGGCCTGCTCCGGCGTGATGCCGACGAGCGAGGCGTTTTCCCCGTTGACGACGCAAAAATCGATCTCGCGTTGCCGCAGCAGCTTTGGCAGACGCCGACGCAGAAATTGCAGCCCGCCGGCGGTCACGTCGCCGACGGCGAGAACTCTCCGTTCCACGCACTGCACCTCCTCTTGGTTTTTCCTTCATTATACCTGAAAATGCGCCGAAGTACAACACCGAACGCAAAATTCCGAAAAAATGCAGGCTTTCCTGCATGAACTTGCAGAAAAGCCGAGCCGCCGAACGTCCGGTACAAAAAAATCACCCGTCGCCCAAAATTCCGCAAAAAAATTTCGGTTTTTCGGCGGAAAATATTTGCAAAATGGCGCAGGGTGTGCTATACTCTATGCGCAGTAAACATCATCATTGCAAGAAAAGCGAGGCGGATGAGCTTTTTGCCGCCTCGGCACATTTTTAAGGGGGTTTTTGTTAACATGCACAAGTATGTATACCTTTTCTCCGAGGGCAACGGCTCGATGCGCGAGCTGCTGGGCGGCAAAGGTGCGAACCTTGCCGAAATGACCAACCTCGGGATGCCGGTGCCGCAGGGCTTCACCATCTCCACCGAGGCCTGCACCAAGTACTATGAGGACGGCCGCTCCATCAACGACGAGATCAAGGCGCAGGTCGACGCCGCGCTTGCCAAGATCGAGAAGCTCAACGGCAAGAAGTTCGGCGATGCGAAGAATCCGCTGCTCGTCTCCGTCCGCTCCGGCGCGCGTGCCTCCATGCCCGGCATGATGGACACCATTCTGAACCTCGGCCTGAACGACGAGGTCGCCGCCGGCCTGATCTCCGGCAATCCCACGCCCGCCTTCACCCGTTTTGTCTATGACTCCTATCGCCGCTTCATCCAGATGTTCTCCGACGTCGTCATGGAGCTGTCCAAGAAGACCTTCGAGGTCATCATCGACGAGGTCAAGGCCGAAAAGGGCATCAAGAACGACATCGATCTGGACGCAGACGACATGAAGAAGCTCGTCGTGCTCTTCAAGGAGCACTACAAGCAGGAAAAGGGCGAGGACTTCCCGACCGATCCGGCCGTCCAGCTCATGGAGGCCATCAAGGCCGTCTTCCGCTCTTGGGATAACCCCCGCGCCAACGTCTATCGCCGCATGAACGACATCCCCTATTCCTGGGGCACGGCCGTCAACGTGCAGCCGATGGTGTTCGGCAACCTGAACGACAAGTCCGGCACCGGCGTCGCCTTCACCCGCGACCCCGCGACCGGTGAAAAGGCGCTCTTCGGCGAATACCTCATCAACGCGCAGGGCGAGGACGTCGTCGCCGGCATCCGCACCCCCAGCAAGATCTCGAAGCTCGAAGAGGACATGCCCGCGGTCTATCATCAGTTCGTGGACATCGCCAACCGTCTGGAGAACCACTATCGCGATATGCAGGATATGGAGTTCACCATTGAAAACGGAAAGCTCTATATGCTCCAGACCCGTAACGGCAAGCGCACCGCTGCCGCCGCGCTGAAGATCGCCTGCGACCTCGTCGACGAGGGCATGATCTCCCGCGAGGAGGCCGTTATGCGCGTTGAGCCGAAGCAGCTTGACGCACTGCTGCACCCGCAGTTCGACGCGGCCGCTCTGAAGGCAGCCGAGGTCGTCGGCAAGGGTCTGGCCGCCTCCCCCGGCGCCGCCTGCGGCCGTGTCGTCTTCACCGCCGAGGATGCCAAGCAGTGGGCAGCCAACGGCGAAAAGGTCGTGCTTGTGCGTCTCGAGACCAGCCCCGAGGACATCGAGGGCATGGCCGCTGCGCAGGGCATCCTGACCGTTCGCGGCGGCATGACGTCCCACGCGGCCGTCGTCGCCCGCGGCATGGGCACCTGCTGCGTCTCCGGCTGCGGCGAGATCACCATGCACGAGGAAGAGAAGTTCTTCGTCATCGCCGGCAAGGAATACCACGAGGGCGACTGGATCTCCATCGACGGCTCCACCGGCAACATCTACGGCTGCGCCGTAGCGACCGTTCCGGCCAGCATCAGCGGCAACTTCAACCGCCTGATGAAGTGGGCCGACAGCTTCCGCAAGCTCCGCGTCCGCACCAACGCCGACACCCCGCGCGACACTGCGCAGGCAGTCGCGTTCGGCGCCGAGGGCATCGGCCTGTGCCGCACCGAGCATATGTTCTTTGAGGCCAGCCGCATCAAGGCCATGCGCGAAATGATCGTCGCCAAGACGGTCGAGGCTCGCAAAGAGGCTCTTGCAAAGATCCTGCCCTATCAGCAGAGCGACTTCGAGCAGATGTATCGCGAGCTTCAGGGGCGCCCGATGACCGTCCGTTATCTGGATCCCCCCCTGCACGAGTTCCTGCCGACCAAGGAAGAGGACATCGAGGAGATCGCCGATGAGCTGAACATCACCGTCGAGGAGTTGAAGGACGTCATTGCCTCGCTGCATGAATTCAACCCCATGATGGGTCACCGCGGCTGCCGTCTGGCCGTCACCTACCCCGAGATCGCCGAGATGCAGACCACGGCCGTTATCAACGCCGCCATTGAGGTCAACCACGAGTATCCGTGGTATCGCATTGAGCCGGAGATCATGATCCCGCTCGTTGGCGAGGCCAGAGAGCTGAAGTACGT
>URLT01000099.1 GCA_900548795.1 uncultured Eubacteriales bacterium
CGAAGCTCATCCTTCTCGTCGCCGTTGGGATGGTCGATCAGCCACGCCGTGGCGTATTTGTAGCAACGGAGGAAGAGCACGACGCCCTCTTGAATGGAGGTGCTGCGCGCCGGCTCGAGCATTCCGTCGCTGCCCTGAACCGCGCCGATAAAGACGAGCATACGCGTCGGCGCCTTGGCATAATCCGCGACCAGATAGCCGTCTCCGAAGTCGTTCAGATTGACGTTGGCATAATCCGTGCGGGGATAGCCGATGGCGTTCATGAATTTCGCGAGGATCTTAAAGAACTGCTCGCGCGTGAGCACGTCATACGGATGGAAGCCGCCGTCGTCATAGCCGTCGACGATGCCCAGCTCCTTGCAGCTGTTCACGTCAGCGTCGGTCGTGTCCCAGAAATAATTTTTACCGGAGGGGCGGAAGGTCGTCCCCTTGGCCTTGTTATAGGCCAGCACCGCGATGGAGCACATCTCGCCGCGCGTGATGCCGTTGGACATATTGCAGCTTTGCAGGCTCTTTGGAAGAAGCCCCTTGCCCTTAAACTCCGTGACCTCGCGCACCGCCCACGGGCTGACGCCGGTGATGCCGTAGCGCTGAAGCTCGGCCTCCAGACCGCCCTCGTGTCTGGCCTTGATCCAGTTGACGGTGTAGGTATACGAGCGGGAGAACATCACAATGGCCTCCTGACGGCTCGCGGTGTCGAGGGGATGGATCTTTCCGTCGTCACTGCCGCGCAGAATGCCGATGCCCACGAGCACGCTGGCCGATTCGACCGCGTATTCGTAGATCTCGCTCGCGTCGGGAAACTGCGACAGGTCGCCCTTGGGCAGCGTGTCGACAGAGACATAGCACAGCCCCATCAGCGTCCAGATCGTTTTGAAGAATTCCTGCCGGGACATAAGCTGATCCGGGCGGAAGGTGTTGTCCTCGTAGCCCGAGACGATGCCCTTCTCGGCAGCGTAGTTGATGACCGGGTCGCTCGTGTCCTTGAAGGCGTTGGAAGTCGTGCTGGGCACGGGAGAGCCATCCTCAAAGCTCGCGAAGATATAAGCCGCTATGTAACACATTTCTCTTCGGGAGATCAACGCGTTCATGTCGCCCGTCTGGATGCTCTCAGGCAGGAAGCCCTGCTCGTCCATCATCTTGACGTCGTCGGCAGCCCATTCGGCAAGGTTCGTATAGGAAGCCGCCGAGGCCGTCGGGATACACGCCAGCAGCATGACGCCGCAAAGCAAAAATGCCAGCAATCGTTTCTTCATTGATTCGTAACCTCCATGTCAAGCTCCAGCCCGACCGGGCAATGGTCGGAGCCGGTGATTTCGCTATAGATCGGAGTGGCCGTGATACGGTCGCGGAGACGGTCTGAGACAAGGAAATAGTCGATGCGCCAGCCGGCGTTCTTCTCCCTTGCCCGGAACCGATAGCTCCACCAGGAATATGCGCCGGTCAGCTCAGGGTATCGGTAGCGAAAGGTGTCCGTAAAGCCGCAGGAAAGCAGCTCTGTAAATTTTCCGCGCTCCTCGTCGGAGAAACCGGCGTTGCCGCGGTTGGACTTTGGGTTTTTCAGGTCGATCTCTTTGTGCGCGACGTTGAGGTCGCCGCAGAGGATCACGGGCTTTTGTACGTCAAGCGCGCAAAGATAGCCGCGCAGCGCATCCTCCCAAGCCATGCGGTGGTCGATGCGTCTGAGGCCGTCCTGCGCGTTCGGCGTGTAGCAGGTCAGGATGTAGCAGCTCGGGTATTCCAGCGCGATCAAGCGCCCCTCGCGGTCAAGCTCGGGCACCCCGACGCCGTAGCGCACGCTCAGCGGCTCATGCCGCGTGAAGATGGCCGTGCCGGAATAGCCCTTTTTCTCGGCGGAGTACCAAAACTGCCGGTATCCCTCCAGCGCGAGTGAGACTTGCTCAGGCTGCGCTTTTGTTTCCTGCAAGCAGAAGAAATCCGCGTTCAGCGTCGAGAAAACGTCCAAAAACCCCTTTTCCACGCAGGCACGGATCCCGTTTACATTCCATGAGATCAAATTCATATTCCTACCTCTATATAGTAACAAAGTCTAACAAAATTTACAAGCCCTTGCGACAAAATTTAAGGAAAATTCAAAATATTTCCAGCTCAAAAAAGCATTTGACGCACCGTGCCGGGTCTGTTATACTGATTTTGACAGCAAACCGAGCTGATAAAATGCGACCGCGCTCGCAGCGGCCACGTTGAGCGAGTCGACCCCGTGCGACATTGGGATGCGCACGGTATAGTCGCAGGCAGCGATGGTCGCGGGCGCAAGCCCGTCTCCCTCCGTTCCGAGCACGACGGCGAGGCGCTCCGTCTGCGCCAGACGGCGATCCGTCAGCAGAAGCGAGTCCTCGCGCAGCGCCATTGCCACAGTCCGGAAGCCCATTTCGTGCAGCAGCTCCTGCCACGGCCGCTCTGAAGGAAGATACGTCCACGGCACCTGAAACACCGTCCCCATGCTCACGCGCGCCGCGCGCCGATAGAGCGGGTCGCTGCCCGCCTCGGTCAGCAGCACGGCATCCATACCGAGCGCCGCCGCGGAGCGGAAGATCGCGCCGATATTCGTCGGATTCATCACATTTTCCAACACGGCCACGCGCGTGGCCGCCGCGCAGACCGTCTCCACGCTCGGCAGCCTCGGGCGGCGCATGGCGCAGAGCATCCCGCGCGTCAGATGGAAGCCGGTCAGCTGCGTCAGAAGCTCGGCGGGCGCCGTATAGACCGGCGTCTGCTCCGGACAGCGTGCGATCAGCTCGGCGCCCTTACCGCGCAGCAGCCCCGGCTCGGTCAGAAACGACACCGGCTGCATCCCTCCGTCCAGCGCGCGCTCGATCACAAGCGGGCTTTCCGCGACGAACAGACCGTTGAGCGGGTCGGCGCGGTTGACGAGCTGGTTTTCCGTCAGTCGGGCGTAAACGTCCAGCTCCGGCGCGGAAAAATCGGAAATTCCGACGATATTTGCCATAAGGCCACCCCTTTCCGCGCCCCGCGCGTCCGCCTTGCGCCGGCGGACACTGCCCCGACGTATCCTTTATAGTATAGCGCATTTTCTTAATTCTGTCAAATCTAGGAGGCAAGCCATGACCGTTCTGGAGCGCCTGCTCGCCGAGCAGGACGGCGCCTACCGCGCCTTTCAGATCAAGCTGATCCCGAGCGTACCGCCCGAGCGAGTGCTTGGCGTGCGGATGCCCGCGCTTCGCGCGATTTCCTGCTCGCTCGCCGGCACCGCCGAGGCAGCCGCGTTTCTCCGTGCTCTGCCGCACACCTATTTGGAGGAAAACACACTGCATGCCCTGCTGCTCGGCACCGAGCGGAATTTTGACGCCTGCGTGTCGCTGCTCGACGCGTTTCTGCCCTTTGTGGACAATTGGGCAACCTGCGACGTGCCCGCTCCGCGCGTTCTGGGGCAATATTTGGACGCTCTGCTTCCGCATATCCGGCGGTGGTTGGCCGACCCCGGCGAATACGTCTGCCGCTATGCCATTGGGCTGTTGATGTCTTTGTATCTGGACGGCGAAGCATTCCGTCCGGAATATCTGCAATGGGTCGCCTCAGTGCGCCGGGATGAGTATTATGTGCGCATGATGATCGCGTGGTACTTTGCCACGGCGCTGGCCAAGCAGTATGACGCCGCCCTCCCCTTCCTGCTCGAGCGACGGCTTGCAACGTGGGAGCACAACAAGGCCCTGTCCAAGGCGCTCGAGAGCCGCCGCGTGACGCCCGCGCACAAGGATTTTTTGCGCACGCTTCGCATTCGATAAAAAATATCGACATTTTTGAAAAAAAGGCTTGCTTTTTGCAGGAAGGCGTGCTATTATATATGAGCGCTCGAGAGAACGCCATGCGCCAGTAGCTCAGCTGGATAGAGTGTTTGGCTACGAACCAAAAGGTCGGGGGTTCGAGTCCCTTCTGGCGTACCAACAAACACGAACACCTTGTGCCCCGTTTTAAGGAGCGTAATGTGTTCGTGTTTTTTTCATTTATGATCGATCCTCATGATCGCGGTCGGGTCGGTGCATCGCCGACCTCGATTATTTTTTATTATACTAGGGAAGCTCTGATACGGATTCTTGATTAGGGAACCTCTGATTAAATCGCAAGAGTGGTCAGCGAAGGATTTTGTTTCCAAATTGAGGTTTGGAAATCGCAGGAATACTTTGTGTATTTCAAAATTTTCAAACCGATAAGTTGGGGCAAAAGACCCGCTGAGCGCCGCAGACGATTTATTCAGCGGTTCCTTAGAATATTGAATCAAGAATCCGTATTACTGTGCGAAATGCCGAAGCCCGGTTCCCTGAGGAACCGGGCTTCGCACGTGGAGCAGGCGCACTTTCGGCGTTTTCCGCGTCGTTCAACGCTCCTGCTCCGTCCACGCGCAGGCGCAGCGGACGGCGCGCCGCCAGCCGTTGAGTCGCTCTGCACGCTCCTGCTCGGAGATTTCGGGGCGGAAGCTGCGGTCGACGGCATAGCAGCGGCGGATCTCGTCGAGATCGCTCCAGAAGCCCACTCTCCACGCAGGTCGGACGCACCACAGGCGCGCCGATGACGTCAGCCTGCGTCTGCATGAGGTAGTTATTCGCGCTGGCGCCGCCGTCGACCTTGAGCGCCTCGAGCGCAATGCCGGAGTCGGCGCGCATGGCCGAGAGCACCTCGTCGACCTGATAGCAGATGCTGTCGAGCGTGGCACGAATGAGGTGATATTTGTTGCAGCCGCGCGTCAGGCCGACGACCGTGCCGCGGGCATACTGATTCCAGTGCGGCGCGCCGAGGCCGGTGAAGGCCGGGACGACGTAGCAGCCGTTCGTGTCGCGCACCTTCTGCGCCATATATTCCGAATCCTGCGCCGATTCAATGAGCTTCATCTCGTCGCGCAGCCATTGGATCGCCGCACCTGCCACGAAGATCGAACCCTCGAGCGCATAGCTCACCCGTCCGTTCAGTCCCCACGCAATGGTCGTGACCAGCCCGTTCTCGGAGAAGACCGGGCGCTCGCCGGTGTTCATGAGCAAAAAACAGCCCGTGCCGTAGGTATTCTTCGCCTCGCCGGGGCGGAAGCAGGTCTGGCCGAACAGCGCAGCCTGCTGGTCGCCGGCCGCGCCGCAGATCGGGATCGCGCCGCCAAGCAGCGTCGGCTCCGTCTCGGCATAGACCGCGCTCGAGGGCACGGGCGTGGGCAGCATACAGCGCGGGATATTCAGCTCGCGCAGGATCTCGTCGTCCCATTGCAGCGTGTTGATGTTAAAGAGCATTGTCCGCGAGGCGTTGGAGTAGTCCGTGATATGTACTTTCCCGCCGGTCAGCTTCCAGAGCAGCCACGTTTCGACCGTGCCGAACAGCAGCTCGCCGCGCTCGGCGCGCTCCCTTGCGCCGGGGAGCTCCTCGAGCAGCCAGCGCAGCTTTGTCGCAGAAAAATACGCGTCGATCACAAGGCCGGTCTTCTGCCGGAATAGCTCCGTCAGACCGCGCGCCTTCAGCTCGTCGCAGTAGGCGCTCGTGCGGCGGCACTGCCAGACGATCGCGTTGTAGATCGGCTCCCCCGTTGCCTTATCCCAGACGACGGAGGTCTCGCGCTGGTTCGTGATGCCGATCCCGGCGATCTCGGACGCAGTCGCGCCGACGCGCTGCATAGCCTCGACCGCAACGCCCAGCATCGTCGCCCAGATCTCGTTCGCATTATGCTCCACCCAGCCGGGCTTCGGAAAAAACTGATGAAATTCCCTCTGCGCTACGCTGCAGATCCGGCCGCTCCGGTCGAACAGAATGCAGCGGTTCGAGGTCGTTCCGGCGTCGAGCGCCATAATGTATCGCTTCATTTTTCCTGCTCCGTTTCTGTCTGCGCAAAGGGCTTGCCTTTGAGCACGACGTGCTTCAAAAAGGCGAAGGTTTTCGCCTCGCCCTGCTCCTTGAGCATGGTCAAAACATATTCCAGCTCGCGGCGCGTCTGCGGGTGCATCATGCAGCCCTCGCGCGCCTCCGTCGAGCGCACGAGATACTCCAGTGCGTCGCCGTCCGTGTAGCTTTTCCCGTGGTAGGTCTTGCAGGCGGCAATGCG
>URLT01000100.1 GCA_900548795.1 uncultured Eubacteriales bacterium
ATTGCTGTCCATGACCTCACGGTCTGCGATGACCGCGGGCTGGTCGCCGTGGACGGTCTGAGCCTGTCCGTCCGCGCGGGCGAGGTGCTCGGCATCGCCGCCATCGAGGGCAACGGCCAGAGCGAGCTTCTGGAGGCCATCACCGGTATGCGCCGCGTCGAGCGCGGCACGGTGGAGGTCTGCGGGCAGAACGTCACCGGAAAAACGGCGGGCGAGATCCGCAAGGTCGGTCTCTCCCACATCCCCGAGGACCGTCTCGCCACCGGCGTGAGCCGGAGCGCGAGCGTGACGGACAATCTTCTCATGGGCAAGCAACGCGATCCAGCCTTCAGCGGCTTCGCGTTTCATCAGCGGCGCAGCTCCATCGAGCGCTACGCGGAGGAGGTCTATGAGAGGTTCGATATCCGCGGCGCGGGCATCGACACCGCCGTCGGCTCCATGTCCGGCGGCAATATGCAGAAGGTCGTCGTCGCGCGTGAATTTTCGTTTGATTCCCCCGTGCTCATCATCGCCCAGCCCACGCGCGGCGTGGACGTGGGCGCCATCGAATTCATCCACACCCGCATCATCGAAAAGCGCAACGCCGGCTGTGCCATTCTCCTCTGCTCGGCCGACCTCGACGAGGTGTTCCGCCTGTCCGACCGCATCATCACGATGTACGAGGGGCGCATCACCGGCGAGTTCCGCACAAGTGACATCACCAAGGAGGAGATCGGCTGGTACATGACCGGCCACCGTGAGGGAAAGGAGGCGGCAAAAGCATGAAAAAGCTCGCAGGCGCGGTGAATTACCGCTATCTGCTCTCGCTGCTGCTCTCGATCCTGTTTGCCTTCCTCATCGGCGCGGGCATTCTCGCCGTCTCCGGCTTCCACCCGCTCGAGGCCTACGGCGCGATGCTCTCCGGCGCGTTTGACAGCGCGCGCCACATCGGCGACTTTCTGGAGTACGCGATGGTGCTGTGCGTGTGCGGCCTTGCCTGCGTGATCGGCTCGCGCGTCGGCATCTTCAACGTCGGCGGCGAGGGGCAGCTCCTGCTCGGCGGCATTCTGGCCTGTCAGGTCGGCGTCTGGATGGACGGCAGTCCGCGCGCGCTCGTGATCGTCTGCGCAGCGCTGGCGGCCATGGCCGTCGGCGGACTTTATGCCCTCGTTCCGGGCGTTCTGAAGGTCAAGGTCAAGGTCAACGAGGTCATCACGACCATCATGCTCAACAGCATCGCGGCCTATCTTTGCAGCTTCCTTGCCAAGGGGCCGTGGAAGAACGCCAACAAAAACATGGTCGCCGCGACCGAATCGCTTGACGCGCGCTATTGGTTCGGCGGCCTGATCCGCGGCTCGACGCTCTCGACGGCGATCTTCGCCGCGGCGATCATCGCGTTTCTGGTCTGGTACATCATGCAAAAGACCGCCCGCGGCTTTGAAATGAAGCTCACCGGGCAGAACCCGCGCTTCGCGCGCTTCGCGGGGCTGAAGACCGACCGCCTCATCATCGCCTGCATGACCGTCTCGGGTATGCTCTGCGGCCTTGTCGGCATGTTCCGCGTCTATGGCGCGGAGCACATCTACCGCGATTCCATCAGCCGCGATTACTATTTTGAGGGGCTGATGGTCGCCATGATCGCGCAGTACCGTCCGCTTCCGGTCATCGGCCTGTCGCTGCTCTTCGCCGTGCTCAAGATCGGTGCCGACGAGATGCAGGCCATCGGCGTGCCGACGCAGATCTATCAGATCATTCAGACCGTCGTGATCTTCTTCATGGCGGCCGAGACCGGCATTTCCGCCATGCTCCGCGCGCGGGCACAGAAAAAGCGCGCCCACCGCGCCGCCGAGGAGCGGATGAAGGGAGGCGTCGACCGTGCTTGAGCTGCTGAAAACCATTTTCGCCCCGGCGACCTTCAACCAGACCCTGCGCTCGGCCACGCCCGTGGCGCTGGCCGCGATCGGCGGCTCAATGACCGAGCACGCCGGGATCATGAACATCGGCATGGACGGCATGATCCTGATGGGCGCGTTCTTCGGCGTCTACGGCAGCTACCTCTGCGCCAACGGCTGGCTCGGCCTGCTCTTGGCCATTCTCGTCGGCGTGCTGGTGGGGCTGCTGTTCGCGCTGTTCGTGGTCAAGCTTCGCGCCGACGAGTTCATCATCGGCTGCGCGCTCAACACCTTCGCCGCCGGCCTGACGGGCTTCCTGTCCCGCGCGGTGTTCGGCAGCAGCGGTGCGAAAAATCTGCCCGCCCTGCCCAAGGTCGACCTGCCGCTGATCCGCGACATTCCCTTTGTCGGCGAGGTGTTCAAGGGGCTTCCGCTGTTCTTTTATATTACCATTCTGCTGGTCGTGCTGCTCTGGATCTTCGTCTATCGCACGCCCTACGGCTTCTGGCTGCGTGCCGCCGGCGAAAAGCCCGAGACGCTGCGCACCGCCGGCATCAGCCCGGAAAAAATGAAGTGGCTGGCCAGCCTGCTCTGCGGCATCTTCTGCGGCATCGCGGGCGCGTACCTCTCGCTGTGCAATTTGCAGGGCACGTTCGCCGAGAACATGAGCAACTCGCGCGGCTACGTCGCCTTTGCGTGCGTGATCTTCGGCGCGGCCAACCCCGCCAAGGCCTATGTCGCGGCGCTGATGTTCGGCTTCTTCGACGCCATCGGCCTGCGGCTTCAGGATCGGATCAGCTCCGACCTGACGGCCATGATCCCCTATGCCATTACGGTGCTGATGATGATCTACGTCGTCGTGCGCACTGAGAAAAAGAAGCGGCACGCCGTGCGCCGCGCCTGAAAGGAGCCCCTATGACAGAAAAAATTCCCGTGATCCTCGACGGCGACCCCGGCCATGACGACGCGATTGCGTGGATGCTCGCCAAGTCCAGCCCGCTGCTGGACATCCGCGCGGTCACGTCCGTCTGCGGCAACCAGACGATCGAGAAAACGACCTATAACGCGCAGCGCATCTGCGCCCTGCTGGGCATTGACGCGCCCGTTGCGATGGGGCGCCCCGGCCCGCTGATGACGCCGCCGATGAACGCCCCGAGCGTCCACGGACAGAGCGGGCTGGACGGCCCCGTCCTGCCCGAGCCGGATCGCCCGCTCTCGCCGCTCCCGGCGGTCGAGCTGATGGCCGAGGTGCTGCGCGCGAGCGAGCGGCCGGTCACGATCGTCTCCACCGGGCCGCAGACCAACGTCGCGGCGCTGCTGCTGGCGCACCCGGAGCTGAAAAGTAAAATCGGCCGCATCAGCCTGATGGGCGGCGGCATCGCCCACGGCAACTGGACGCCCGCCGCAGAGTTCAACATCCTCGTCGATCCCGAGGCCGCCAAGCTTGTCTTCACGAGCGGCGTGCCGGTGACGATGAGCGGCCTCGACGTGACGGAAAAGGCGCTGATCTACCCGGCGGATTTCGAGCGCATCCGCGCCGTCGGCGGCGAGGTCGCGCGCGTGGTGGCCGATTGGCTGGAATTTTTCTACGGCTTCCACCGCACGCTCGGCTATCCGGGCGCGCCGGTGCATGACGCCGTCGCCGTGGTCAGCCTGATCCGCCCAGACCTGCTCGAGCAGCGCGCGCTGTGCGTTGAGATCGAGACGGACGGCGAATTCTGCCGAGGCGCGACGATCGGGCACGACCGCGCGCCCGCAAACGCGACCGTGAACGTCGGTATTGACCGTGACGGCTTTGCCGACCTGCTCGTGCAGGCGGTCGCCGCCTATCCCGGCGCAAAGGAGGTGCTCTCATGAAACGGATCCCGATTTGGATCGACACCGACCCCGGCGTCGACGATGCCGCCGCGATCCTTGTCGCGCACCGCAGCGCGGCGCTGCGCATCGTCGGCATCAGCACGCTAGCGGGCAATGTCCCGCTGGACGTCACCACGCATAACGCGCTGGCGCTGTGCGCCTTCCTCGGCGCGGACTACCCGGTCTATCGCGGCGCGGCGCAGCCGTGGCTGCGTCCCTATCTCTGCGGCGCGGATTTCCACGGCGCGGACGGCATGGGCGGCTACCGGCTGCCGGAGCCGACGCGTGAGGCGGAAAAGGTGCCGATGTGGGACGCGCTTCGCGCCGCCGCCGAGGCTTCCGGGGAGCCGCTGACCGTCGTCACGCTCGGCCCGCTGACGAACCTTGCCACGGCGTTTGCGAAATACCCCGACCTTCCGCAAAAGCTCGACCGCGTCGTGATGATGGGCGGCGCGGCCGTCGGCGGCAACCGCACGCCCTGCGCCGAATATAACATCTTTGCCGACCCGGACGCCGCTCTGGCGGTCTTCCGCAGCGGGGCGCGGCTCGTCATGTGCGGCCTCGACGTGACGAACGACGCATGGCTCACCGGCGACGAGCTGGAGGCCATCGGCCGGCAGGGGAGACTCGGCAGTCTGCTCTGCGAGAGCAGCCGCAGCATTCTGAAAAAGAATCTCGAGACCGGGCATCCCGGCTGGTGCATCCACGACGCCGTGCCGGTGTGGTACCTGCTGCACCCGGAGTGGTTTTCCGAGCGCGAGGCGGGCGTCTATGTCGAGACGCGCAGCGAGCTGACGCGCGGCAAGACCGTCACCGACCTTTTCAGCGACAAAAAATTCCCCGAAAAAAACGCGACGGTCGTTCTTTCCGTCGACCGGGCGCGCTTTGCCGCCGCCATGCGCGAGTGCTTTGCAGGCTGAGACGCTCAAAAGCCCTGCGCGGACGGAACGGACGCTTCGCCATGCGGCATAGCAAATGAGCGCGCCGAAGATACATCCGCGAAAATCTGACGTGGAATGACATCGTGACGACCCCGGCCGTTCCCGCAAGCGACGATGTCAACCGCTGGGCGCTCGGCTGGACGGCCAACGGCAGGCAGTACCTGCCCGAGGGCGAGATCCGCGTCTCGGAGCTGTTTGCCGGGATGCCGCGCGGCACGACCGAGCTGGAGCTGGAGCCGGTCTATCTGGATCTGACCGAGCAGCATATCCTCATCTGGACGGACAGCCTGACCAATGAGATCTACCGCGTCGACACCGTTGCCGACGGCGAGCTCGTCCCGACGCCTCCGTCCATCGAGAAATACGGTTATACCTTCGCGTCATGGGACGGCATCAATGATCTGAACGATCGGATCACCGAAAATCGCGTCATCCGCGCGCGGTGGAACGCAAAGACGATCGGCGTGCAATTCAGCGCGTTCTATCAGGTCACGAGGATCTATTACGTCCTTGCAAACGGCGACGTTCTGGATTTCGACGCCGCAGCTTATAAAAACGCCGACGTCATGACCGACGCGCACGACACCGCGCACGCCATCACCTTCCATATGCCGGCCTCCGACGTCACGGTCTACGCAGAGTATGCGCCGATCCTCTATACGATCAGCGACGTCTGCGCAGAGGCAAGCGTCGAGTACACCACGCCGCACACCGTCGGCGAGAAGGTCGTCTTCACCACCAAGGCCAACTACGGCTACATCATCACCGAGGTCTATGTCCTCGACGAGAACCGCGAGCGCGTCAACCTGCACACCGACACGGTCAACGCCCTCTACGGCGGCAGATACTACTTCGATATGCCGGCCTCCCCGGTCACCATCTACGTCGAGACGATGAAGGACGAATTCAACGTCGTCTATCTCGCAAACGGCAAGCTGGTCGACTATGAGGACGTCGACTACCTTGCAACGGCCAACGTTGCGGCGCGTGTCCCGATGGTCTCCGACGCCCCCGTCGGCTACCACTTCGTCGGCTGGACGTCCGCCGATGTTCAGACGCCGGTCACCGCTGCCGCCCCGAGCGTCAGCAATGCCGACTTCGTGATTGTGAAGGAGCGCACCTACATCGTCGCGGCCTATGCCAAGGACGAGATCGACGTGCACTTCCTCGCAACGGCCAACGGCACCGTGACCGAGAAATTCACCGGCGCGGACAACGCCGCTGAGTACCGTCTCGACACCACCGTCTTCGGCGACGTCGTGCAGTTCACGGCCGTGCCCGACACCGGCTAT
>URLT01000101.1 GCA_900548795.1 uncultured Eubacteriales bacterium
AGCCGATCCCGCAGGATCTGGGCTTCGTCGACCGCTCCAAGCCGGAAAACGCCTTCGAGCTGGAGATCAGCTTCCTCGTCGGCAAGAAGAAGCTGGGCGTCATCATCGACAAGTGCATCCGCAAGCACGGCTTCACCATCGCCACCGAGATGCTCGACCGCGTCAAGGCGCTGGGCTATAAATACTCCACCAAGGGCGCCATTACCGTCTCCATTGCGGATATGGCCATCCCGGAGAAGAAATATGAGCTGGTCGAGGAGGCCGAGGCCGAGGCCGTCAAGATCGACCGCAAGTATAAGCGCGGCTTTATCACCAACGAGGAGCGCTATCGCCTCGTCGTGCGCCAGTGGGAGCAGACCATCAAGGACGTCACCGGCGCGCTGCAGGAAAACCTCGACCGCTTCAACCCCATCTATATGATGGCCGACTCCGGCGCCCGTGGCTCCATGAACCAGATCCGTCAGCTTGCCGGTATGCGCGGCCTGATGGCCGACACGAACGGCCGCACGATCGAGATCCCGATCAAGGCGAACTTCCGCGAAGGCCTGAGCGTTCTGGAATACTTTATCTCCTCGAGAGGCGCGCGTAAGGGTCTGACCGATACCGCCCTTCGTACCGCCGACTCCGGTTATCTGACCCGCCGTCTGGTCGACGTCTCGCAGGAGGTCATCATCCGCGAGCACGACTGCGGCACGAAGCACGGCATCAACCTCTGCGAGGTCGTCGAGAAGGGGCAGGTCATCGAGTCCTTCGCCTCGCGCATCCACGGCCGCTTCCCCGTCGACGACGTCTGCGACCCCGAGACCGGCGAGCTTCTGCTCTCCAAGGATCGCATGATGGTCGAGGACGACGCCAAGCTGCTCGAGGCGCACGGCATCCACAACGTCTATGCCCGCACCGTGCTCGGCTGCCGCGCCCGCAGCGGCGTCTGCGCGAAGTGCTACGGCATGAACCTTGCCACCTCCGAGCTGGTCAATCTCGGCGAGGCCGTCGGCATCATCGCTGCGCAGTCCATCGGCGAGCCGGGCACGCAGCTGACCATGCGTACCTTCCACACCGGCGGCGTCGCGGGCGACGACATCACGCAGGGTCTTCCCCGCGTCGAGGAGCTCTTTGAGGCGCGCAAGCCGAAGAAAATGGCCGTTCTGGCCGAGACCGACGGCATTGTCGCCGTCGACGAGAGCCACCGCAGCGCCCTGCGCGACATCACCGTCACCTCCGACGACGGCGAGGTCAAGCTCTATCAGGTGCCGTATTCCGTCGGCCTGAAGGTCGAAAACGGCAAGCCGGTGCGCAAGGGCGAGCCGATCACCGACGGCGCGCTCAATCCGCATGACGTGCTGCGCATCTCCGGCGTCGAGGCCGTCCAGAACTACCTCACGCAGGGCGTTCTCGCGGTCTACCGTCAGCAGGGCGTTGACATCAACGATAAGCACATCGAGGTCATCATCCGTCAGATGATGCGCAAGGTGCGCGTCGAGGATCCCGGCGACACCACGCTGCTCAGCGGCACGGTCGTCGACGTCTATGAGTTCGACGACGCCAACGAGGCTATCCAGAAGCGCATCGATGCCGGCGAGACCGACCTGCGGCTTGCCACCAACACCCTGATGCTCATGGGCATCACGAAGGCCTCTCTGGCCACCGAGTCCTTCCTGTCCGCCGCGTCCTTCCAGGAGACGACCAAGGTTCTGACCGAGGCCGCCATCAAGGGCAAGGTCGACCACCTGGTCGGCCTGAAGGAAAACGTCATCATCGGCAAGCTGATCCCGGCCGGCTCCGGTCTGGACATCTACCGCGACTACCACGCCGACGCATGGCCCGAATCCGAGGTCACGCAGGATATGATCGACAACGAAGCAAAATAAAGCACCGTAAAAAGGCCTCCGGAAAAAATTCCGGAGGCCTTTTCGCTGCGTGCATGGAGAAAAACGCCCGTTATCCAAATAAAAACGTTCCGATTTCATGTCATTGCGAGGCCGCAGAGCGGCCGTGGCAATCTTTAAGCTGAAGGCATGGCATCCCGGAACGAAGCACGGGAGCAGAGACCGAAGAGCTTAAAAGCCCCGCGGGGACAGCACGATAAAAAACGGGGCTGCTGCAAATTTTTTGCAACAGCCCCGTTTGCTCAATATTCTCACGCGAACAAAAGCAGGCTAATGGCCATCATCAGCGTGCCGCCGCCGACGCAGAGCAGCGTGAAAACATGGCCGAGATACTGATGAAGCCAAGCACCAATAAAGTTGAAAAGGCCGACCCCCGTGATGAACCCTCCGGCCACGCCCAGCCACATCCAACCGCTGCCCCATGCTTCGGGAAGCAGATAGCGCACGCCGGCCGCAAAGCCAATCCAAGGCAGACAGAAAACGATCAGTCCGAGCGTTATCAACAGGATGTAGGCGACTGGATGCTTGCTGTGGAAGGAGACGTCAGCCCCCGGCGTGCACCAATAAGCAATCTTCTGAAAGCCGGGGAAATGCCAATAAAACATCGGGTGGATGCGCCCGTCCTCGGGAGGCGGCGCGACCGGCTCCAGCTCCCGCTTGCCCTGCGCGCGTCTTTCGCGCAGGTTCACGGGCGGCAGCTCTGGCGCGTTCAGCCCGGTCAGCTGCGCCACCGGCGCCAGCTCGTAGGCCGGGAACAGCAGCGCGTAGTCCTCGCCGTCGTGCCGCAGCTCCAGCGCGCAGAAGAATTTCAGGCCGTTTATGGTGTCCCGGCTCGGGATCACGCCGCCGTCCAGAAACTGCTTCTGTTTCGGAGAGCCCTCTTTGTTCCAACCGACAACGGAGATGGGCTCTTCGATCACGCGCAGCCCGGTCAGCTCGTTCAGCGGCAGGGAATAGACCTCCGAGCCGTCAAAGATGCAGAGCGCGTCGCCCGTGCGGTAGAGCTGCAGATCGGCGTTGAGCGTGCCGGCCGGAAACGTGACCGCCGTGCCGTTCGTCGCATACTCGCCCAGCAGCAGGTCAACGTCGCAGCACTCGTCGGGGACGCCCAGATAGCTGCGCACGCTCTGCAGCGCCGCGCTCATCCGCCGATCGGCGTCGAGCGCGCTCTCGTTTTTCTTCAGAGCGGACTTCAAGCGCCATTCCGCAATCTGCAGCCCGGCGGCCAGCACGATCAGCCCGGTGCCGATCCAATGAAGCAACGGCGCGTTGCGGTAGCCCTGCTCGAACGAGACGTCTGCGCCCAGAATGCCCCGCAAAAAAATCAGCGCCAGCACAAACGCAATGTACTTCACCCATCGCAACGCCTTCGGCAGCCGAAACCGGCGCATCGTCCGGTCGTAGGCAATGCTCTCCTGCCGAAGCTGCTCCCGCATGGCCTGCGGCAGCGACCCGGTTTGCAGGCATTTGCCCTCCGTAGTCTCATTGTTGATGTTGTTCGTAATGTCCGTGCAAAAGAGATAACGCATCTTTTTGCTCCTTTTGTATTGATAAGAACATGATACAACTTTTTCCGTCGAACTGCAACCGAAACTTTTCCTTCACTCCGAAAGCTCCAGCCGATAGAGCGCCGCGCCCTGATAATAATGCAGCAGGATCGTCTCAAAACCGTCCCCGGCCTCGGCCATGGCGCGCGCGCCGTATTGGCTCATCCCGACGCGATGGCCGAAGCCGCGCGTGGTCAGCACGATGCGCTCGCCCTCGTCCCGAATGGTAAGATCTGTCGACCGCAGTCCGAACAGCCGACGCAGCGTCGTGCCCTCGAAGACCTGCCCGCAGAGCGTCGCCGTGGCGACGCCGCCGCCCTGCGTCCGCGTGATCGCCCCGAGCAGCGGCTCTGCGCCGGTGATCGCGGGATTTTCCGTTTGCAGAATGCGAACGAATTCCGCGCGCGGGAGGGACGTTTCGTCGCAATAGCGCGGCGCGTCCTCCTCGTTCGGGCTTTCCACGGCCTGCAAATAGGGCACGTCGCTGCCCCAGACCTCCACGGCGGCCTCCGTCGACCCGCCGGAGCACGAGAAAAACGTTGCGTCGATCAGCTCTCCGTCGTAGCAGAGCGCAAGCCCGTCCGTTGCCGCAACGGCCTCGGCTGCGTTTTTCACTGCCTCGGCCGAAAAGCCCTCCGAGGATACCCAGCCCTGACAGCAGTCGCTGTCGCCGCATACGTCGGCGTTTGGATGCTTTCCGGCTGTCTGCTGATGCAGCGCGAACGTGCGCGAGGCCACGGCCTGCGCCTTGAGCGCCTCCGAGGGAAAATCGGTCGGCATCTCCGCCAGCAGCACGCCGGTCAGATAGTCCTGCAGGCTCATCTCGGTGCTCTGCCCGTCGAGCAGGACGAGAAGACTTGTTTTTGCGTCGAACCGTTTGCCTGCCGGCGTGGCTGCCGGGGGCTTTGCGATGCTTTCCGCCGCGGCTGCCGCCGTTGCCGCAGCCGTGGCCTCCTTTTGGGGCGAGCCGGCCTGTCCGGCGGGGTAAAACAGCAGAATGCAGAAGACGGCTGCCGCAGCGGCCAGCCCGAGAAAAAAGCGCCTCATCGGTGAATGCCTCCTCCTTGACAGAAATCGCAAAATCTGATAAAATAAGCAAAATATACATATGAAAGCGAGGGCACAGATATGACAGACCGGATGGATGACCCGAAGGTCGTGAATGAATTCATTCAAAGCCTATGCGCCGATTATCGGATCCATAACAGCCTGACTGAGGAAGCGCGCACCAACAGCAACATCAAGCGCGGCCTGCGAAATGACGACGGAACGGGCGTCATGATCGGCTGCACCAAGGTCGGCAACGTCCTCGGCTATACCATCGTCGACGGCGAGCGCGTGCCCATGGACGGCCGCCTGATCTATCGCGGCTATGATCTGGACGACCTCGTCAGAGCCTACTGCCAAGAGGGACGCTTCGGCTTCCCTGAGGTCGCATATTTGCTTTTGTTTGGCTCGCTCCCGTCGGAGGAGCAGCTCGGTCTGTTCACAAACCTGCTGCATGTGATGACCGACCTTCCGGCAAATTTCACCGAGGATATGATCCTCAAAAATCCAAGCCACGACATTATGAACAAGCTCGGGCGCTCCGTGCTCGCGCTCTATTCCACCGACCCGACGCCCGACGAGCTGAGCGTGCAGAATATGATGCGCCAGTCTATCGAGCTTGTCGCGCGTTTTCCGGTGATCGTCGCCTATGCATACGTAGTAAAGCGACACTATTTCGAGGACGACAGCCTCTATCTGCACCGTCCGGAGCCGGGGCTGTCCATTGCCGAGAATTTCCTTCGCATGATCCGCCCGGATAAGCAGTTCACGCATGAAGAGGCGCGGCTGCTCGACCTTTGCCTTGTCTGCCACGCCGAGCACGGCGGCGGCAACAACTCGACCTTCTCCTGCCGCAGCGTCTCGTCGACCGGGACGGACACCTATTCCGCGATCTCTGCGGCGGTCGGCTCGCTGAAGGGGCCGAAGCACGGCGGCGCGAACCGCGCCGTGCTCAATCAGTTCGAGGAGATCAAGGCCAATGTGCGCGATTGGACGGACGACGAGGAGGTGCAGGAATATGTGCGCCGCATCCTCCGCGGCGAGGCAGGCGACCACACCGGTCTGGTTTACGGCATGGGGCACGCGGTCTATACGCTGTCTGACCCGCGCACCGTCATTCTCAAAAAGGCTGCCCGCACGTTGGCGCAGCAGCGCGGAATGCTCGGCGAGCTGGAGCTGATGCAGACCATTGAGCGCGTCACGCCGAAGGCCTTTGCCGAGATCACCGGCAACCCGAAGATCATATGCGCCAATGTGGATATGTATTCCGGCCTGATTTACCGCATGATGAATATCCCGCCCGATCTCTTCACGCCGCTGTTCGCCGTTGCGCGTATCACCGGCTGGTGCGCCCATCGCATGGAAGAGGTGCTCACCGGCGGCCGCATCTATCGCCCGG
>URLT01000102.1 GCA_900548795.1 uncultured Eubacteriales bacterium
TGGGAAAGAACAAGCCGGTTTCTTTTGATAGTATAGAAAAAATCTGTAATGCTTTACAATGCGAGATCGGAGACATAATGGCGTTTGCCGAAAATACGCCGAACGCTGAAACAAAGAGACGATCTACAATCGAACTGTTTGCCGGAGCTGGTGGGCTTGCGCTCGGAATTGAAAAAGCAGGGTTTGATGTTCTGGGATTGATTGAATATGATAAGGATGCCGCAGATACGCTTAAATGCAACCGTCCCAATTGGCGGGTTATCAACGATGATATTGCCAACATCTCCTGCCTTGATCTGCAGGAGTATTTTGGATTGCAAAAAGGAGAACTTGACCTACTGTCTGGAGGCGCACCTTGTCAAAGCTTTTCCTATGCAGGAAAGAGATTGGGGCTTGAGGATGCAAGAGGTACGCTTTTTTACCACTATGCAAAATTCTTAGAGCAATTGCAGCCTAAAATGTTCTTGTTTGAGAATGTGAGAGGTCTTCTCACACACGATAAAGGCCGTACCTACGAAACCATTAAGGAAATCTTTGAGAGCACTGGATATACAATTCAAAAAAGGATACTGAATGCTTGGGACTATGGTGTAGCGCAAAAGCGCGAGCGCTTAATAACCATTGGCATCCGCAACGACTTGGTAGACCGAATTTCTTTTGACTTTCCTGCACCTCATAAGTATAAGCCTGTACTGCGGGATATCCTTCTTGACTGTCCTAAAAGCGAAGGCACACCGTATTCAGATTACAAGAAAAGGATTTTTGAGCTTGTTCCTCCGGGTGGATATTGGAGAGATATCCCCGAAGATATTGCCAAGGAATACATGAAAAGTTGTTGGTACATGGAAGGCGGCAGAACCGGAATCCTAAGAAGACTTAGTCTTGATGAACCTTCTCTTGCGGTTTTGACTTCACCGAGCCAAAAGCAAACAGATCGCTGCCATCCTTTGGAGGCCAGACCTTTTACAATACGGGAGAATGCCCGTTGTCAGAGCTTCCCTGACGATTGGCAGTTCTGTGGCAGTGTAGGCTCCCAATATAGGCAGGTCGGTAATGCCGTTCCGGTAAATTTAGCATTTGACATTGGCAAGAAAATAAAAGAAGCATTGGAGGGCTTGCAGCAATGTGGAATTTAAGCTTTATTTCAGAGCAGGAATTCACCGAGCATGTAAAGGCGACCATTGAAAAATATGGAGAGAAGCTGGAACCTTTTGATCTGAAGCGGTTCAACAAAAACATCATAGATCCGATCAAACTGATCTTTGATAAAACAGTTTATCACGCTTCTTGGGATGAAATTGTGGGGAACGAAATCTTCAGACAGCGTGACAAATCCAATAATAATGACATTGGTTATTTCCATCAGCGCATTTTCCAGTACATAGCAAACTGTCACGTTCCGCCGAATGGCGAAGAAGGCGGCTGGGATGTGATTTACGAAAATGCAGAAGGTATTCCAATCCCCGATGCCGGAAGCGTCCACAAGGTGTATGTTGAGATGAAAAACAAGCATAACACAATGAACTCTGCATCTGCAGGAAAAACATTTATTAAGATGCAGAACCAACTGCTCAATGACGATGATTGTGCCTGCTTCTTGGTTGAAGCCATTGCTCAACGCTCACAGAATATCAAATGGGAAACAACGGTTGATAAGCGCAAGGTGGGTCATAAACTGATTCGCAGAGTTAGCCTTGACCAGTTTTATGCCCTTGTAACCGGGCAGGATGATGCGTTTTATCAGATGTGTGTGGTTCTTCCTTCGGTTATCGAAAGGGCGGTCAAAGAGCTTGATGATACACTTGTGCCGCATGACACGGTTATTGATGAACTGAGGGAACTGGCATCAAAACAAAACATCGAGCCTGCCGATTTGGCCGTTGCGATGGCGACTTATATGCTCGGCTTTGGAACATACAAAGGATTCGCACAATAAGCCGCCAAATGGCGGATTAACAGGCATTCCGCTCGGCGGTCGGAAAGAGGGCGTGCAGTTCGTTTGCGAACTGCACGCCCTCTTTGTTTTGCGGAGCGCACGCTGTGACGACTCCGGCGGAGCTTGGCGCGCCCTCGGCGCGGCAAATTCTGCATGAGACGGCGCAGAGGGCGAAGCACACGGGGATTCTGAGCAAAACGATAGAATATTCTAATCGGGGATCCGGATCAGTCGGTGTAGTTGTCGAAATAGCCCTGCACCAGAACGATGGGGGTGCCCTTGTCGCCGGAGCCGCTGGTCAGGTCGCAGAGCGAGCCGATCAGGTCGGTCAGGCGGCGCGGCGTCGTGCCCTGCGCGGCCATGTTGCCGACCAGACTGCCGTGCTTCTCGCGGATGCGCGCGGAGATGGCATCGCGCAGCGCCTCGCCGGACAGCTCCTTGAACGTCTCGTCGGCCAGATATTTCAGCTTCAGCTCGTTCGGCGTGCCGACGAGGCCGTCGGTAAAGTTCGGCGAGACGACCGGGTCGGCCAGCTCCCAGATGCGCCCCTTGGGATCCTTGAACGCGCCGTCGCCGTAGACCATGACCTCCACGTGCTTGCCCGTGGCGTCGAGCAGACGGCGCTGCACGTCGAGCACAAAGTCCTGCGCGTCGCGCGGGAAGAGCTTCACGGTGTCCTCGGTGGCCTTGTTCGAGCCGAGCAGACCGTAGCGCTCATTGTAGCCGCTGCCGTTGACGGGCGCGGTCAGGATCTCGTCGAGCCCGAAGACGCAGGCCGCGCCGGCCTCCTTCAGAAGGCGCTTGGTTCTCTCGCGTGTGTGAATGTCGCAGCAGAGCACGCGGTCGGTGTATTGCAGGATGGTCGCGGGGCGGTTGGAGAAGAGGATCTCGGCCTCCGCGCCGCTCTCGCGGATCAGGTCGCCGTAATACTGCACATAGTCCACGCCGGTGAACTCATGCTTGGGCGCGCCGAACAGCTCGCGGTAGCGCGCGAGCGTGAGCGTGTCGCGATAGGGATTCACACCCGCGCGGTCGATCAGATCCTCGCTGACCAGCTCGTTTCCGACCTCGTCGGCCGGGTATTTGAGCATCAGCACGATTTTTTTGGCTGCGCCCGCGATGCCGCGCAGGCAGATGGCGAAGCGATTTCGCGAGAGAATGGGGAAGATCACGCCGATCGTCTCGCTGCCGAGCTTGGCGCGCACGTCGGCGGAAATATCCTGCACGGAGGCGTAGTTGCCCTGCGCCCGCGCCACGACGGACTCCGTCACGGCGACGACGTCGCGGTCGCGCAGGGAAAAGCCGTCGGTCTCGCAGGCGGCCAGCACGCTGTTTGCAACATGCTCGGCCAGCGGGTCGCCCTGACGGATGATGGGGCAGCGGATTCCTCTCGAAACGGTACCGGTATTTCTCATATGCTTCAAAGTTCCTTTCTGGTCATGGCAATTTGATTTTCATACGGATTCACAGTATCACAGGTAGCACTCCTGCTTCAGGATTCCGATGTAGGGGAGGTTGCGGTAATGCTCGGCGTAGTCCAGCCCGTAGCCGACAAGGAACTCATCGGCTACGGTGAAGCCGCAGTAGTCCACGGGCTGCCGCGCGCGCTCCTTTTGCAGGAAGGACACGCTGCTGACCGACGCCGGCTGCCGCGCGCCGAAGAGCTGCTTCAGATAGGCCATGGTCAGGCCGGAATCGACAATATCCTCGACAATGATGACGTGCCGCCCGCGGACGTCGTGATCCAGATCGCGCAGCAGCCGCACGACGCCGCTCGAGCGCGCCTCGTTGCCGTAGCTCGAGACCGAGATGAAGTCCATGTCCAGCGCGCAGTCCATGCGGCGGCAGAGGTCGACAAAGAAAAACGCAGCGCCCTTGAGCACGCAGACCAGAACCGGCTGTTCGCCGCGGAAGCGCTCCGTCAGCTCGTCGGCAAGCTCGCGCACCCGCGCGGCAATGGCCTCCTCCGTGAATAAAACGCGTGCAATATCCTGCTCGGGGTCTCGAATCAGCATGGGTGAATCCTCCGTATTTTTCGCGGTTGACTTTCTCAAGCCTGCACAGTATAATACATTTAGATACATAAGTAAAGCATATATATTTAATGGTTTACATTAGCACTGCTTATGATAAAATACGAGAGGAGAGCGCTTATGAGCGTCAAGCTGGAGCTGTATCGCACCTTTCTGGAGGTTGCCAAGACCGAGAATATCTCGCTCGCGGCGCAAAAGCTCTATATTTCGCAGTCGGCGGTGAGCCAGTCCATCCGGCAACTCGAGGAGCAGCTTGCGGTGCGCCTCTTTTCGCGCAGCACCAAGGGCGTGAAGCTGACGGGGGAGGGGCGCGTGCTGTTCGAGTATGTCGCGCAGGCGCTGAGTCTGCTCGAGAGCGGCGAGGAGAAGCTCGCGCAGGCGCGAAGTCTGCAAACCGGCGAGCTGGTCATCGGCGCGAGCGACACGGTGACAAAGACCTATCTGCTCTCGCGGCTCGAGGCCTTCCATCAGGCCTATCCCGGCATCCGCATCCGCATCCGCAACGGCACGAGCCGGCTTGTGCTCGATTATTTGAATAACGGCACGGTGGACATTGCCTTTGCTTCCGAGCCGAAGAACGAGACGGCCTACGCCTGCCGCCGCTGCATCGTCACGCACACGATGTTCGTCGCCGCGCCGAATTACCTGCCCGACGCGGCGCATGTGTTCTCCATGGAGGAGATCGCGGCGCTCCCGCTGATCCTGCTGGAGCGGCAGGCCAGCTCCCGCGTGCATCTGGAGGAATTCTTCCGCAGCCATGGGCTGACGATCCGTCCGGAGATCGAGCTTGGGTCGCACAACCTGCTGATCTCTTTGGCGCGCATCGGGCTGGGCGTCGCCTGCGTGACGGAGGAATTCTCGCAGTCCGGCCTGAGCCGGGGCGTGATCGTTCCGCTGAAGACGAATTTCGAGCTGCCCTCGCGCGCCGTTGCGATGTGCACCCTGCGGGCGGTCTCGCCGACGCCGGCTGCCGAGCGCTTCATGGATTTCATCACCGAGAGCAATCGCATGTCCTACGACCTCGGCCATTCCTATCATTTTGACCAATAAAACGGTCAAGCTCTGCGGCGCGCGGCGGAGTGGTCGAGCGCCACGAGCACATAGCCCACGGCAAGATCGGCCGCCAGAAGCAGCAGCATCCAATTGACGACGCCTCCTGCGCCGACGGCCTCCGGGCTGAAAAAGAAATAGGGGTACAGGCACGGCGCGCTGCGGTCAAAATGCAGGAGCGCCGCCCGGATATAAATGAAGGCAGCATAGCTCAGGGGCAGGAGCAGCGCGACCGGCGGGTCAAACCAGCGGGTCTTGCCGTGCTCATAAAACAGAAACCAGTCGACCAGAAACATCAGCGGCAGCACAAGATGGAAGCACAGGCTCCCGACACGCCAGTTGAGCTGCGGCTCGCGCGCGGGATAGTCAGAAAGAAAGAGCTGAAAAACCAAAAATGTCAGCACGATCCCCATCAGCGAGACGAATTTCAGCCTCGGCACGGCGGAGACGTGAGAATTTCCGGGCTTCCGGGCGGTCTGGATCAGCTCGATCAGCATCACGACGATGCACAGATCGTTGCTGACGTGCGTGAAATACAAAAAACAGTCGGCGCTGAGGTGACGATAATCGTCAAACAGCCCGAAGCCGGCCACAAAGCCGACCAGTCCGAGGGCGCAGTAGACCGACTGAAGGATCAACTGCGCGGTGCGGCTTTTCATTTTTGCGACGCCTCCTTTTTGATGAAGAGGAGGCCGCTTCCGGCGCTCCCGGACAAAGATATAGCACTCTTTGCGCCCGCGGCGCAAGAAAAAGCCGTCGAATCGGTCAAATTTTTGAAAAAAACACGGCGGGAGAACGGAAAAAGACCGTT
>URLT01000103.1 GCA_900548795.1 uncultured Eubacteriales bacterium
AAATCGTGCACATTTTGTCGTTTTGCGGTACGCTGCTCTGCGGGGTGCTTGGTGTTGTATATGAAATCATTGGGTCTGTCAAATACAAACAATTACTGTCTTCGTTTGGTATTTCTAATGGATTTGAGCGCACTTGGATTTGGGCTGTGGTGATGCTGATTTTGTTACTCTCAACCCACTTTATTAAAGCAGAATTATTATCTAATACTGATTCTTGATTCAATGTTTTAATCAAGGGAACCTCATAAAAATAGGGGAAATGGCACCGAAATATCCGTATCCGAAATGACCGAATAGAGCACCCGGCTATTTTTCGTGCGTTGCGCAGTTCTTTTTCCCAACGCAACAAAATAAAAATTTTGTTGCGTTGGGAGGGGCAGTGTGATATAATATAGGTGGAAACAGGCTGAGATTGGAAAAATGCATCCCTTAGGCGCATGCGTGCCTTGAGGCGGCCGCTTCGCGGCCGTCCTCGAAAAGTCGTCGCCTCGGCGGTTTCTATGAAATCAAAATCGATGCAAAATTGTCTTTGACGATTTTTTTCTCAGAGGCGAACAATTGCCGTGTGGCTTCGCTCATAAAAATCTCCGTCAAGCAATTCAAAATATCGCAAAAATGCCTTAACTGATTTAGGGAATCTCTGATTAAATCGCAAGAGCAGTCAGCAGATTGAAACGAAGACCCGGCGGAGCCTGTTCCGTTCTCGCGGCGCGATCGACGCAGGCGCTCGGCTATCCGCCGCGCAAAGCACGCCGTTTTGTCCGGCCGGTCAGACAGTCACGGGCAACAGGTCGAGGCTTGACATCCGGGGCATCCTTTGCTATCATAAAAAGCCTGTCGGAGGTATCGCTATGCAAACCTATTCGGACGCACCGCAGCTCCTGCGCGAGTTTCTCTCGTATCACGAGACGATCAAGGGTCAGTCCGCGCAGACGATCAAGGAATATTATCTTGATCTGCGGATGTTCCTGCGCTTTATGGTGCTGGCCAAGAAGGAGCTGCCGTATCACACAGAGCTTGACAGCATCAGCATCAAGCAGGTCGATCTTGCGTTTATAAAAACAATAATGATTACTGATATTTTTGATTTTCTTTCCTATCTGTCCAACGACCGACCGACCGATGAGCCGTCCGACCGCGGCATCGGCGCGGCGGCGCGCGCGCGGAAGCTCTCGGCGATCAAATCCTTCTATAAATATCTGACCGTGCGCACCAAGCAGCTCACGGAAAACCCTGTCAAGGAGATCGAGTACCCGAAAATTCGGAAGGCTTTGCCCAAATATCTCACGCTTGAGCAGTCCAAGCGCCTCCTCTCCTCTGTTTCCGGCACGAATGCCAAGCGGGACTACGCGATTCTGATGCTTTTTTTGAACTGCGGCATCCGCCGCGCCGAGCTGGTCGGGTTGAATCGTTCGGACGTATATGAAGATAGAATCCGCGTTACAGGCAAAGGAAACAAGGAGCGCGTGGTCTATTTTGGATCGTCGTGCAAGCGGGCAATCGACGATTATCTGGTCGAACGCAACAAAAAAGTGCTCTCGGACGACCGGGCGTTATTCGGCTCGCGCGATAACAACCGCATCAGTGTTTCGGCCGTCCATCGGCTTGTTAAAAAGCACCTGCTTGCCGCAGGGCTGGATGCAAATCAGCTCTCTGCGCACAAGCTGCGGCACACGGCTGCGACGCTGATGCTGTCAAACGGCGTCGACGTCAAAACGGTTCAGGAGGTTCTGGGGCACGAGCACCTGAACACGACCGAGATTTACACGCACATCGAGAGCACAGAGCTGAAAATTGCGGCGGAGGCCAATCCCCTGTCGCACATCGATAAGGAGTAAAAAATGAGAAAAACACTTGTTTTTGACCTGGATGGTACCCTTTTGAACACGCTGGAGGACTTAAAAAACAGCATGAATCATGCCCTCGCGCGCTATGGTCTCCCGGCGCGCACGCTCCCGGAGGTTCAGGCAGCGGTCGGAAACGGGCTGCGGCGGCTGGTCGCCGGAAGCGCGCCCGATGGAACGCCCGAGGCACGGATCGACGAGCTGCTTGCTGCGCTCAAGGCGCATTATCTTGAGCACTGCATGGACTGCACCAAGCCTTATGAGGGCATTTTGCCGATGCTTTCTGCGCTGAAAAGCGCAGGCTTCCGCTTGGCGATCGTCTCGAACAAGGCGGACGAAATGGTTCAGGTGCTGCGCGCACGATACTTTGATGCGCTGATCCCCGTCGCCTGCGGCGAGACGGAAACAATCTGCCGCAAGCCCGCGCCGGATATGGTGCACGCAGCGCTGAAAAAGCTCGGCGCGGATGCAGCGGACGCCTATTACATCGGAGATTCCGACGTGGACATTCTGACGGCGAAGAACGCAGGTCTTCCCTGTCTCTCCGTCACTTGGGGCTTCCGCGACCGTGCGTTTCTGCTCGGGCACGGCGCGCAGAGGCTGTTCGACTCCCCTGCCGAGCTTTCTGAGTTCTTAATAAAATGAAGTAACCGGCCGATTTCGAAAAATCGGCCGGCCTTTTATCCTTCGATGGGTGCAAGTGCACGCGTCAGGATGCCGTTCATCAGCGCGATAGCCGTTCCGTAATTCGTGACCGGAACATTGTGTGCGCGACACACGGACAGTCTGGCGCGCATCTCCTGCGCGTTGAGCATACAGCCGCCGCAGTGGATCACGAGCGCGAACCCGGTCGGATCGTCCGGAAATTCTCCGCCCGAGGTGAAGCGGAAGCGCAGCGTTTTCCCCGTGTAGGCCTGCAGCCAGCACGGCAGCTTTTCCGTGCCGATGTCGCCGCATTGCCTGTGGTGCGTGCAGCCCTCGCAGATCAGGACGGCGTCGCCGTCGCGCAGCCGGCCAATGGCGTCCGCGCCGTCTCGCAGGGTCTGTAAATCGCCCTTATATCTCGCAAAAAGAATCGAAAAAGAGGTCAGCGGAATGGATTCCGGGACGATTTTTGCAACCGCTTCAAAGGCCTGCGAGTCGGTGATGACGAGCTGCGGAGGCCTTTTTATGAGCGAAAGCGTCGACTCCAGCTCCGTTTCGCGGCAAACGAACGCCGGGATGCCGTGGTCAAGCAGCTCGCGCAGGGTCTGCTGCTGCGGCAGGATCAGCCGTCCCTTCGGCGCTGCCTTGTCGATCGGCGTGACGAGCACGACCGGCAGCCCCGGCTGCAGCAGATCGCAGACCAGAAGGCGCTCCTGCTGCACGAGCGGGTGCGTCAATGCGGCAATGGCCTCCTTCAGCTCGCGCACGCCCTGTCCGGTGGCCGCGCTCACGGCCAGTCCGTTTTCGGGAACGGACGCGACAAGGTCGGCCTTGTTGAAAACCGTTAGATATGGCTTTTTCTCGGCCGCAAGCTGCCGCAAAAACGCCTCGTCCTCCGGCTGAATCCCGACGCTTGCATCCACGACCAGCACGGCAACGTCCGTTTTGCGCAGCGCCTCGCGCGCCTTTTGCACGCGCAGCGCGCCGAGCGCCCCTTCGTCGTCCAGTCCGGGCGTGTCGAGGATCACCACCGGGCCGACGGGCAGCAGCTCCATGGCCTTCTTGACCGGGTCTGTGGTCGTGCCGCGCACGTCGGAGACAACACTGAGCGCCTGCCCGGTCACGGCGTTGACAAGACTGGATTTTCCGGCGTTTCGGCAGCCGAAAAAGCCGATGTGTACGCGCTCGGCGGACACGGTATCGTTCAACGACATGCTGCTTCCTCCTTGCTCCGCTCAGAAGCGGAAGTCGCGGCGGTTCGAATGCTTGATCGCCTCGATGTGCTCGGCAGCGATTCCGCGAGCCTTTTCATTCGGGATCTTCTTCAGCTCGCGCTCGATCAGCGCATAGCCGAGTCTTCGGGTCTCCTCGCTTGCGTAGTCGACCAGAAATTCCGTGAGCGTCATAAGCGCGTTCGGCTGGCAGCAATTCTGGATCTGCCCGGTCTTGCACAGCGACATAAAGCGGTCGCCGGTGCGCCCCTCGCGATAGCACGCGGTGCAGAACGACGGAATGCAGCCCTGCTCCATCAGCCAGCGGACGACCTCGTCCAGACTGCGCTGGTCGGAGACGTCGAACTGTTCCGAGTCATGCGGACGCTCGCTTTCGGTGTAGCCGCCGACGGAGGTGCGCGACGCGCCGCTGACCTGACTGATGCCGAGGCGAAGCATTTTTTCGCGGACGGCCTGCGTCTCGCGAGTGGAGACGATCATGCCGGTATAGGGCACGGCAACGCGGATGCAGGCGGTGATCTTCTCAAAGATCTCGTCGCTCAGGCCGTTGTCGAAGGCCGAGGGGTCAATGTCGTCGGCGCGCTTCACGCGCGGAACGCTGATGGTGTGCGGCCCGACGCCGTGGACGGCCTCGAGGTGCTCAGCGTGCATCAGCAGGCCGGCGAACTCATATTTATATTTTTCCAGACCGAACAGCACGCCCAGACCAACGTCGTCGATGCCGCCCTCCATGGCGCGGTCCATGGCCTCGGTGTGATAATCATAGTCATGCTTCGGGCCGGTCGGATGCAGCGCGAGATAGCTCTCCTTGTGATAGGTCTCCTGAAAGAGAATGTAGGTGCCGATGCCGGCCTCCTTGAGCCTGCGATAGTTTTCGACGGTCGTTGCGGCGATGTTGACGTTCACGCGGCGGATCGCGCCGTTTTTGTGCCGGATGGAATAGATCGTTTTGATGCACTCGAGAATATACTCGATCGGATTGTTGACGGGATCCTCCCCTGCCTCGATAGCAAGGCGCTTGTGCCCCATGTCCTGAAGCGCGATGACCTCCGCGCGCACCTCGTCCTGCGTGAGCTTTTTGCGGGCGATGTGCTTGTTTTTCAGATGATAGGGGCAATAAACGCAGCCGTTGACGCAGTAATTTGACAGATAAAGCGGCGCAAACATGACGATGCGGTTGCCGTAGAACGCCAGCTTGATCTCCTCAGCCAGACGATAGAGCGCCTCGACCTTCTCCGGAAGCTCGCAGGCCAACAGAACCGATGCCTCGCGATGCGTCAGGCCGGCGCAGTGCACCGTTTTTCCGTCGCGGACGGGGCGCGCCTTTTCCAGCAGACGGTCGATCAGCTCGACGTTGTTCTTGTTTTCCTCTGCGTAGCGCAGCGTTTCGAGGATTTCCTCGTGATTGATGAATTCCTCAGCCTTGAGGGATTTGGGATCGTAGATTGGCATGGCTTTTTCTCTTTTCTAAAAAATATTCGATTATAAACGGATGTCGCCCCGGTCGACAGCGACGGCAAAGCCGACGGACGCCATGCGCGCACGCATACAGGCGACGCACTGCGCCGATTCGTCTCCGGTGCAGAGCTTGTTGTCGTACAGAGCATATTTTTTTCGCTCCTCGACCGGGGAAAGATTCGGCATGACGACGTTGGCTCCGGCAAGGACGCCCTTTTCCCTGCCCTGCGGATCGAGCGTGCCGAGCGCGGTCGTCGCCGGGAGCAGCAGGTTCGGGCGGATCAGCCGTAGCAGCGAGAGCAGAAAGCAGGTCAGCTCGGCGCTGCCCGCGCTGTGGCTGCCGAACGGCGTGTCCTTCTGCGGCAGGAACGGCCCGATCCCGCACATTTCGGGTTGAAATTCCTCAACAAATTTCAAATCCTCAGCAAGGGTCTGCGGCGTTTGGAAGGGCGAGCCGACCATGAAGCCGCAGCCGACCTGAAAACCGAGCGCCCTGAGGTCGCGCAGACAGCGCATACGGTTTTCAAACGAAAGCTCGGGCGGGTG
>URLT01000104.1 GCA_900548795.1 uncultured Eubacteriales bacterium
CGCGGACGTGACCATCGTCGCGGGCTGCGGCATCCACAACTGCGGCGACTGCGACAGCCAGCACGACGGCATCCACACGTTTTACGTCGGCAAGAACGCAAAGGTCAGGTATATCGAAAAGCACTACGGCGAGGGCGAGGGCAGCGGCAAGCGCATCCTCAACCCGCAGACCATCCTCTATCTGGAGGAGGGCGCGTCCGTGACGCTCGAGACGAGCCAGATCCGCGGCGTCGACGACACCAAGCGCTTCACCAAGGCCGAGTGCCGCGGCGCGAACAGCGAGATCGTCATCCGCGAGAAGCTGCTGACCCACGGCGCGCAGCACGCCGTCTCGGAGATGGAGGTCTATCTCAACGGCGAGGGCAGCCGCACGCAGGTCGTCTCGCGCTCGGTCGCGCAGGGAAGCTCGTCGCAGGTGTTTTATCCGCGCGTTGAGGGCAACAACCGCTGCTTCGGCCATGTGCAGTGCGACGCGATCATCATGGACAGCGCCCGCGTGCAGGCCATCCCGGCCATCACCTGCAACCATGTCGACGCCAGCCTGATCCACGAGGCTGCCATCGGCCGCATCGCCGGCGACCAGATCCTCAAGCTCGAGACGCTGGGGCTGACCCCGGAGCAGGCCGAGCAGAAGATCCTCGAGGGCTTCCTGCGCTAAAGCGAAAGACGCATAAGCCCGACGCGGCGATCTTTCAGTCGGCAGCATGGCATCCCGGAGAGATTTCCGGAACATCCGAGCGACCGCGCCAATTCTGCGCCGCGCCCCGAAAGACCGCACTCGCCCCCGATGTGTCATTGCGAGGAGGGCGCAGCCCGACGCGGCAATCTTTAAGCGAGCAAAATGGCATTCCGGAGCGAAAAAAGAACTTACGCAGATTCAAAGACGAAAAAAGGAACAAAACCCAATAAAAACAAAGAAAACAAAGAAAATTGTGTATTTGAAAACAGCACGCAGGCGCGGGAGCTTCTCCCTTGACGCTTGCGTGCTGCTTCTGTTGTTGCGGTATTCCATTTCGATACCTTAAAGATTGCCGCGTCGGGCATTTCGGCGCCCCTTGCGCGGCGGCGCGCGTCAGAACAGGCCGGACAGCAGCGTGATGGCAAGGCCGCTGAGGGCGGCAGCGGCGAAGAGAAAACCGGTGATGAGCAGGTTTTCGCGTGTGTTGCGGTTCGTGCGGTAGAGCACGAGCAGGCCGATCCCGGCGTTGGACAGCAGCCCCGCGAACAGGCCGCCGACGCCGATGATGCCGCTCAGGTAGGTCTGCGTCAGCACGACGGAGACGGAGCAGTTCGGGATCAGGCCAAAGAGCGCCAGCGTCAGCGAGCCGAGCAGCGGGTGGCGCAGAAAGGCGCCGCTCAGGCGCTCGACGCCGATGACGGAGAACAGCAGATTCAGCGCGACGTTGACGACCACGAGCATCAGGACGATTTTCACGGTGTGCCGCAGCGCCGAGAGGAGAACGCTGCCCTCCTCCTCGTCGCAGGAGCAGTGCTCGCGCTCGCAGAAGCTGTGAATGTCCTTGCCGGAGCGGAGCAGCGGGCGCAGGAGCAGGTCGGCGGCGTAGCCCAGCGCGATGCCGAGCAGCGCCTTTCCGCCGACAATGAGCAGCAGGGCGCGCACGCTGACGCCGTTTTTCTCGGTCAGCGACGAGAGCAGAATGGGCAGCATCTCGTCCGAGGTCGCGAAAAAGACCGCGAGCATCGTGCCGACGGAGATCGAGCCGGTGGAAAACAGCGTCGCGGCCGCGCCGGAGACGCCGCACTGCGGCAGAATGCCCAGCAGGCCGCCGAGGGCGGGGCCTGCGCGGCGGGAGTAGCGGTGCAGGGTCGACTCGTTGAGGCGGCGGCTGCGCTCGAGCAGCTCCATGAGCAGATAGGCCACGAAGAGCACGGGAACGCTCCAAAGCCCGTCCTTCAGTCCGTCGAGCGCAGCGTCGGCCAGAAGCGCGCCGGCCGAGCGGGTGGAATGCAGATAAAGCAAGTGGCAAAACTCCTTTGATGATGCGTTCGGTCAGCCGCCGACGAAGCCGGTCGAATCGGTCGCGTCGGTCGGCTCGGTCGCATCGGTCGTGTCGGTCGGCTCGGCCGTGTCGTCGGCCTTTGTCAGCGGAAGCGGCCGCAGGACGGCCGTTTCGTCAAAGCGCGTGTCGCTTGACGAGGACATAAAAACCAGCTCGCCCGCACCCGACTCGGCGTAGGCCTGCTTATAAAGCTCGATTTTTGTCGCGTCGGCATTGGGGATATAGATGCGCCCCGAGCCGCTGCCGAGGCTGAGATCCGTCGCCTCGGTGACGTAGGAGAGCGTCAGCTCGTTCTTGGCGCAGAAGCCGCTCAGCTTGGTTTGCAGCGCGGCGAGGCTCGCGGCCTGATCGGTGCCGTCGGGGTAGACGATGCTCTCCGAGTCGGGATAGCGGAACTCGCGCAGCGCGATCTCGCGGAAGCCGACGCGCTTGAGGTCGGCGAAGATCTCCAGCAGATAGTTCTGCGTCAGGTCGTCGGCCGGGTTGAGCCAATAGCAGCCGTTGTCGTCCATCCAGAGCGCGCCGCCGGAGATCGGCAGGCCGCTGCTCTGATTTTGCAGGGCAAAGTTCGGGTCAGAGAAGGCCGGAAGCGCCGCGACCATGTAAAAGCCCTTCGAGCTGAGATAGGACAGCAGCTCGTCGCAGACGGTGACGTCCACGTCGGCCGTGGACGCGCCGCTGACGGCGGTGGAATAGTAAAAATTGCCGAACAGGCTCTTGACCTCGACATAGACCGTGCAGGGCTTGGTGAGCTGCCGGACGCTGTTGAGGACGGTCTGCGGGTCGCGCAGCATCTCCGTGGTGATATAATAGCCGCCCAGCTCCTGCACGGAGGCGGCGTCGACCACGTCGGCGTCATAGACGATGTTGGGGTTACTGATCTGCGGCCGGGGCGCCGTTTCGACGGGCGTCTGCGTCGGCTCGACGGTGGCCTTCGGGTCGAAGGTCGCGCCCTCGCGCGAATAGATCATATACGGCTCGGCATAGATCAGCACCGCGAGGAAGCCGACGGCCAGCACCGCCAGCGCGATCAGGCCGCGGCGGAGCCATTTTTTCAGGCGGAGCTTGTTATGATATGACAGCATGGCTCAGCTCCTTTTTGCAACGAGGCAGCGCCACTGCTCCATGGCGCGGCTGCCGACGACGGTCAGCCCCGCGCGCTCGAGCGCGCAGCGCACCTCCTGCTCGCGCGTGTCGAGAATGCCGGAGCAGAGGAAGACGGCCTCCGGCCGCAAAAAGTGCGGCACGACCGGCGCGAGCTCGACCAGAACGCCCGCGACGATATTCGCGCAGACGACGTCGTAGCCGCCCTCGCTGAGCCGGCGCATCAGCGCGCTGTCGCGCACGACGTTCCCGGTGCAGGCGGTGAAGCGGTCGGGGCCGAAGCCGTTGAGCGCGGCGTTCTCTGCGGAAATATGCTCGGCGGCGGGGTCAACGTCGATGCCGACGGCGGTCTCTGCGCCCAGACGCAGGGCGGCGATCGAGAGAATGCCGCTGCCGCTGCCCAGATCGGCCACGCGCTCGCCGCCGCGAATGCGCTGCTCCAGCTCGGTCAGGCACATCTGCGTCGAGGGATGCTCCCCCGTTCCGAAGGTCATGCCCAGCTCCAGCAGGATCGGCAGGCGGTCTGCCCGGCGCTCATCCAGCTCGGGACGATCAGGAGCCGCTCGCCGACGGGCAGGGGGCGGTAATTTTTCTGCCAGTCGTTTTCCCAGTCGGCGTCGGGGACGGACGCGAGCGCCAGCGTCAGCGCGCCGAGCCTTGCGCCCGGAAACCGCGCCGGAAGCGCCCGCAGCAGCTCGCGCAGTCTGCCCAACTCCTGCTGCGCCGTCTCGGACGGGAGCCAGAGCCGCACGACCGAGCGCCCCTGCATCCGCTGCGTGAGCGCCTCGTCGACGTAGTCCCAATATTCCTGCGAGGTCTGCAAAAACGTCTCAAACTCCGCGCAGTCCTCGATCTGAAAGCTGTCAAAGCCTGCCTCGGTCAGCGCCGCGCAGAGCAGCTCGGCGCCCTCGGAGCAGGTTTGGATCGTTGCTTCTGTCCAATCCAAAGCGAAATCACCTCATTTTCCATTCCATTCTACCGCATATTCCCCCGCTTGACAAGCGGAAATTCGTTCTTGGCGCAAAAAGTGTGGTGTTTGCGCGTGTTTTCCTCTTTTCTTTTCCGAAAAATCGTGTATAATGAAGGCAGCAGGAGGATCGGCCTGCGACGGCGGCGCGCCCCGGCGCCTCGCCGATTCAGGGAGGAATGCAACATGAATTTTTTTGACGATACGTCCATCAGCTTCCCCGGCCTCGGGATCGAGGGGCTGGATCCGCCCGCCGGCTTCACCGTGTTCGGCCTTGAGATCCGCTTCTACGCCGTGATTATCGTTCTCGGGATCCTCTTGGCCGTGCTCTATTGCTGCAAGCGCAGCCGCGCGTTCGGCCTCGTGCCGGACAACGTGATCGACCTTGTGCTCGTCAGCCTGCCCTGCGCCGTGGTCGGCGCGCGCGCGTTTTATGTCATCTCCGAGTGGGACACATTTTTCGCGCCCGGTGTGCCGTGGTACGAGTGCATCACCGGCATCCGCAACGGCGGCCTTGCCATTTACGGCGGCGTGCTCGGCGCGTCTGCCGGCCTGCTGGCCTATTTCCTGACGAGCAAGAAGCGCCGCGCCCGTCTGCTGCCGTCGTTCGACCTCTGCGGCTTCGGCCTGCTGATCGGTCAGGCCGTCGGACGTTGGGGCAACTTCTTCAACCGCGAGGCCTTCGGCGCTTACACCGACAACCTTTTCGCCATGCGCCTGTCCGACTCGACGCTTCCGGCCATCACGGCCAAGACGCCGCAGGCCGTCGTCGACCAGATCAACCGGGTTCGGCAAATGGCCGTCGAGGGCGGCTATGTCGGGCAGATCCAGGTGCATCCGACCTTCCTTTATGAATCCGTCTGGAATCTGGTCGGCCTCGTGCTGCTGCATGTGCTGTCCAAGCGCCGCAAGTTCGACGGCGAGATCATCCTCGGCTATGTCGCGTGGTACGGCCTCGGCCGCGCGTGGATCGAGGGTCTGCGCCTCGACAGCCTGACCGAGGGCAGCATCCGCGTCAGCCAGCTCATCGCCATTGTGAGCTGCGTGGCGGCCACCGCCGCGTTCTGCTACTTCCGCTTCGTCCGCAAGCCCGACCCGGCCAAGATGCTCGTCAACCGCTGCGCCGCAGAGGCGCAGGAGAAAAATAGCAAGGAGGAACCGTAATATGGCAACCATCGAGGAATTTAAGAATCTCGCGACTGACGCCGCCCAGAGCGCGGCAAAAACGGCGCGCTACGTTGCGCAGGTGTCCGTGAAGCGCGTGGAGATCGCGCGCGAGCAGGAGAAGATCCGCCGGCTGTATACCAAGCTCGGCAAGATCTACTATAAGGATTATGTGACCGACGAGGAGCCGGACGAGGCCGAATACAAGCCGCTGTGCGAGGAA
>URLT01000105.1 GCA_900548795.1 uncultured Eubacteriales bacterium
CTGGTTGAAGGACTGGTCGGTGATATCGCCGTAGTCGGTGATCATGGCGACCTTGTAGTCGGCATTGGGAGCGGGAGCGGGCTCGGTGGATTCGGTGTCGGGAGTGTCGGTGACCTGGGTGTCGGGGGTCACGGTGGTGGTGGGCTCCTCCTTCTTTTCGGCGCAGCCAGCGAACAGGCAAGCGACCATCGCAAGAGCGAGGAGAAGTGCTACAAGTTTCTTCATTTTCTTAACCTCCATATAGAATATGTCGCAGTTCTACTGCTTGTTAGATTATCGCACAGAACCGCCTAAAAATCAAGGGGTTTTTAAAAATTTGTTAAAAATGTATATATTTACTTGTTGAGATCCTTTGCAGAAAAGCTCAAAGGCAGCAATTCCGCCAAAGTCGTTTCATAGAGCTTCGTGCCGTCCGTGGTCAGAACGATGGGGAAATCGTCCGGGCAGAACTCGCGGATGACCTGACGGCAGACGCCGCAGGGCGCGCAAAGCTCGGAAACGGGCTTGCCCGCAGGGCCGCCGCAGATCGCCAGCGCCTCGAATTCACGCTCTCCGGCGCAGACGGCGGTGAAAAAGGCGGTGCGCTCGGCGCAGTTGGTCGGGCCATAGGCAGCGTTTTCAACGTTGCAGCCGCGGTAGACCTTGCCGCTCTTGGCCAGCAGCGCCGCGCCGACGGCAAAATGGGAATAAGGAACATAGGCGTTGTTGCGCGCCTCGACGGCGATTTGCATCAATTCTTCGTGGGTCATGGTAACTGGCTCCTCCTTATATTTATTAACAATAGGTGATCGGGATGCTTCGTCATGCTCGCGGGGGCAAGAATCGGGTGGGAGCTCCCACCCGATCTTGATTCGTTTTGGGGATCAGCCGACGACCTCCGCGGCAAAGCTCTTGCCGGGCGTGTTGAACGGCACACCAAGCAGCTCGGTGACCGTCGCGGCGATGTCGGCAAAGCTGGTGCGCGTGCCGAGGTTGACCGGCTTGACCTTCTTGCCCGCGATGAGCAGCGGCACATATTCGCGGGTGTGGTCGGTGGTCTTGGTATAGGCCGGGTCGCAGCCGTGGTCGGCGGTGACCATGACAAGGTCGTCCTCGCCGAGGCTCTCGACAAATTTGCCGAAGAAGGCGTCGAACTCGGTCAGCGCGGCGGCATAGCCGTCGATGTTGCGGCGATGGCCATAGAGCATGTCGAAATCGACGAGATTGATGAAGCAAAGACCCTTAAAATCGCGGGCGGCGTAGTCGAGGGTTTTGTTCAGGCCGTCGGTGTTGCCCTTGGTATAAACAAACTCGGTCATGCCGTGCCCGGCAAAGATGTCGTGGATCTTGCCGACGGCCAGCACGTCCTGCCCGGCGGCCTTGATGGCGTCGAGCATCGTCTCTGCGGGCGGCTCGAGGGAGAAGTCGTGGCGGTTGCTCGTGCGCGTGAAGCCGTCCTTCGGGTTGCCGATGAACGGGCGGGCGATCACGCGGCCGACGCCGTGCTTGCCGACGAGCAGCCGGCGGGCGATGCGGCAGTATTCATAGAGCTGCTCGGGCGGGACGATGTCCTCGTGCGCGGCGATCTGGAAGACGGAGTCGGCGGAGGTATAGACGATCAGGTCGCCGGTCTTCATGTGCTCCTCGCCGTATTTGTTGATGACCTCGGTGCCCGACCACGGCGCATTGGCCAGCACGCCGCGCCCCGTTGCCTCGCGGAAGGGCTTGAGGATCTCCTCCGGGAAACCGTTGGGATAGGTGGGCAGCGGATTCGGAGAGACGATGCCCGCGATCTCCCAGTGGCCGATGGTGGTGTCCTTGCCCATGGAGGCCTCCTTCAGGCGGGCGCAGGCGCCCTTCTGATGCTCGGCCTTGCCGAGGTAATCGACGGTGTCGATGTTGCCGAGGCCGTAGGAAACCATATTGGGAACATGCAGCTTGTCCGAGGTGGCACAGCTGCGCAGGGTGTTGACGTTATAATCGCCGAAAGCGTGGGCGTCGGGCGCTTCGCCGCAGCCGCACGAATCGAGCACAAACAGGAATACGCGCTTCATGGTTCAAAAAATCTCCTTCGATGATTACTTTTCGAGTTTGACGGCGGTCTCAAGGGCAACCTGCATCATCTGGCGGAAGCCGGTCTGGCGCTCCTCGGCGGACAGGAACTCGCCGCGCACAAGCTGGTCGGAAACGGTGCAGATGCACAGGGCGTTCTTGCCGTAGCGCGCGGCGTTCAGGTAGAGCGCGGCGGACTCCATCTCAATGGCCATGATGCCCATTTTGCGCCAGTTGTGGTTGGGGTCGAGTGCCTCGGGGACGTTCTCGTCGTCGCCATAGAACACGTCGGAGGACAGGATGTTGCCGACATGATACGGGGCGGCCAGCTCCTCGGCGGATTCGATGGCCGCGCGGAGCATCTTATACGAGCAGATCGGCGCGAACGTGCCGGCCAGATGGAACTGGTTGGCCCAGTTGGAGTCGGTGCTCGCGCCCATGGCCATGACGATGTCCTTCAGGTTGATGTGCGGCTGAATGGCGCCGGCCGAGCCGATGCGCAGGATGTTCTCGACGCCGTAGGCATTATACAGCTCGTGGGAATAGATGCCGATGGAGGGCATACCCATGCCGGAGGCCATCACGGTGACCTTCACGCCCTTATAGGTGCCGGTGTAGCCCTGCACGCCGCGGACGTTGTTGACGAGCACGGGGTTCTCGAGGAAGTTCTCGGCGATATACTTCGAGCGGAGCGGGTCGCCGGGCATCAGGACGGTCTTGCCGAAATCGTCGGGCGTGGCCTTGATATGGGGAGTCGGATAATTCATTGTGTGTTCTCCTTTCGATTATAACAATGATTGCGGCAGCGCCGCCTCGCCCGGCGGATGCCAGCCGCGCTGCGGAGCCGCTCTATGTGAACAGGGTCATTTCACCTTGCGGTGCTCGCGGATGCTGCGCACCCAGCATTTGTGGCACATGGCGATATAGCGGTCGTTGCCGCCGAGCAGAAGCTGCGCGCCCTCGGTGACGACGTAGCCGTCGGAATCGATGCGGGCGTTGGTGGTCGCCTTTGCGCCGCAGTCGCAGATGGCCTTGATCTCGGTGATCGTGTCGGCGACCTCGAACAGGCGGCGGCTGCCCTCGAAGAGCGTGCTGCGGAAATCCGTGCGCAGGCCGAAGCAGAGCACGGGAATGTTCTCGGAATCGACGATCTCGCGGAGCTGATCGATCTGCGCAGCCGTCAGGAACTGGCATTCGTCGACGATGATGACGTCCGTCCTGCCGCGCAGGCGATAGGCCTCGAGCAGGTCGCGCTCGGGCCCGACGACCTCGGCCGGAGCCTCCAGCCCGACGCGGCTGCGCAGGATGATCGCGCCGTCGCGCTGATCGGCAGCCGGCTTGATGAGCCAGACCAGCATCCCGTTTTCTTCATAATTATATTTGGTGATCAGCGCCTGCGCCGTCTTAGACGAGCCCATGGAGCCGTATTTGAAGTAGAGCTTGGCCAACGTGTTTCCCTCCAGCCGCCTTTTGGTTCTATTATTATACAAGATTTGTCCGAAAGATGCAAGGGAAACTCGTCCGGCCGTGCTTCGGTTTCGGAAAATCGGCAAAAGTGTCAAAAATTTGTCGCCTTTTTTGTGAAATTCTCCGCGCACGCAAGCGATCCGGCGCCTCCGCATCCCCGCTGCGCCGTTTTTTGTGCAGACGCGCCGCTTTGCCGGATTTTTTGGCACGGCGCAAATTGTGTCTATTGTAACGTCCGCGCCGGCGGGTATAATAGGGTCAGAAAGAAAAAATACAGGAGGTTATTGTTATGTATTACTCTGCCGGAACCTACGAAGCGTTTGCCCATCCCGAAAAGCCGAAGGACGTCGAAAAAAAGTCGGCCTATATCATCGGCACGGGTCTTGCAGGCCTGACGGCCGCCTTTTACCTCGTCCGCGACGGACAGATGCCGGGCGAGCACATCCACCTGCTGGAAAAGCTCGAGCTTGCCGGAGGAAGCTGCGACGGCCGCAAGGACGTGACCAAGGGCTTCTTCATGCGCGGCGGCCGCGAAATGGACAACCATTTCGAGGTCATGTGGGACACCTTCCGCGACGTGCCGTCCATTGAAACGCCGGGCGTCTCGGTGCTCGACGAATACTACTGGCTCAACAAGCACGACCCGAACTACTCTCTCTGCCGCGCGAGCGTGAACCGCGGCGAGGACGCGCACACCGACAAAAAATTCGAGCTGGACAAGGCTTCCGCCATGGCGCTGTCCAAGCTCTTCCTGACGCCGGAAAAGGATCTGGAGGACAAAAAGATCTCAGACGTCCTGCCCGATTCCTTCTGGAGCACGAATTTCTGGCTCTACTGGCAGACGATGTTCGCCTTCCAGCGCTGGTCGAGCGCGCTGGAGATGAAGCGCTACCTCTGCCGCTATGTGCATCACATCGACGGTCTGCCCGACTTCAGCGCCCTGCGCTTCACCAAATATAACCAATATGAGAGCATGATCCTGCCGCTGGTGAAGTACCTCGAGGCGCACGGCGTGCACATCGAATACGGCATGGACGTGAAGAACGTCGTCATTCAGAACGAGGGCGGCAAAAGGCTTGCAAAGCAGATCGTCTATGCCAAGGACGGCGAGGAGCGCGCCATCGAGCTGACGGCCGACGACCTCGTGTTCATCACCAACGGCTGCTGCACCGACACCTCCTGCTACGGCGACCAGACCCACGCGCCCGACCTGTCCGGCGTAAAGAACGGCTTCGGCGAGTCTTGGGATATGTGGAAGGCCATCGCCGCGCAGGCCGAGCACGGCGAATTCGGCGATCCGGACAAGTTCTGCTCCGACGTCGACGCGACCAACTGGATGAGCGCGACCGTGGCGACCTCCGACGAGGAGATCATCCGGCACATTATGAACATCTGCAAGCGCGACCCGCGCTCGGGCAAGGTGACAACGGGCGGCATTGTGACCGTGAAGGACAGCACCGACAACTGGTATCTCTCCTGGACGATCAACCGTCAGCCGCAGTTCAAGGCGCAGGATAAGAACATGGTGCTCGTCTGGCTGTATTCCCTCAACACGAACAAAGCCGGCAACTATGTGAAGAAGGCCATGCGCGACTGCACGGGCGAGGAGGTCTGCCGCGAGTGGCTCTACCACATCGGCGTGCCGACCGACCGCATCAACGCGCTGGCGCACGACGCGTGCAACACGACCACCTGCTTCATGCCGTATATCAACGCGTTCTTCCAGCCGCGCAAGGAATCCGACCGCCCGAAGGTCGTGCCCGACGGCGCCGTGAACTTCGCCTTCATCGGCCAGTTCGCCGAGACCCCGCGCGACACGATCTTCACCACCGAATATTCCATGCGCACCGGCATGGAGTCGGTCTACACCCTGCTCGACATTGACCGCGGCGTGCCCGAGGTCTGGGGCAGCAAGTACGACGTGCGCGAGCTGCTGCGCGCCTGCTACTACGC
>URLT01000106.1 GCA_900548795.1 uncultured Eubacteriales bacterium
CCACGACTGCATCGTCTGCCCCGGCCTGCTCGGCGAGCCGGTCGCCCATCTTCTGATCCCGACGGCGCAGACGGCCTTCGTCACCGAGACCGACGACTTCCCCTATACCGGCGCGAGCCTTTGCCGCGTGGAGCTTGACGCGCTGCTCCCGGCGGCGCAGCGGCGCGAGCTGGAGCCGCATCTGCAAAGCCGGAGCGCCTATCTGCGCCGCGCGCAGGCGCACCTGCGTCAGGCGAAGCACCTGCACGACCGCATGGAGCTGCTCTGCCGCCCGTGCGTGGATTTCGCGGCCGTCGAGCGGCGCACGCAGTGGGAGCTGAACCGTCTCTTCGGCGAAAAAAAGAGCTGAAATCGGTCGATTTCCCGCAAAAAAGCATTGTTTTTTTGAAACACGAGTGGTAAGATAGTCTCTGCAAAAAAAGAAGAAACGGAGGCGCTTCTGATGAAGCTCATTGTCATCGTTTTGAACAAGTTGGACTGTCTGGATAAGCTCCTGACGGCGTTCGGCAAAAATCACCTTCCCGGCGCGACGATCCTCTCCAGCCGGGGCATGGCGCAGACGCTCGAGGCGCACGACGAGCTGCGCTTCATCGGCTCCCTGCGGATGCTGATGAACGCCAACTATCGCGAAAACCGCACGATCATCATGGCCGTGCCGGACGATCAGGTCGACACCGTCGTCGAGCTGGTCAACAAGACCACCGGCGGTCTGGAAAAGCCCGACACCGGAATCCTCTTTACCCTGCCGATCGACCGGGTGGAAGGACTGGCGCACAAATGATCCCGAATGTTTTGCTCGACCTCTGTCTGATGATCTTCGGCGGGATGCTCATGGGGCGCGTCGCCAAGCTCGTCCATCTTCCCAACGTCACCGGCTACCTCGTCGCCGGTCTGCTCATCGGCCCGAGCGTCCTCGGCCTGCTGTCGCAGGATTTTCTGACCTCCATCGACATCATCTCCGAGGTCGCCCTCGGCTTCATCGCCTTTTCCATCGGCAATGAGTTCAAGCTGAGCTACTTCAAGCGCGTCGGCGCCGCGCCGATCGTCATCGCCTGCATGGAGTCGCTGTTCGCGGTGGTCTTCGTCGTGCTCGGCCTCATCATCGCCGGTCAGGAGGTCTCGTTCGCGCTGGTGCTCGGTGCCATTGCCGCCGCGACCGCCCCGGCCGCGACCATTATGGTCATCAAGCAGTACCGCGCGCGTGGCCCCGTCACCGAGACGCTGCTGGCCGTCGTCGCCATCGACGACGCGACCGCCCTGATCCTCTTCTCACTGTCCGTCGCCGTCGCGCAGGCCATCGTCGGCACCGGCTCTCTGGCCGCCTCCCTGCTCTCTCCGCTCAAGGAGATCGGCGGCGCGCTGCTGGTCGGCGCGGTGCTTGGCTTCCTGTTCCTGATCCCGCTGCGCTTCTTTAAGAAAAAGGGCAACCGCCTGTCCATCATCGTCGGCTTTGTCTTTGCCGGGCTGGGTCTGGCGCAGTGGCTGGGGCTTTCCAACCTGCTGCTGTGCATGGCCATGGGCGCCGTCGTTGCGAATTTCTCGGCCGACGTCGACGAGATCATGGACATTTGCGACAGCATCACTCCGCCGATCTTCATGCTGTTCTTTGTCGCCTCCGGCGCCGACCTGAAGCTCAGCGTCCTGCCCACCGTCGGCATGATCGGCGCGATCTACATCGTCCTGCGCGTGGTCGGCAAGTACGTCGGCGCGCTGGTCGGCGGCGCAATGAGCAGGTGCGACGCCAACGTCCGCAAGTTCCTCGGCCCGTGCCTGCTGCCGCAGGCCGGCGTGGCCATCGGTCTGTCGCTGGCCGCGGGGCAGGTCGTCCCGCAGCACGCCCCGCAGATCCGCGCGGTCATCCTCTGCGGCACGCTGATCTACGAGCTGATCGGCCCGGCCGTGACCAAGTTCTCGCTTAAAAAGGCCGGAGAGATCACGACCAACCAGTAAAAAAACCCACGGACGCCCGCCTCGGGCGTCCGCTTTTTCGGCGAAACGGCCGAATATTTCAGAAAAACACCTTGACATCACGAAAATAATGTGATAAAATCCTATGGCTGATGTAAGAAACGCGAAGTCGCGGGTGTAGTATAACGGCTAGTACAACAGCCTTCCAAGCTGTGGGCGTGGGTTCGATTCCCATCACTCGCTCCATAAGCGCCAGTAGCTCATCCGGATAGAGCAACTGCCTTCTAAGCAGTAGGTGGGGGGTTCGAGTCCCTTCTGGCGTACCACTCGCGTGCATTCCTGTTTGGGCCGATGCGCCTCGCTTCGGAACGCCGGAGGAAACGGAACCGTTTGCCGGAAGGCGTGGGCAGCTTGTCCGCAGGACATCGGCACGTGGGCGACAGCGTCGCTCGTCGGGAAAATATGGTGGGTGTAGCGTAGTTGGTTAACGCGTCAGATTGTGGCTCTGAAGACCGAGGGTTCGAGTCCCTTCACTCACCCCATTTCCCCTCTTGGGACTGCCCCATATTGGGATGTCGCCAAGTGGTAAGGCACCAGACTTTGACTCTGGCATTCGTAGGTTCGAGTCCTGCCATCCCAGCCATGTCGGAGCAAGGCGTGCTTTGCTCCGATTTTATTTTTTCCTGCCTGACCCGCTAGCTCAGTTGGCAGAGCAATTGCCTTTTAAGCAATGGGTCTGGAGTTCGAATCTCCAGCGGGTCACCAAAAAGTTCGGAAATCAACCGGTTTCCGAGCTTTTCTTTTATTTTCCACTTCAAAAAATCCGTATTTTGAATTCTCGCTTTTTTGTGTTTATAGTCTGTTAGTAACCGCAAGCGGGTCACCAAAAAGCAGCCGAGAGGCTGCTTTTTTGCGTGCCCGATGGAGATTCGATGCTTCGTTCCGCGCAACCATAGTTCGTTTCGGGATGACAAATCGCTTCGTTAAAGATTGCCGCGTCGCTTCGCTCCTCGCAATGACAGGATCGGTAGGCTTTGCCGAGAATACGGAACGCAAAACCGAATCTTCAAAATCCGAAAACGGCAGGTTTTTATCAAATAATGCTTGAAAAACGGCTGTGGCTCATAATGATTCCGTTCCTGCCAAACGTTTGCTGTTTTCTAAGGAACCTCTGATTCAATCGCAAGAGTGGTCAGCGAGGGATTTTGTTCCAAATTGAGGTTTGGAAATCGCAGGAATCCTTTTCGTATTTCAAGATTTTCAAACCGATAAGTTAGGGCAAAAGACCCGCTGGGCGCCGCAGCCGATTGATTCAGAGGTTCCCTAATATTTGTTGGCTGATTTTGACGGTTCCGGACTTTTTGTTTCTTTTTCTGCACAAAAAGTTTGGGTATGAAAGCTGCCGTTTCTCCGTGTCAGTGATCTGTCAGGAACCGCATCGCAGGCTCGAACGCCTGCGCATTACGGAGCCGCCTGCCCGCGCACCGTTTGGAGCTTCGCCTGATCGAACAGGATGCAGCCGCAGTGCCCCCGGAAGGTGGGGAAGCAGATGATCTTCAGATTCGTGTCGATCTCCGGGCTGTGATCCGCGATCTCCAGCGTCTCGCCGAACAGCGCCGTGCGCTCGTAGACGCGCAGCCACTTGGCGTCCATATTGGGAAAGATGCTGCCGAAGGAGTGGTCAAGGAGCTGCTCCAACGGCGTCTTTTCCAGCGCTGCCAGCGCCTCGTTGCCGTAGCGGAAGATCCAGTCCACAGCGGCGTGTTCTTCGTTGAACACCATCTCAATGTCGGTAAACGCAAAGGGCGCGCGGTCATAGCTGGCATAATGCCGCCGGTATTCCTCCCGCGTGGCGGGCGCGTCGCTCCCGGCCAGCTCCTGCACGATCTGCCGCCGCCCGGCGCGCAGCTGCTCCTTGAGCTCCCGTTTTCTGCGGCGGGTGAAGCTCAGCGTTTCGCCGTTTATGAGCTCAAGCTTCTTCCCGATGGAATGGACGCTCTTGGCGGACACCAGCGTGGCGCGGTCGGCGCGGATGAAGCCGCTGCCGAGCATTTGCGCCAGCTCGTCTATGGCGGTATAGGTCTCGTAGGTCTTGCCGCCGGAAAGATGGATGACCGACCGGCGCCCTGCCAGCTGCACATAGAGAATGTCCTCCGGCGACAGGCGGATGCGCCTGCGGTTGGAAATAATGAACATGCTGTCTGGCTTCATGGCGTGCCCTCCCGGTCGTTCTGTTTCTCGTAGCATACCATACTTTTTGCCGCAGAGCAAGCAAAAATATGCTATTCACGCAAGGTCTGGTGCTATTCGCGCAAGGTCTATTGCATTTCAAACGAGGCTGTGCTAAGCTTAATACTATAAAAGCAGAAGAAGACCAAAGCGGGGGCGCCCTCGCTTCCCGCAGGATCCCCCTGCGGGGAGGCCCTTCTGAACCATGGAGGTAATGCAATGAAAAAGAAGCTATTGAGTATCCTTCTGGCACTGTCTCTGCTCCTGACGCTGCTGCCCACGGTGGCGCTGGCGACGGACGGCGGCGCATGGGACGGCAGCATCGCCACTGCTTTTGCAGGCGGCACCGGCACGGAGAGCGACCCCTATCAGATCGCCGACGGCGCACAGCTTGCATATCTGGCAAGCGAGGTCAACAAGGGGCAGCCGTATGAAAACGCCTGTTTTGTTTTGACCGCAGACATTGATCTGGGCAACCATGACTGGACGCCGATCGGAAATTCCTTTTCTGATGCACTGTTAGGAGGCACAGACTATTCCGTGTTTGCCGGAAATCTTGACGGCAAAGGACATACCGTCTCCAACATCTCCATCGGAACGGAAAGCGCTCCGCTGGAATCGGATGTGTTTGGCCTGTTTGGCGCGACGGGCGGCAAGCTCAGCAACCTGAATCTGGACGGTGTCACAATTTACGGCATCGCAAAAAATGTCAATGTTTCCAGTTATGTTTATGTGATCGGCGTGGCGGGCGCTCTCACCGGCTCTGCCAGCGGGCCGGTCGAGAACTGTCACGTTGCAAATCTGAGCATGACGATGCGTACGCCGGACAGCGGCATGACGGCAGCCTACTGGATCGGCGGTCTTGTGGGCGCTCTGGATGGGAGCCAGTATATTGACGAATGCAGCGTCTCCGGCAGGGTCACCGAAACGTCCGGAAAAGGCTCCATCGGCGGTCTGATCGGCGAGCTGGGAAGAGCGGCAAAGATC
>URLT01000107.1 GCA_900548795.1 uncultured Eubacteriales bacterium
ATAGCCGTCCTCGGTGCAGGTCGGAGCCTTGCCCGCTACCTTTTCAATTGTATGCGCCGGAGGATTGCTCTGCTCGCACCACGGATAGCAGTGGTAGGTGCCTCCGCCGGGCGCATTGATTGACATCTCGATCGGCGTCGTGGGCCAGCCCGGTTTCCCGGGAATATAATACAGCTTCGCATTGTCCGAGAAGGCTCTCTTCCCGAGCTGCGGCAAGGCGCCGTAGAAGTAGATGCTTTCTACGTTCTCGGCTGCGTTATCTCCGATTTTTGTCACGCCCTCGGGGATTGTGAGCGTTTTCAGGGATACAACGTCCGCGAAGGCACCTTGGCCAATCTCCTTCAGGGATTCCGGCAGAGAAACCTCGGTTATCCCGCACTGTTCAAACGCAAAATCATCGATTACCTCAATCCCCTCGCTCACCTTAAAGGTTCCCTTTGTCGCCGGTGGAACCATTTTGAGCTTTTTCCCCGATTGGTCGAGCAGCACCCAGTGCCCGTACATGACAGCATCAGAGTACGACGAAGAGTTCGGCTCGGCTAAGGTAATATGCTCTAAACGGAAGCAGTTACGGAACGCGCCGGGCGAAATATAGGCTCCCACCGGTGTTCCATCACTGAACTTGTTAAATGCGTCGTTTGCCGGAAGGGCAACCGAGAACAACTTAGAGCAATTATAGAAGGCATTCGGTTTAATCTGGCTAATATTGCTAGACTTAGTCGTAAAAACGCCAAAGTTGCAGGAAGCAAACGCATATTCGTCAATGTATGTAATAGGCCAATGAAAGTTTATAAGACCAGAAGTATGTTCAACGATCTCTTTGGGGAGGGAGTCAAACTCCACATCGGAGGTTGAGCCGACGATAGCTCCCTCGTATTTATCGATATAAACCATGCCCTTGCCGTTCTTGGGAGTCCATGCATCTGTGCCGATGCTTGTGCAGTCAATCCGGATGTCGCCGTAGAACATCGGGAAGTCGGACTCACGGTAGCTGCCTCGTCCTACATAGACGGTCAGGTTCTTCAGCGGCTTGCCGTCCGAGCCGTAAAAAATCCTATAGGTGTCGTTATTGTCGAAATAACGCTTGATGTAATCAAACGGACCGTCATAATAGAGGAACGACAGCTTATCGCAGCCGTAAAACGCCCTATCGCCGATCGTCCTGCAATTCCGCGGCAGGGAGATCGATTCAAGGTCGCTGCAGTTAATGAAGGCCTCGGAACCGATCACGGACGGGATGACTACGTGATCGTCGTCATCAACGAGCTTCTTACCGGGGGACCATAACTGAACCTCCTTTACCGTCTGTTCTGCTCCGTAGATGTAATTGTGATTTTTTACTCTAATCTTCCCAGTGCCAGTGCTCATATCGCAAAAGTCCGCAGCATTTGCCGTCAAAGCTGTCGCCGGCAGCAGTGAAAAAACCACGGCGAGCAACAGCAGTAAGGAAAGTACCCGTTTTTTCATTGTGATTCTCCTTTGTTCGTTTTATGTAGCCATGCGGCAGGTCGCGGCAGTCGCGCCATGCCGGTGTTGCGCGGTTCGACCGCCGTGCGCCGCAGAGCAGCGCGAGACAGCCCCTGCGCTTCAAGGGCTTGCACCCCCTTTGTTTTTCTCCGCATTCCCCTCCTTACCCTGAAAATTTTGATGTCGTTTTTTAAGGAACCTCTGAATAAATCGGCTGCGGCGGTCAGCGGGTCTTTTGCCCCAACTGATCGGTTTGAAAATCTTGAAATACGAAAAGGATTCCTGCGATTTCCAATCCTCAATTTGGAACAAACTCCCTCGCTGACCGCTCTTGCAATTTAATCAGAGCTTCCTTAATGCCGCAGAAACAGGGCGATCAGATATTCGCCCTTTCCGTAAAGCCAAGCCCGTCCGCTCATTTTTTCCTTTCGCTTGCACATATCCTGTTGCATTTCTTCCGGATTCATGTTAGAATAACAAAAGTGAACCCGTGCCTGTCGGCGCATTGCGGCTTGCTTCACGGGCGGAGCTGCCCCGGGGCTGCGGTTATTGCTTCCGCTTTTCCCCTTTGGTGCAATCCTACATCCATACCTTATCGTATTTTCCGGAAAAAAGCACTACCCTTTTTTTCAAAATGGGTAGTATCACGCTCGATTTTTTGAAAAAACGGAATTCACCGTAGCAAGAAGGAAGGTAGCTATGCAAAAATTTACATTGCGTATGATTGCTCTGCTTTTTTCCCTTGCCATCCTCTTGAGCGGCTGCAGCTCCCTGCGCCTCAACCAAAGGGAGCCGATCACGCTGACCGTTTGGCACGTCTACGGCAGTCAGACGGAATCCCCCTTCAACGCGCTGGTTGACGACTTCAACCGCACTGTGGGCGCCGAATCCGGTGTGTATGTCAACGTTACCTGCGTCACCAATTCCACCGAAATGGACAATCTGCTGACTGCTTCGCTGGAAGAATATCCGGGAGCGCTCCCGCTTCCCGACTTGTTCACCTCCTACCCGAGAATTGTCGAAAAATTCGAAGAAACGCCGCTGCTGGATTGGAGCCGTTATTTCTCCGAGGAGGAATTGTCCGCTTTTCGGCAGGAATTTCTTGCCGAGGGCTATTTTGACGACGCGCTTTTGATGCTCCCGATTGCCAAATCCAGCGAGACGCTGTTTCTTAACAAAACGCTGTTCGACCGCTTTGCCGACGATGCCGCCGTGTCACGCGACTGTTTCTCCACGATGGAGCAGTTGGCGGATGTCTGCAACCTCTACTATGAGCGCACCGACGGGAAAACCCTGCTCCAAATTGACGACTACTATTACTATTTCCTTTCCGCAATGACCGCGATGGGCGATGAATTCATTATCGACGGCAAAATCAACGCCGCCTCCGATGCATTTGCGGCGGCGTTTGCCCCGATTGCAAGGGCGGCGATTCGCGGCGGGCTGTGCGTCGGCGAGGGCTACGCCTCCGACCGCTGGAAGACCGGCGAGATTCTTTGCAGCGTCGGCTCCACCGCCGGAATCCTCTACCAGCGCGACTACGTTACCTATGAGGACAATACACGGGAAAATATCGAAACGCAGGTTCTTCCCTATCCCTGTCTCTCCGGTGAGAAAAAGGCTGTCGTTCAGCGCGGCGGCGGCTTATTCGCCCTGCGCAGCGACGACGAGCGCAAGAACGAGGCTGCAGCGCTGTTTGCAAAATGGATCACGGAGCCGCAGCACAATCTCGCTTTTGTAACGGCGGCGGGCTATCTGCCCGTGACCGACGAGGCATTTTCGGCGCTTTTCGACAATCTCGACTCTGTCAAAATCGAGAAATACCGTCTGTTATACTCTGCCGTCAAGCAGCAGTTTGACGACGGCTATTCCTTCTGCACCCAGCCGCAGTATGCCGGTGCGTACGAGCTGCAACAGGATTTCGAGACGCTGATCCGCGCCACGTTTTCGCAGATGCACAAGGAGTATCTGCTTCGCTCGGAGCGGCAGAGTGACCGCGACGCGCTGACGGAGGAGCTGAGCAATGCCGCCCTTGCACAGCTTCGCGCCGCCTTGAGGTAGCGGCCGAAGATGAAGCTTAAAGAAACATTTGCTCGGCTTCGCAAGCAGGGAGTTTCGATGCGCAGGCGGCTGTTCTTCGGCTTTCTCTCCATTCTGCTTGCGGTGATGGCGCTGCTGCTGCTTCTGCTGAATTTTGTTGGTGTTTTGAATTTCTTTGACGGCGACATGCAGGAACCTTTGAATCAGCGGCTCACGTACATGTCGGATCAGGTCTCAAGAAACATGGAGGAGCTTGCCGCCTATGCAATCGACTTCTCCGAGGAAATGAGCGCGGAGCTGTCGCGGACGGAGCTTCCGTTTGACCGGCTTCGCAACGATCCCGAGGCGCTTTATGCACTCCAGGAATCCGCATACGGCACGGTTTACTCGCAGATGCGGCTTGCCCCGTGCAGCGGCGCGTTTTATATTCTGAACGCAACGGTAAACACGCAAACCGAGCGCCCGTTCTATGACGGCATTTATCTGAAATATCCCAATGTCGGCTCGGATGCCGACGTATTCGGCTCTGTATGCATGTACCGCGGCAACGCGAAGGTCGCCCGCAAAAACAACGTTCGTCTTTACAGCACATGGCAATACGAGACGGAATCGGGCACCTTCCCGGAGGTCGAGGCGGGTCTGTTCCTCACGGACGCCAACCCCGCAAAGGACTATTATCTGACCGTTCCGTATAAGCTCCCCGACGCATGGGAGCGCTCCCGCTTTCTCTGCGCGCCGATTCTTGATGCCTCCGGCAGGGTCGTCGGGGTCTGCGGCTTTGAGATCAGCGATTTGTTCTTCCAGCTTTCCTATCAGACGTCGGACAGCGAGCAGAAAACGATGCTCGCCGCGCTGCTGACCGAGAGCGCGGGCGGCTATGAGGCGCAGCTTTCCGGCTGTCGTTCGGCATATGTCCCGCACTTGGAGACGCCGCTTTCGGTCCAAAGCGATGGGGATCTGTTCGAGATTTCCGGCGAGGGCATGACGTTTCTCGGCAAGACGGAGACCGTCGCCGTCGGAAATTCATCGCATATCGTTGCGGCAATGCTGCCCGAGGGCGACTATCTCGCACAGGTGCACGCGCGGCAAACCTCAGTGGTCGTTCTCCTGTCGCTTCTGCTTGCCTTTGCGGTTGTCGCAAGCTTTTTCCTCAGTAAGTACTCTGTCCGTCCGTTCCGTGAGGCAAAGGAGCGGCTGAAATCCGAACCGCCGGGCGCCGTAACGACCCGCATTCCGGAGATTGACGACCTGTTTGTATTCCTTGCGCAGAAGGATCGCCAGCGCGAGGAGGAGCTTTCGACCTACCATCGACAAAATGCGGACCTGCACAGCGAAGTGGAGCAGCTTCGGGAGGCGCACGAAAAGGCAAAAACCAGGCTGGCGCATATGGTTGACGAGACGAAGCAGCAGCTTGACCCGGACAATTACGCTCTGTTTGCCCGCTCACTCTGCACGCTGACCCTTCGTGAGCGCGAGGTCTTTGACCTGTACATCGAGGGCAAAAA
>URLT01000108.1 GCA_900548795.1 uncultured Eubacteriales bacterium
CAGGATCCGGTGCAATTCCGAAACCGACAGTAACAGGCTCTCACAGGGGGCTGAAGTCTGGATGGAAGAAGAGGTCATTTCGACTCTGAGGATAATTGGCTCAGAGTCGAAATTTTTTCTTTGGAGGCGTTCTGATGAACTGCAAAAACAAGCGCGCCGCAACGCGCACCCTCGCCGGGATCGGCGTTCTGACGGCCGTGGCCGTCGTGCTGCAATATCTGGAGTTCCCGATCCCGCTCGTCCCGTCGTTTTTGAAGCTTGATTTTTCCGATCTGCCGGAGCTGATCGGCGCCTTTGCCTACGGCCCGCTTGCGGGCGTTGCGATCGCGCTGCTGAAAAACGTGATCCACCTGCTCGTCTCGCAGAGCGGCTTTGTCGGCGAACTTTCCAACTTCCTGCTCGGCACAGTCTTTGCCCTGACGGCCGGGCTGATCTATCGGCGGCATAAGACAAAGGGCGTCGCGCTCCTGTCCGGTGTGCTCGCCTCGGCGCTGATGGCGCTTGCAAGCGTCGCAATCAACTATTTTGCGATCTATCCGCTCTATTACAACGTGCTCGGGCTGCCCGAGCCGGTCGTTTTGAGCTTTTATCAGGCGATCCTCCCGTCCGTCAAGAGCGTATTTCAGGCGCTCTGGATCTTTAATGTGCCGTTCACGCTCATCAAGGGGCTGCTCTGCGTGGCCATCGCCATGCCGATCTATAAGCCGCTGAGCCCCCTGCTCAAGGGCAAGCAGGCCTGACCCGAACAGAAACATCCGGCCAAGAAGGCAAAGCCTTCTTGGCCGGATGTTTTTTGCCCCGAAGGTGCGTCAAATTCTGCAAGAGGCGGCGCAGCGCACGGGATTCTTGGGAACCTCTGAATCAGTATGAGATCGGGATCCGTATTATTTCAGCGCCTCCATGCGCTTGGTCAACTCGCGGAGCGTCATTTCGTAGCCGCGCTCCATATAGGGATAGCGAACCGTGTCGGAAAAGGCATCCTTCAGCAGCGCCTGTGCCATGCGCTTGAGCATGGCGGGGTTCTTCACGAGAAGCGGCCCGGTCAGGTGCGTGCCGAAGCAGCAGCCGTCGTACCAGCCCTCGTCGCCGCAGGCCTCCTCGTTGCCGAAGCCGAATTCCACATGGAACAGCGGCTGCCCGACGCCCGTGGTGTGGCCGCACTTATTCATAAAGCCGACCACGCGCTCATCCCCGATGCGCGCAATGACGTCGCCCGTGATGCGGCGCTTCGTCTCGTTCGACTCAAACTCGGCAAAGCCGAGGCAGTCATAGCGCTTGCCCTCGGCATCCGTGACGGCCTTGCCCAGCAGCTCAAAGGCGTTGCCCGTGAAGAGCAGGACGGCGCCGCGCCGCTTGGCCTCGAGCAGCGCCTCGCGGTATTGCAGAAGCTGCGGCAGCACGAGCTTCTGGCGGCGCTCCGTTCCGGCGCCCATATAATAAAAATCAAAGCCGGAGAGATTCTTCTTCTCGTACAGCGAGAGCGTCTCGACGGTGACTCTGTGGCCGAGATCGGTCAGATAGCGCGCCAAAAGCGAAACATTTGCGTATTCGCCGTAGAGATTCATCACGTCGTCATAAAGATGCAGAAGCTTCAGTTCCATCGGCTCACCTTCTTTCCGTGTTGGAGAGGAACTTTTCGCGGTCGGAGAAGCAGGTCACGGCGTAGAGCTGCTCGCTGCCGGTGCTGCACATCGCCTCGCAGGCCGCGTCGATGTCCTCAAAGACCTTGATCTTCTCCTGCGGAATGTCCGTGAAGGACAGGCGCAGAGCAAGATCGTTGCAGTATTTGCCGCAGAGATAGACCCGCTTGAGCAGGTCGCTTTGCAGCAGGCCAAAGTTGATGTCCCAGAGCCACGAGGTCTCGCTGGTGAAATACTTGCGGCTGACGGCGTCGACGATGATGACGGCACTGAACGGCTTTCCCTGCGAGACGGCATAGCGGAAGGACATGTCGTAGGAAACGGAGTTTTCGTGCTTGGAGATCAGGAACACGCCGTCGTGCGAGCCGAGGCGGAACTCGATATACCGGCCGTTTTTCAGGATATAGTTGCTCGTCAGGCGGGCGATCTCCTTGCCCGGCACGCCCAGCAGCGAGCAGACCGCGTAGGCCGCAAGGATGTTATAAACGTTATAGATGCTGCTCAGCGCCAGCTTGATCTCGTCCGTGCCGTTGACGGTGATGCGGTTTTCGGCGAGGTCGACGTCGGTCACGGTGAAATCGGTATCGCGGCGGGCAAAATCGCAGGCAGTGCAGCGATAGCAGCCGACCTGATTATAATGATAATAGTCATATTCCATCGGCTGACCGCAGATCGGGCAATAGCGCATGTCGTTATACATGCCGACGAAACGTTCCGTGTCCTCCTTGCAGCGGTCGAGGCCGAACCAGAGCACCTTGCCCTTCCGGTGGTAGCCGAACTGCGAGACCATCGGGTCGTCGGCGTTGAGAATCAGGGTGGTGTCGTCATAAATGCTCTCTGCGATCGCGTCATAGACCCACTCGGGGTGGCCGTTTCGCGTGAGCTGGTCGCGATAGAGGTTCGTGATGACATAGTGCGTCGGGTGGAACCAGCGGAACGTGTACTTCGTGTAGCGCTCGTCGGACTCAATGAGCAGGACGTCCTGCTTCATTTTCCCTCCCAGCGTGCAGGAGTTGAGGATCATCGTCGTGACGCCCTCGATCTGATTCGAGCCCTCAGAATTATAGGCAACGGTCTTCCCGGCGGCCTTGAGCACGGAGGCGATCATCTCGACCGTGGAGGTCTTGCCGTTGCTGCCCGTGACGGCAACGATCATCTCCGGCTTTTTGACGCGGCGCAGCACGTCCGGGCAGATGCGCAGCGCGTACTTTCCGGGCAGGCTGGTTCCCTTGCCCACGAGCCTGCCGGCTAAGGTCAGCGCCCGGCAAACGAGAATTGCAAGAAGCAATTTCATGGTTTTTTCTTCCTTTCCGGTGCAAAACGCACGGCTTGAAATTATAGCACAAAAACGGGCTTTACGCAAGCATTTCTTGGAATCGTTCCTCGGTGACGACCGGGATCCCCAACTCGTTGGCCTTTTTCAGCTTGCTTCCGGCGTTCTCCCCCGCCACGACGCAGGTCGTCTTTTTCGAGACGCTGCCGGAAACTCTTCCGCCCATCGACTCGATCTTTTCCGTCGCCTCGTCGCGCGTGAAGAGGGAAAGCGAGCCGGTCAGCACGAAGGTCATGCCCGCAAAGCGGTCGTCCGTCTGCGTCTCGGCGGCGTTGAAATTCACTCCGGCACTGCGCAGCCGCTCGATCATATGCCGCGACTGCGGATTGGCAAACCAACGCACGATGCTCCCGGCGGTGATCGCGCCGATGTCGCGCACCTCGGTGAGCGTCTGCTCGTCGGCAGCCATCAGCGCGTCGAGCGAGCCGAAGGTGCGCGCCAGAAGCTTGGCGGCCTTCTCTCCGACCTGCCGGATGCCGAAGCCGTAGATCAGGCGGTAGACGTCGTTGCGCTTGCTGGCCTCGATCGCCTCGAGGAGCTTGCTTGCGGCCTTCTCTCCGCTCTTCCAGAGGGTCTTCAGCTCATCGAGACGCAGGTAATAAATATCCGCCGGAGAGGAAAGATAGCCCCCCGCAATGAGCTGCTCGACAATGGCCTCGCCCAGACCGTCAATATCCATCGCGCCGCGCGAGACGAAGTGCGCAAGGGTTCGCGTGAGCTGCGCGGGGCATTCCACGCCGGTGCAGCGCATGGCCGCGCCGTCCTCATCGCGCTCAACCGGCGCGCCGCAGACCGGGCAGACCGTCGGCAGACGGTAGGGCTGCGTCCCGGTGGGGCGCTTTTCGGGCACGACGCCCAGCACCTCCGGAATGATCTCCCCTGCCTTGCGGATGCGGACGGTATCGCCGATGCGCACGTCCTTCTCGGAAATAAAATCCTGATTATGCAGCGTCGCGCTCGTCACGGTCGTCCCGGCAAGGCGCACCGGCGCGACCACGGCCTTCGGCGTGAGCACGCCCGTGCGGCCGACCTGCACGACGATGTCCTGCAGAACCGTCTCCCGAACCTCGGGGGGATACTTAAATGCGCACGCCCAGCGCGGGAATTTCGCCGTGCTGCCCATGGCCGCGCGATCGGCAAGGCGCTCGAGCTTGACGACCGCGCCGTCAATGTCGAACGGGTAGTCGTAGCGCTCGCGGCCGATGCGCGCGATCTCGGCGAGCGTCTGCTCCGCCGTCCGGCAGCAGCAATAGGGAATGGTCTTAAATTTCAGGCGCTTCAGATAGTCCAGCGTCTGCGTGTGGCGCTCGAAGGAAACGCCCTCGGCAAGCTGCAAATTGAAGATCAAAATGTCCAGACGGCGCTCGGCTGCGACCGTCGGGTCAAGCTGCCGCAGGCTGCCCGCCGCGGCGTTGCGCGGATTGGCAAAGAGCGGCCTGCCCGCCGCCTCCCGCTCGGCATTGAGCTGCTCGAAGACCGCGCGGCTCATAAATACCTCCCCGCGCACGATCAGCCGCGCCGGGGCGTTTTCCAGATGCATCGGAATGCTGCGAACGGTCTTGAGGTTCTCCGTCACATCCTCGCCGACGCGCCCGTCGCCGCGCGTCGCGCCGCGAACGAATTCGCCGTTGACATATTCCAGCGCAACGGACAGACCGTCGACCTTCGGCTCGACGCTGAAGCACGCGTCGGAGGTCTGCTCGCCGACGCGCGCGAGGAACTCGCGCACCTCGTCGTCCGAGAACACATCCTGCAGGCTCTCGAGCGGCACGGCATGCTCGACCTTCTCGAAGCGGCTGACGGCCTC
>URLT01000109.1 GCA_900548795.1 uncultured Eubacteriales bacterium
CACGCCGTGATAGCCGTTGAGCGCGCCGTCGTTGAGCGTCTGCGTCTGGCTCATCTCCATGCGGAAGAAGGGCGTCTGCTCCTCCACGCCGTCGGCGTATTCCAGAAGCTGGCGCACGGCCTCGTTGCTGCGCGGGTAATCCGTGCGCGTCGTCACGCCGACCTTGTCCACGCCGTAGGCAAAGGTCACGGACATCTCCACAACCATCACGGTGCAGAGCGCGACCGTGCCGAGCGTGCGGCGCAGCCCCGTCGGCGCATAGGCCGCCAGAGCAAAGCTCACGCCGACGACGGCCATCGCGCTGAGCACGATCAGCCGCAGAGCCGGCTTGTCAAGCAGCGCCTCGTTCACGATCAGCAGCACGCCGACGAGCGTTGCCGGGGCGACCGTCCACTTTTTCAGGCTGTCGCGGTGCATCCAGAGTCGGTATGCCATGAAGAGCTGCACAAACGAAAACAGGAAGCTGAAGCGGTAGGGCAGCATATTCGGGAAATGGAAGCCGTGCCAGAGGTAGTCCAGCGGCCGGAACAGGAAGCTCAGCACAAGGAAGGCCAACAGCAGCAGGCACACGAGCTTCTCGCGCAGGCGCACCCGGCCGTCGAAAAGATACATCACGCTCAGGAGCGTGGTGGTCATGCCGCAGAAGATATTGGGCAGTCCCTCCATGCTGGTGATGATCGGGCTGGTCAGAAGCTGACCGAGCACCTTGCGGATCGCCGTGAGCATCCCCGGCAGCGTTTCGTTGCGCAGCAGCGCCCAAAGCCCGCCGGCCGTCTCGAGGTTGCCGTAGGCGCCCTCGGCGATGTTCATGGCGAACGCCCTGACCTCGATGCTGCGGGAGGAATACGTCCCCTGCATGGCCAGAAGCATCGGAAGCAGCAGCACCGCCGTCATGCCCACGCCGAGCGCCGTGCCGACGGCAATGCGCACAAAGCGCCTGCCGAAATTTTTCGCCCCCCGCCAGTTGACGAAGCAATAGGCAAAGAAGAACAGCGCCACAAACAGGCAGCACATATAGCCGATATAATAGTTGCTCCAGATCGTCAGCGCCAGCACGGCGACATAGAGCCGGAAGCGGCCGTCGCGCAGAAGCACGAGCGTCGCGGCGATCAGCAGCGGCAGCAGGGCGAAGGCGTCGAGCCAGATGATGTTCCAGTAATACCCGCAGGCCCACGCGCACAGGGCGTAGCCCAGCGAAAAAACGGCCATGCTCAGGTCGGCCTTGCGGAACACGGTTTTCAAAAAGTAGGCGAAGAACATCCCGGCAAAGGCCAGCTTCAGAATGGTCATGAGCGCAAAATATTCGCGCAGGATGCTCAGCGGCACCAGCACCGAGAGCAGGTACAGCGGGCTTGCCAAATAATATGCATAGAGCGAGGCATAGCCCGTGCCCATGCCGACATCCCAGCTATACTGCATCGAGCCGCCGGTGCGCAGCTTTTCGCGGAAGGTCACAAGAAAGGGATAATACTGATGCCATTCGTCGCTGGCCATGATCTGCCGATCTCCGAAGGGAAAGAGCCCGGCGCAGGCGAACACGATGCAGCAGATGGTAAACGGCAGCAGAAAGGACAGCGGCAGCGTCCAACGCTCCGCCCTGTGGGATCCGCGCAGCGGGGAAGTCATCTCAATTCCTCCTTTAAGCTCTGCCACCGAGCCGTCAGCTCGGGCAGAGTCTCCTGAAAATGCACGCTGTACCAGCGGCGGTCGGGCGCCTGCACCGTGCGCCGGAGCGTCAGTGCGACATAATCCGACGCGAGCTGCACCGCGCGCTGCAGCGGCGCGCCCTGCACGAGCGCGCCGACGCAGGCCGAGGCGAACAGGTCGCCGCTTCCGTGAAAGATCTCCGGAATATAGGACGAGCGGACGAGCGTCTCGGTTCCGTCGCGCTCCAGCGACGCGACGGCCATCTCCCCGCTTTCCATGCGCAGGCCGGTCAGAACGGCCGCGCGGCAGTCAAGCTCCAGCAGCCGCTCCAGCAGCCGGCGCACCTGCGCCTCGTCCTGCACGGGGCGGTATTCCGTCTGCGTCAGCAGGCAGGCCTCGGTGACGTTCGGCGTCAGCACGTCGGCGCGGCTGCACAGCGCGCACACCGCCTGCGGAAAGCTCTCGGGAAATCCGGCGTAGAGCGCGCCGTGGTCGGCCATGACCGGGTCGATCAGGCACAGCGGCGGGCGCTCGGCCATGCCGTCGAGCAGGCCGCAGACCAGCTCCACCTGCTCGGCCGAGACGAGATAGCCGGTGTAGACGGCGTCAAAGCGCAGACGCATCGCGCGCCAGTGCGCCAGAACAGCCGGAAGCTGCGGCGTCAGGTCGAGGCTGACGAAGCCGTCAAAGGCCGTGTGCGCCGAGAGCAGCGCCGTCGGCAGGGCGACGCACTCCACGCCCATTGCCGAGAGCACCGGCAGCGCCACGGTCTGCGAGCAGCTCCCGAGGCAGGAAAAATCCTGGATGCTTGCGATTCGTTTCATGAAATCCCTCGATTTTCTCATTAATTTAATAATTATACTCGATTTGCGCCAAAAATGGAAGTCCCTCCCCGAAAAATCCGTGTTTTCCTTCCAAATGCACAAAAAGCGAAAATATTGTGTTTCCCTCTTGCATTTGCCACAAGATATGGTATAATGTAGACGTTTCCGGCAGGCGCCGGAAGGAAAACGGAGGAGCCACACTATGAAAATCATCAAACGGAACGGCGCCGAGGCCGTGTTCGATCTGGATAAGATCCGCACCGCCATCGGCAAGGCCAACAGCGTCGTCGAGGAGTCCGCGCGGCTGACGCAGCTCCAGATCGACCGCATCGCCGAGAGCGTCGCGATCCGCTGCGAGGGCATGAACCGCAGTCTGTCCGTCGAGGAGATCCAAGATCTTGTCGAGGATCAGATCATGGCGCACGGCGCCTTTGAGGTCGCCAAGAAATATATCACCTACCGCTATACCCGCTCTCTGGTTCGCCAGAGCAACACCACCGACGACCGCATCCTCTCTCTGATCGAGTGCAACAACGAGGAGGTCAAGCAGGAGAACGCGAACAAAAATCCCACCATCAACGCCGTGCAGCGCGACTATATGGCCGGCGAGGTCTCCAAGGACATCACGGCGCGTCTGCTGCTGCCGCGCGACATCGTCGAGGCGCATGAGGCCGGGCTGATCCACTTCCACGACGCGGATTATTATGCCCAGCACATGCACAACTGCGATCTGGTCAACCTTGAGGACATGCTGCAAAACGGCACGGTCATCTCCGGCACGCTGATCGAAAAGCCGCATTCCTTCTCGACGGCCTGCAACATCGCCACGCAGATCATCGCGCAGGTCGCCTCGAACCAGTACGGCGGGCAGTCCATCAGTCTGACGCATCTTGCGCCGTTCGTCGACGTCAGCCGCAAGAAAATTCGCCGCTCGGTGGAAAAGGAGGTCGCGGCGCTGGGCGTCTCGGCCACGGAGGAAAAGATCTCCGAGATCGTCGAGCAGCGTCTGCGCGAGGAGATCCAGCGCGGCGTGCAGACCATCCAATATCAGGTCGTCACGCTCATGACCACCAACGGTCAGGCGCCCTTCATCACCGTGTTCATGTACCTCGGCGAGGCGCGCAGCCCGCAGGAGAAGCACGACCTTGCCATCATCATTGAGGAGACGCTGCGCCAGCGCTACGAGGGCGTCAAAAACGAGAAGGGCGTCTGGATCACCCCGGCCTTCCCGAAGCTGATCTACGTGCTCGAGGAGGATAACATCCACCCGGATTCCAAGTATTATTACCTGACCCGTCTGGCCGCCGAGTGCACCGCGCGGCGCATGGTGCCGGACTATATCTCCGAGAAAAAAATGCTCGAGCTGAAGGTCGACAAAAACGGCGAGGGGCACTGCTACACCTGCATGGGCTGCCGCAGCTTCCTGACGCCCTATGTCGACGAGAACGGCAAGCCGAAGTATTACGGCCGCTTCAATCAGGGCGTCGTGACGATCAATCTGGTCGACGTGGCGCTGTCCTCCGGCCGGGACACCGAAAAATTCTGGAAGATCTTCGACGAGCGCCTCGACCTGTGCTACCGGGCGCTGATGTGCCGCCACAACCGCCTCAAGGGCACGCTCTCCGACGCCGCGCCCATCCTCTGGCAATACGGCGCGCTGGCGCGCCTGAAAAAGGGCGAGCCGATCGACAAGCTGCTCTACGGCGGCTATTCGACCATCTCGCTGGGCTACGCAGGGCTTTATGAATGCGTGAAATACATGACCGGCAAATCTCACACCGACCCGTCGGCCACGCCCTTCGCCCTCGACGTCATGCGCTATCTCAACGCCGCCTGCGCCAAATGGAAGAAGGAAAACAACATGGACTTCAGCCTCTACGGAACGCCGCTGGAATCCACGACCTATAAATTCGCCAAGTGCCTGCAAAAGCGCTTCGGCATCGTGCCGGGCGTGACCGACCGCAGCTACATCACCAATTCCTACCATATCCACGTTACGGAGCACGTCAACGCCTTCGACAAGCTGGCCTTTGAGGCGCAGTTTCAGGCGCTCTCCCCCGGCGGCGCGATCAGCTACGTCGAGGTTCCGGACATGCAAAACAACATCGACGCCGTGCTCGAGATCATGAAGTTCATCTATGACAACATCATGTATGCCGAGCTGAACACCAAGAGCGACTATTGTCAGGTCTGCGGCTACGACGGCGAGATCTCGGCCGTCGAGGACGAGGACGGCAAGCTGGTCTGGACGTGCCCGAACTGCGGCAACCGCGACCA
>URLT01000110.1 GCA_900548795.1 uncultured Eubacteriales bacterium
TTGCCTCTTCCTGTGTTGATCTTTTGTTGCAGATTGATTCTAACACAGAGGCCCTCGCTATGGGCCTTCTATTTGATTAAATGCGCAGCTTCATTTTACAACGCGCGAAGGAATAAAAAATTCAAAAAAATGCAAATTATCTCTTGCAATTCTGCGAAATTTCTGCTATCATATACAGCGGCGCTTCAAGAGCGCAGATGACTTACCCCGATTTTAGAACCGATAGGAGGTGCAGCAATTGGCAAAGTGCGATATTTGCGGCAAGGGCGTGACGTTCGGCATTAAGGTCTCCCATTCCCACAGACGCTCCAACAGAGCCTGGAAGCCCAATGTTAAGCGCGTGAAAGCAATCGTCGACGGTTCTCCGCGCCATGTCTACGTCTGTACAAGATGCCTCCGTTCCAATAAGGTCGAACGTGCTATCTGATGCAAGCTCAAGAAGACAAGCCCAAGGAAGGCTTGTCTTCTTTTTTTATCCGCGCGGCTTTCCTATTGCCGTTTTTTGTGCTATAATAGTATATCCGGGCGTCGGCGGGTGCGCTGCTGCGCCGACGCTCCCCCGGAAACGGAGGTATGCATATGAAAAAGATCATGGTCGCGCTGTCCGGCGGCGTGGACAGCGCGGCGGCGGCGCTCCTGCTGCTGCAGCAGGGCTATGCCGTCGGCGGCTGCACGCTGCTGCTGCGCGACGGCGGCGAGGCCGAGGCTGAGGACGCCCGCCAGACGGCGCAGACGCTGGGCATCCCCTTCACCCTGCTCGACCTGCGCGCGGAATTTCGCCGCGACGTGGTCGACTATTTCACCGAGACCTATCGCTCCGGCGGCACGCCGAACCCGTGCGTTGTGTGCAACCGGACGATCAAATTCGGCCGCCTGCTGGACTACGCCCTCTCTCAGGGCTATGACGGCATGGCCACGGGGCACTATCTGCGGCTGCTGCACGAGAACGGGCGCTATATCCCCGCGACGGCGGAATTTGCCGAAAAGGATCAGACCTATGTCCTCTGCGAGCTGACGCAGGAGCAGCTCGCGCGCTGCATGTTCCCGCTGGGCGAGGTCAAAAGCAAGGACGCCGTGCGCGCGCTGGCCGCGCAGGCCGGTCTGCGCATCGCGAAAAAGCACGACAGCCAAGACATCTGCTTCATCCCCGACGGCGATTATTTCGCCTATCTGACCGCCCACGGGCTGACGCCGCAGGCGGGGTACTTCGTCCGCGAGGACGGCACCGTGCTCGGCGCGCACCGCGGCATGGAGGCCTATACGGTCGGCCAGCGCCGCGGGCTGGGCATGGCCTTCGGCGAGCGCGTCTACGTGCTGGGCAAGCGCGGCGCGGACGTGGTGGTCGGGGACGGGGCGCGGCTGTTCTCCAAGACGGTTTTCGTCGAGGAGTGCAACTGGTTTCCCTTCGAGCGGCCGGGCGGGTCGATGCGCGTGCAGGCCAAGCTGCGCTACACACACAAAACCGCTCCGGCGCTGCTCGTGCCGACGCAGACGGGCTGCCGGCTGGAGTTCGACGAGCCGCAGCGGGCGGCGACGCCCGGTCAATTCGCGGTGTGCTATGACGGCGCGCGGCTGCTCGGCGGCGGCGTGATCGCGGAACAAAATCATTTTAATAAGGAGTAAAACACGATGGGACAGGCAAAGAGCAAGAAAAATCAGAAGAAGGCGCAGCCGAAGAAGCCGCTCTGGCCGTGGCTGACGGCGGCGGGCGTCTGCGTGGCGGTGCTGGCGGGCGTGCTGATCTGGGCGCTGAGCACCGGCGGCGAGGACGACGGGCTGCCCGCGCAGACGGGCAAGCACCATGTGGCCATCGCCGTGCGCGATTACGGCACGATCACCGTCGAGCTGGACGCCGACGCTGCGCCGATCACGGTGCAGAATTTCCTCGACCTTGCCGATTCCGGCTTCTATGACGGGCTGACCTTCCACCGCATCATAGAGGGCTTCATGATCCAGGGCGGCGACCCCGAGGGCACCGGCATGGGCGGCTCGGATAAGACGATCAAGGGCGAATTCTCGGCCAACGGCGTGGAAAATCCGCTCTCGCATACGCGCGGCGCGATCTCCATGGCGCGCTCGAACGCGATGGACAGCGCCAGCTCGCAGTTCTTCATCGTCCAGAAGGATTCGACCTTCCTCGACGGCCAGTACGCCTGCTTCGGCTATGTCACGAACGGCATGGACGTCGTCGACGCGATTGCTGCCGACGCGCAGCCGACCGACGGCAACGGCACGATCCCGGCCGATCAGCAGCCGGTCATCGAGTCGGTCAAGGTGCTCGACTGATGGCAAAATCACTGGTTCTGGCCGAAAAGCCGTCCGTCGGACGGGAGCTGGCGCGGGTGCTGGGCTGCAAACGCGGCGGCGAGGGCTATCTTGAGGGCGACCGCTACGTCGTGACGTGGGCCTTGGGGCATCTGGTCACGCTGGCCGACCCGGACGTTTACGAAAAAAAGTGGGAAAAATGGGACATGGCCGACCTGCCCATGCTCCCGCAGCAGATGAAGCTCGTCGTTATCCCGCAGACCGGGCGGCAGTTCCGCGTGGTGCAGGGGCTGATGAAGCGCGGCGACCTTGCAGAGCTGATCATCGCCACGGACGCCGGGCGCGAGGGCGAGCTGGTTGCCCGCTGGATCATGGCCAAGGCCGGCTGGAGGAAGCCGACCAAGCGCCTGTGGATCTCGTCGCAGACCGACAAAGCCATCAAGGAGGGCTTTGCCCGCCTGCGTCCGGCGGCGGAATATGACAATTTGTTCCGCTCGGCGCAGGCGCGCAGCGAGGCCGACTGGCTCGTCGGCCTGAACGTCACGCGCGCGCTCACCTGCCGCCACAACGCGCAGCTCTCGGCCGGGCGCGTCCAGACGCCGACGCTGGCGCTCATCGCCGCCCGCGAGCAGGAGATCCGCGCCTTTGTGCCGAAGGAGTTTTGGAACGTCCGCCTCAAGGCCGGCGGCTTCAGCGCCGTCTGGCGCGACAAAAACAACAACTCGCGCACCTTCGACCGCGCGCTGGCCGAAAAGATCGCGGCCGCCTGCCAAAACGGCGAGGCCGTGCTGACGCAGGTGCGCAAAATGCGCCGCATGACGCCGCCGCCTGCGGCCTACGACCTGACCGAATTGCAGCGCGACGCGAACAAAAAATACGCCTATTCCGCAAAGGAAACGCTGAATCTCATGCAGGCGCTCTATGAGACGCACAAGCTGCTGACCTATCCGCGCACGGATTCGCGCTACATCTCCGACGACGTCGTGCCGACGCTGCCGGAGCGCCTGCGCGCCGTGATGCTCGAGGACTATAAGCCGCTGGCGCAGAAGCTCATGCGCGAGCGGCCGCTCAAGACGAAATATCTCGTCAACAACGCCAAGGTCACGGATCACCACGCGATCATTCCCACCGAGGAAGCCCCCGAGCTTTGGCGGCTGAGCGGGCCGGAGCGGAACATCTACGACCTCGTGGTGCGGCGGTTTCTGGCCGTGCTGCTGCCGCCGTGCGAATATGAGGAGGTCGAGCTGACGCTCACGGTCGCGGGATATTCCTTCTCGGCCAAGGGCAGGGTCATGCTGGAGCCGGGCTGGCGCGCGGCCTATGACCGCCGCTTTGCCCTCGACGAGGAGGAAGAGGACGTCCAAACGCTGCCCCCGGTCACGCAGGGGCAGCGCGTGAAGATCTCCTCGGCGCAGGCCGTCAACGGGAAAACGCCGCCCCCTGCGCGCTATACCGAGGCGACCCTTCTGACCGCCATGGAGCATCCGCAGGCGCAGGTCGCCGACAAGGAGCTGCGCAGGATCCTTGAGGAGACGAGCGGCCTCGGCACGCCCGCGACCCGCGCGGACATCATCGAAAAGCTCTTCTCGGCGTTTTATATCGAGCGGCGCGGCAAGGAGATCGTGCCGACCTCGAAGGGGCTTCAGCTCGTGGAGCTGGCGCCGCCCGATCTGCGCTCGGCCGCGCTGACGGCCAAGTGGGAGGATCGTCTGGCGCGCATCGCCAAGGGGCAGGAGCAGGACAAAAAATTCATCGACGAAATGCGCGCCTATGCCACGCGCCTCGTCGCGGAGGTCAAGGCCAGCGACGCAAAATACACCCACGACAACCAGACCCGCAAGGTCTGCCCCGACTGCGGCAAATATCTGCTGCTCGTCAAGGGCAAGCGCGGCGAGATGCTCGTCTGTCCCGACCGGGAGTGCGGCTACCGCCGCAGCGTCACGCAGGTCACGAACGCCCGCTGCCCGAATTGCTTCAAGAAGATGGAGCTGCGCGGCGAGGGCGAGAACCAGATGTTCGCCTGCGTCTGCGGCTACCGCGAGAAGCTCTCGGCCTTCAAGGAGCGCCGCGCCAAGACCGGCGCGGGCAAGCGCGATGTTGCAAGCTACATGGCAAAGCAAAAAGCCGACCAGCCCGTCAACACCGGCATGGCCGACGCGCTGGCCAAATGGCTCGAGAGCCAAAAAAAGTAACGCCGTGCTCTGATGCGCCTCAGCGGGGGGTACGCCGCATCCGTAGTGCTCCTCGCTCCGCGCCGTCGCTGACGGCTGCGCAGCGCGTCAAAATCCTTGCGCAGCAAGTAAAAACGTCTCAATTCCCGTGTCATTGCGAGGCCGCAGCGCGGCCGTGGCAATCTTAAAGTTAATGGTATGGCATCCCGTGGCGAAGCACGGGA
>URLT01000111.1 GCA_900548795.1 uncultured Eubacteriales bacterium
CGATGTGTCATTGCGAGGAGGGCGCAAGCCCGACGTGGCAATCTTTAACTTGGCAGCATGGCATCCCGGAGCGAAAAAAGAACTCACGCAGATTCAGAGACGAAAAAAGGAAAAAACCCAATAAAAACAAAGAAAATATTGTGTAGTTGAAAGCAGCACGCAAGCGCACAGGGGCTTCTCCCTTGGCGCTTGCGTGCTGCTTCTGTTGTTATGGCATCCCTCGTCGATGCCTTAAAGATTGCCGCGTCGCTTCGCTCCTCGCAATGACAAAACTGATAGGTTTTGCGGGAAAACCGACAGGGTCTGTCCCGGGGAGCTGGTAGGTTCTGTCGAGGGGAAACCGGCTGCTTCTGTTGTTATGGCATCCCGCATCGATGCCTTAAAGATTGCCGCGTCGCTTCGCTCCTCGCAATGACAAAATTGGTGGGTTTTGCGGGAAAACCGACGGGGTCTGTCGCGGGGGAGCTGGTTGGTTCTGTCGAGTGGAAACCGGCTGCTTCTGTTGTTATGGCATCCCGCGACGATACCTTAAAGATTGCCGCGTCGCTTCGCTCCTCGCAATGACAGAATCGGTGGGTTTTGCGGGAAAACTGACGGGGGTCTGTCGCGGGGGAGCTGGTAGGCTCTGTCGAGGGGAAACCGGCTGCTTCTGTCGTTCCGGCATCCCGTTTCGATACCTTAAAGATTGCCGCGTCGCTTCGCTCCTCGCAATGACACGGGGGAAGCAGGTGCGGTCTTTCGGGACGTGACGCAAAATCGGCGCGGTCTCTCGCGGATTCCGGAACCGGTCAGCCGCTCGGGGGTCGGAAGCGGTTCGGTCGATTGGGGGGGCGGAAACGTCGCGGTCACTCAGGGCTTGCGGAAGCGGTCTCTCGCGGATTCCGGGAAGCAGTCGGCCGCTCGGGGATTCCGGAACCGGTCAGCCGCTCGGGGGCGGGAATCGCTCCGGAGGTCGGATCACATCTTATCCGGGGCCGAGAAGCCCAGCAGGTCGATGCATTCCTCCAGCGCGCGGCGCGCAAGGGCGACGAGCGCCACATAGCCGCAGCGCTTTTCCTCGTCCGGCTCGGTCAGGATGCGCGTCTCGTGATAGAAGCGGTTGACCGCGCCCGCCAGCTCGTAGGCATAGGCGCAGACGACGTTCGGCGCGGAGTCGCGGTAGGCCATGGCGAGCTGCTCGGGCATGTTTGCAAGGCAGAGCTGCAGGGCAAGGGCGCTCTCGCTGTCCGCCGGGACAACGGCGAGGTCGGCACAATCTGCACCGTAACGAGCCATGATCGACTTGATGCGCACGATGGTATAGAGCAGATACGGGCCGGTGTTGCCCTCGAAGGCCGCGAAGCGCTCGATGTCGAAGATGTAGTCCTTCGTGGCGAGGTTGGACAGGTCGCCGTATTTCAGCGCGCCGACGGCGATGAGCTTGGCGGTCTCGTGCGCCTCGTCGGCCGGGACGATCTTGTTTTCGCGGATGCGCTCCTCGACGTAGCCGGTCGTGTCGGCGATGAGCGTCTCGAGGCGCATGACGCCGCCGTCGCGGGTCTTGAAGGGCTTGCCGTCCTTGCCGTTCATCGTGCCGAAGCCGATGTGCTGCAGCTCGGTCGTTTCGGGGACGATGCCGCTCTTCTTGGCCGCGCGGAACACCTGCTCAAAATGCAGCGCCTGCCGCTTGTCGGTCAGATAGAGGATCTTGTCGGGGTGATAATCCTGCACGCGCTGCACGAGCGTCGCGAGGTCGGTCGTTGCGTAAAGCGTCGCGCCGTCGGACTTGACGAGGATGCAGGGCGGAAGCTCCTTCTTGTCGCCCTCCTGCGCCACGTCGATGACCCTCGCGCCCTCGCTCTCGCGCAGGATGCCCATGGCCTCGAGCCGCTCGAGCATCGGCGGGATATACGGCTCGGCGTCGCTCTCGCCCTTCCAGACGTCGAAGCTGACGTTCAGGTTCTCATAGTTGCGCTTGAGGTCGGCGACGGAGACGCGCATGATCTGCTGCCAGAGGGCATAGTAGCCGCGGCGGTGCGCCTGAAGCTCGGCGGTGGCGGCGTGCGCCTTGGCGGCGAACTCCGCGTCGACCTTGCTCTTGCCGCTGGCGCAGGGATAGATCTCCTCCAGCTCGCCGATGGTGAACGGCGCCTGCTCGGGGTAGTCGCCGGTGAAATCGGGGTCGAAATAGGGCAGCTCGGGGCGGCGCTCGCGCAGCTCGGCGATGATGAGCCCCATTTGCAGCCCCCAGTCGCCGAGGTGGATGTCGCCGATGACCTCGTTGCCGAAGTAGCGATAGATGCGCTTGATGCTCTCGCCGATGATGGCCGAGCGCAGGTGGCCGATGTGCAGCGGCTTGGCGACGTTCGCGCCGCCGTAATCGAGCACGACGGTGCGCTTGCGCGGCGCTCCGGCGACGCCGAGGCGCGCTCCGGCGCGCATTTCGTTCAGATGCGCGGCGAGGCACGCGGGGCAGACGCAGAAGTTGATGAAGCCGGGCTTCACGGCCTCGCAGCGCTCCACGACGCCCTTGGCCTCGAGCGCGCGCACGACGTCCTCGGCGATCAGCAGCGGCGCCTTATGGGCGGATTTGGCCGCAGGCATGGCGCCGTTGCACTGAAACTGGCAAAGATCGGGGCGGTTCGACACCGTGACCTTGGCATAGGACGGGTCATAGCCCGCCCTTTCAAAGGCACCGGCAAGGGTCGCCGACAGCTTTTCGAGTAATGCTTCCATAGATATGCTCCTTGTTATTCTGCCAGCTCGCGGTACATGGCCGACGCGTCGTCCTTGCGGACGGCCTCGGCAACGGCTAGCACCTCGACGGCCAGCGTTTTCGCGCCGAACGTGATGCGCAGCACGTCGCCGACCTTCACGTCGTAGGAGGCCTTGGCGGGCTTGCCGTTGACCGTCACGCGGGCGTTGTCGCAGGCCTCGTTGGCGACGGTGCGCCGCTTGATGAGCCGCGAGACCTTGAGATATTTGTCTAAACGCATGATTAAAACACCTTTCTTGTCAGGCAGGCACTGCAAAAGGGGCTGCTTGGCAGCCCCTTTTCGCATCGAAAATTAGGAACCTCTGAATCAATCGGCTGCGGCGCTCAGCGGGGCTTTTGCCCCAACTGATCGGTTTGAAAATCTTGAAATACACAAAGTATTCCTGCGATTTCCAAACCTCCATTTGGAACAAAATCCCTCGCTGACCACTCTTGCGATTGAATCAGAGCTTCCCTTATTTTGCGACGGCGTCCTTCAGAGCCTTGCCCGCCTTGAAGGTGGGGAGGCTGGCAGCGGGGATCTCGATCGTCTCGCCGCTTCTGGGGTTGCGGCCGGTGCGCGCCTCGCGGTGCTTCGTCTCGAACGTGCCGAAGCCGACGAGCTGCACCTTGTCGCCCGCGACGAGCGCGGCGGTGACGGTATCGAGCACGGCGGCGAGCGCCTTTTCTGCATCCTTCTTGGAAAGGCCGGTCTTGTCAGCGACCTTTGCGATCAGTTCGTTCTTGTTCATAAAAAGGTACCTCTTTCTTGTTATAAAATCTGTCTGTTTCAGACCTCTGCGTCTCTGCCTATAAAATTTACCATATGTTACGCAATTACGCAAGTAAAAAAATGGGAAATCTCAGCCGATCCGCAGAATTTTTGCGATTTTGTCGCCCTTCGGCAGCAGCATGCAATCCTCATACGTGATCGCCTTCAGAATAATGACCAGTAACAGATATATCACCACGGCGACGAGCAGCGCGCCGAAGCAGCAGAGGATCGTGTTGGCAATCAGGCCGGTCAGCAGGCGGTAGACGCCGAAGGTGGCCGCGCCCATGACGAGCGCCGCGACGCCGCTCTTCCAGAACGCAGGCAGCAGGCGCGGGGGCTTGCTCATGATGCGGTGCATGGTGAAGATATTGAGCAGCATATAGACCACGAAGCAGGCCAGCGTGCCGACGGGCGCGCCGAGGATGCCGATGGCGGGATTGCCGACGAGGATATAGTTCACCACGACCTTGACCACCCCGCCGATGAGCATGTTGATCATCGGCAGCCACGGGCGGTTATGCGCCTGCATGATGGCCGTCGTGACGGTGGTCACGCCGTTGATGAGCACGGTCGGCGCAAGCAGCGCCAGCAGCGCGGCCGCCATTTGCACGCGGCTGTCGCCGTAGTGCCCCAGCAGCGCCATGATCGGCTCGGAGAGCACGAGCAGGCCAAGCGTGCAGGGCATGGCGATCAGGCCGGTCAGGCGCAGGGAGGAATCCTGCACGAGCTTGGCGCCCTTTTCGTCGCTTTTGGTCAGGCAGGCCGTGATGGCCGGGATGATCGCCGCAGTGATGCAGGGGAAGAAGGCCGTCGGGAAGTTGAAGATCGTCGAGCACAGGGCGTAGACGCCGCTCTGGTTCTCCACGGCGGTCTGCATCACCTCGCGCAGGGGCATCCCCGCGGCGCCGTTCTCCTGCGCCATCAGGAGCATCCGCCCCATCCAGCTCTCCGCGCCGACGGCGGTCGCCTCTGCGGCGTCGAGCAGGCGCTTTGTGACCATGATCTCGTCGACGAGGTTGATGAGCTG
>URLT01000112.1 GCA_900548795.1 uncultured Eubacteriales bacterium
AGCAGGTTCTCAATCAGCTCCATGAATCCCCTCGCTTTCTTTGTTCTGATCGTCCTCCCGGTTCATCTGCCGCAGCCGGAAGCACAGAACGGTCACGCACACGCCGAGTAAAAACGCCAGCAGCCCAATGACAATGTATCCCAAAGCCGCGCCGCCGCCATACATGCTGGCTGCCGTTTCAAAGCCCGCGTAGTCGCTGGCCTGTGCCCGCGCAGCAATGCCGGGCATGGCGAGAGACGCGCCGATAAGCAGCACAAGGCACGCCGCCGCAGCGGAAGCCATGGCGATCGTATTGCGCCGCCGCCGTTTCTCCCGCTTAATTTTGGCGATACGCCGTTTTGTCTCCGCGACACGTTCCTCATGACTCCGCATTTGTGATTCCCTCCCGTTCCAAGAGCCTTCGCAGGCTCTCTTTTCCGCGATACACCATATTGGTGATCTGTTTTACCGTTTTTCCCGTGACCTCCGCCGCCTGCGTGTAGCTCATGCCTTCAAAATAGGTGAGATAGAGGACTTCCCGATAGTCCGGGTTCATTTCATCCATGCAGAAATGCAGGATGCGGTTTCGCTCCTCCGTTCGGATGACCTCCACCGCCAGCAGCCGCCCGTCCGGCTCGCCGGTCAGCTCGTCCAGACTGAACAGGGGCTTTCGTTTGCTCTTATGGCGCAGCGCCATGTGGCGCGCGGCCTTATAGAGATACGCCTTGAAGCCGCCGTCCCGTATCTTCGGTTTTTTCGTGAACAGATAGGCGAAAACATCCAGCATCAGCTCCTCCGCCTCGTGAACGTCGTGCAGATAGCCGTCGATATACAGGGTCAGCCGGTCGCCGTATTTTTTCATCAGGGCATTAAGCCCTTCGTCATCGCCGCTCAGATATTGGCGGTACAAGCTCTCATCGCAGGTCATAGCGTTCACTTCCTTTTTGCGGATGCTAAAATGCAGAGGGAGTATCCGTCAGGTGCTTGTCCTGTCGGAATCGCGGCGCTGTTCCTGAAAGCGCGGGTCGGACGGCTTTTCCGCGTCCTCCGGGATCGCCCATGAGCGCCCGAACCGGGACGCGCCGGGGATCCGCCCCTCGGCGCAATACTGGTTGACCCGCCGCTCTGACACGCCCCAACGGTAGGACGCCTCCCGAATGGAGATATAGCCCTTGATCCCGTTCATACCGCACCTCCGCATGGATAATACTCAACACGATACATTATATACGAATATCCGAAGAAACACAAGGCATCCGGCGAAGTGTTCAGAGAAAAGTTGCGGATAAGGTTGATTTTTTGAAAAAATCCTCCGAAATCTGGCCAAAACGCCTTGTTCAGATTGTAGTATGGGTAGAGAGGGAAACCGGGGGTACGGAGTAGTCGGCAAGCACAGCAAGCGAGTACCCGCTTGCGGATTTTGCGCTGTTCAGACCCCTTGCCCGAACAGTCAAAATTGCTTGCTGGGGCGCGGGTCTCCGGTGGAGACCTCAAAGCGTGAAACGCTTTGAAGCGCTGACCGAGCCGACAGGCGAGACCCCAGACCCTTATGAGAAACGGAGGCTGCCCATGGCGAACCGAAAGCGGAACATTCAGATGAGGTTCCTTAATCAACCATTCGGCCGCATGGCGTCCGCACAAATAGGAATGAAAGCGTGCAGACAAACGGCCGCCTTTTTTGCAGAATCAGCTTGAGGAGGGTGCACACGACAACGCACGGGGAGGTGAGTTGTAGATTGCATCAAGAACTCAAACAGTATTTTAATCAGTGCCGGAATCGCCTTTTCAAGCACAAATAAGTGGCGCCTTGAGCCCGGACACTACTTATGCGGTTTCTTTTCAGACGATCGATGCTGCGATCGCGCAGCGGGATGCCGTGCTGCGGGAGGCGGCGCAGCTGCTGCGCCGGACGGACATCCCGGAGCCGGAGCCTGTAGCATGGGGAGAAGTCTCGCTTCAATATCACGAGATTCCTGCTCGGTATCATTGGTATTCCGCGAACGAGCGGTTGGATAAGACCGAGGTGCTGGCAAATAAGATCGTGCGCTTCGTCAAGCAGAACAATCTCTACGGACAAATTCAAATGTACGACCAGAAGCAGGACAAACCGCAGTCCATACAGCCGCTCGTAGTCCATGACCTTCTCAATCTTCCGCAGAAGATGGTCTTTCGTTACCAGTGCATCCAAAGCTACAACAATTGGCTCGCGCCGTGCGTCACTTCTCCAGCTTTCCATAAAAACACCCCCGTTTCTTCTAATTATAGAAGAAACGAGGGTGGTTGGGCAGTTTTTGCCCCGCTTTTGATGTGAATGATAAAAGATTATGACCGGCGATCTGTTACACGCCCGGCTTGAAGCTGTCCTTCAGGCTGACGGAGCGGTTGAAGACGAGGTGCTCGCGGGAGGAATCCCTGCTGTCGGGGCAGAAATAGCCCAGACGCATGAACTGGAAGGACTCGGGCGCTGCGGCATCTGCCAGCGCGGCCTCGACCTTGCAGCCGGTCAGGACCTCGAGCGAGTCGGGGTTCAGGCAGTCGAGGAAATTCTTGTCGGCGGCGTCGGGGTCGGGGTCGGTGAAGAGGTTGGAATACAGGCGCACCTCGGCGTCGAGCGCGTTGGTCGCGTCGACCCAGTGCACGGTGGATTTGATCTTGCGCCCGTCGGCGGGGTTGCCGCCGCGCGATTCCGGGTCATATTCGCAGAAGACCTCGACGACCTGCCCGTTTTCGTCCTTGCGGCAGCCGGTGCATTTGACGACGTAAGCGCCCTTCAGGCGCACCTCGTTGCCGGGGAAGAAGCGGAAGAATTTGCCGACCTTTTCTTCCATGAAATCGTCCCGTTCGATCCAGAGCGAGCCGGAGAAGGTGACCTCGCGGCTGCCCAGCTCGGGGTGATCGGGGTGATTCTCGACCTCGAAGCGCTCCTGCAGACCTGCGGGGTAGTTTGTAACGGTCAGGCGCAGGGGGCGCAGAACGGCCATGGCGCGCTTGGCCGTGTCGTTGAGATCCTCGCGCAGACAGTGCTCCAAAAAGCCGAACTCGACCGTGGAGGCCGCCTTCGACACGCCGATGCGCTCGCAGAAGCTGCGGACGGACTTCGGCGTGTAGCCCCGGCGGCGCAGGCCGCAGAGCGTCGGCATACGCGGGTCATCCCAGCCGGAGACGCGTCCCTCCTCGACCAAAAGGCGCAGCTTGCGCTTGGACATCACGGTGTAGTTGATGCCCAGACGGGCAAACTCGATCTGGCGCGGCTTGCTCGGCAGGTCGCAGTGCTCGACGACCCAGTTATACAGCGGGCGGTGCGCCTCAAACTCCAGCGAGCAGAGCGAGTGCGTGATGTGCTCCATGGCGTCCTCGATCGGGTGGGCGAAGTCATACATGGGATAGATGCACCATTTATCGCCCGTGGCGTGGTGAGGCATGTGATTGATGCGGTAGATCGCCGGGTCGCGCATGTTGAAGTTGCCCGAGGCAAGGTCGATCTTTGCGCGCAGCGTCATTGCGCCGTTGGGGAATTCCCCGGCGCGCATTCTGCGGAACAGGTCAAGCGATTCCTCGATCGGACGGTCGCGGTAGGGGCTTCTGGCCGGGGTGGTCAGATCGCCGCGATATTCGCGCATCTGCTCGGGCGTGAGCTCGCAGACATAGGCAAGCCCCTTTTGAATCAGCTCCTCGGCGCATTCGTACATTTTGTCAAAATATTGCGAGGCATAGTAAAAACGGTCGTCCCAGTCAAAGCCCAGCCAGTGAATGTCCTCCTTGATCGCCTCGACGTACTCGGTGTCCTCCTTGGTGGGGTTCGTGTCGTCCATGCGCAGGTTGCAGATGCCGCCGAATTTTTCCGCCGTGCCGAAATCGATGCACAGCGCCTTGCAGTGGCCGATGTGCAGATAGCCGTTCGGCTCGGGCGGGAAACGGGTGTGCACCTGCATACCCTCAAACTGGCCGCCCTGCGCGATGTCCTCGGCGACGAACGCCTCGATGAAATTTTTAGTCTCGGGAATGATGATCTCTTCCGCCATGACGATGTTCCTCTCAGTAAAAATAATCCCTCATATTATATAACAACTTGCCGGATTTCGCAACGGGTTTGTGAAAATTCTTGCATTCACGCAGAGAAATTTGAAAACAATCCGTGAAATTCAGAAATTTTGGTTGTCAAGCGGAAAAAAATATAATAGAATAGAAGCACACAAATCGATACAAAGGAGTGGTTCCCCATGAACGAGCCGAAGTATCGTCGGGTACTTCTGAAGATCAGCGGCGAGGCGCTGGCCGGCGACGCGCATCGCGGACTGAATTTTGATGTGATCGGCAGCGTCTGCGACGTTGTGAAGGAATGTGTGCAG
>URLT01000113.1 GCA_900548795.1 uncultured Eubacteriales bacterium
AAGGCATGCACAGAGAAGGATCCGGATCGGTGTGCCGCCCTGCTCAGCGCCCTGCACGGCCTGCTGCCGGAGGTTCTGATGCCGCTGATGGAGCGCATCGTCAACGACATGAGCACCAACAACACGGGCTTCATGCTCTCCATCACCGCCGTGACGGCCATCTGGTCATCCTCGCGCGGCGTTTACTGCCTCCAGCTCGGCCTGAACAGCATCAACGGCGCCTCGGAAAACCGGAGTTACTTTTTCCGGCGCGGGCTTTGCGTGATCTATATGGTCTTTATTCTTGCCGCGCTGATGCTGACCCTCGTGCTGCACGGCTTCGGGCGCGAGATCGCAAGCTTCTGCATGAGCCGCCCGATCCCGATCCTGCAATGGCTCGCCAAGCTCATGCAATTCCGCGGGCTGATCCTGATGCTGCTGCTGACGATCCTGTTTTCGGCGATCTTTTTTGTTTTCCCGAACAAAAAGATGCGCTTCATCGGCGGCGTGCCCGGCGCGGCGCTCTCGGCGCTCGGCTGGCTGGTCTTCACCAACCTGTTCTCCGTCTATGTCAAATATTCCCAGTCCTACTCCACGCTGTACGGCAGCCTGTCCGTGCTCGCCATCGGGATGTTCTGGCTCTATTCCTGCATGATCATCCTCTTTTGCGGCGCGGTGTTCAACCTGCTGCTCGAAAGGCTGCGCGAGCTGAAAAAATGAGCATTTCGCATGAAAAACCGCTGCGTCGGACATCCGGCGCAGCGGTTCTTATCAGGGTTTTATACTAGAATCTGTTAAAAAGCTTGAAGAGCTTTTTATAGCGCCAGCGGCGCGTCAGATTCTGCATGAGACGGCGCAGCGTGCATTCGCACGCTGCGAGTGTGCATAGCACACGGGATTCTTGATTAAAAATATGAAATATTTTAATCAAGAATCAGTATTACTTTCTGTCGAAGGACTTGCAGTCGGTGCACTGCTGAACGGTCGGATCGGCCTCGTGCGTGCCGACCTGAATGCTGTCAAGCGAGCAATAGTTCTCGGCGCCGCAGTGATGCTTGCACTGGGAGACCGAGCAGCGGATGCAATGGTTCGCGTTGCAGTTCATGTGTCTGACCTCCTTTTTTGATTTCCTCCGTAGTTTGCGCGATTTTCGGAGGTTCAAGCAGGAAAAATTTGACACGGCCGACGCAAGCCGTTATAATAAAGGCAAGCAGCCGTTTCTGCGCGGGCGGAGTTCCGCAGGCTGCATTTCATTCTATGCCTCGGAGGTGCAAGATGGTCAAGGTAGCTCCTTCCATTTTATCGGCAGATTTTGTCAATCTAGAGCGCGATATTCGTGCATTGAAGGACACCGGCGCGGATTACGTCCATGTGGACGTGATGGACGGCCTGTTCGTGCCGAATATCACGATCGGCATCCCGGTCGTCGCGGCGATCCGCCGCATCACGGATATGCCGCTGGATGTACATCTGATGATCGACCGGCCGCTGCGCTATGTCGACGATTTCTGCAAGGCCGGCAGCGACCTGCTGACCGTCCATGTCGAAGCCGACACGCAGGAAAACACCCTCGCCGCGCTCAAGCGCATCCGCGAAAACGGCGTTCGTGCCGCGATCTCGGTCAAGCCCAAGACCCCGGCGGAGGCAGTTCTGCCCTTCCTGCCCTGCTGCGACCTGATTTTGGTCATGACGGTCGAGCCGGGCTTCGGCGGGCAGTCGTTCATGCAGGACATGATGCCCAAGCTCAAGACGATCCGCGGCTATATCGACGCGCAGAACCCGGCCTGCGAGCTGGAGGTCGACGGCGGCGTGAACGCCGAGACGGCGCGCCTCTGCCGCGAGAACGGCGCAAATGTGCTCGTCGCGGGCAGCGCCTATTTCAAGGCGGCCGACCCGGCGGCGTTCGTCCGCGCGGTCAAGGCGTGACGCCCGAGTGCGCGTCAAATTCGGCACAAAAAAACAACGGAACGGAGTCGTTCTCGACTCCGTTCCGTTGTTTTTGCTATGCAAAGCGGTTCATACGCCGGCCTCTTGCGCAGTTTCGCGGCGCAGGGTACTCATTTTATGCCCAGACGAGCCAGATATACGCATAACCGACCAGCACCGCCACGAGCGTGAACGGCAGACCGATGCGCAGGAAGTCGCGGTTTTTCACCTCGTAGCCCTCCTTGCGCAGGATGCCGATGGCCGCGATATTGGCCGAGGCGCCGACGGGCGTGATGTTGCCGCCGAGCGTCGCGCCGGTCAAAAGGCCGAAATAGAGCACATAGGGCACGCCGGTGAGACCCATGGCGACGGCGATGCTCTTGATAACGGGCAGCATCGTGGCGACATAGGGAATGTTGTCGATGAAGGCCGAGAGCAGCACCGAGGCAAAGACAATGATCGTGTAGACCGCGAACAGATTGCCGCCGCCGAGGGATTTGATGAGCTTCGCCAGCGCGTCAAGCACACCGGCGCGCTCCACGCCGTTGATGATCACAAACAGCGAGGTCAGCAGCAGGAGCGTCCGGAAGTCGATCTCGCGCAGGGCAGTCCCGACCCGGTCGGCGGATTTTCTGCGCAGGAGCGAATACACCGCCGAAACCGCGAAGATCGCGATGCAGATATAGCCGTTGATGTTTGCAGGCAGGCCGGGCAGGAAGGATGCGACGATCAGCAGCACGATGTTCAGCAGCAGCAGAACGGACGGCACATAGTCCTCCACCTCGGTGTTCGCCGTGATGACGACCTTGGCGCGCTGCTTGCGGAAGAGGTGGATAATGACCGGAATGGTCGCGACTGCGCCCAGCTCCACCGCCCAGAAAATGCTGAATTTTCCGTTCAGGAAGAAGAATTCAAAGAAATTCATGCCGGCATAGCCGCCGAGCATGATCGACGTCGTGTCGCCGACGAGCGTGGCCGCGCCCTGCAGGTTCGACGAGACGGAGATGCAGATGAGCATCTGCACCGGCGAGATCTTGAGCTGCTTTGCCACGGCAAGGCCGATCGGCGCGATCATCAGGACGGTCGCGACGTTGTCCATAAAGGCCGAAATAAAGCCGGAAAACAGCGAGATCAGCACGACCGCCCACATGGTGTTCGGCGCGATGCGCAGCAGCCGTTCGGCCATGCGGTCGGGCATTTTCGACTCGATGAAGAAATAGACCGTTCCCATAGTGCCGAAGAGCATCATCAGGACGTTCCAGTTGATCGCGCCGGCAAGCTCCGGCAGCAGCTCCGACGCGCCGGACGTGATGAAGCCCCAGACGATGAACAGCACCGCGGAGGCCGCCGCGACCCAATGGCGCACCTTGGGCAGAGCGATCATCAAAACATAGGTGACTGCGAAGGCAATGATCGGAATGAGCATACACGATTCTCCTTTTCGGGAAATTTGGGGTGATCCCGGCGGGAGGTAACAAAAAAAGACCTCCAGCACGGAACCGTGCTAAAAGTCTCGTTCCCATAAACAGGCGCACACCCACCGGCAGAGCCGGGCGATTGTTGAATGTGCGTATCAACTACTCCCCTTTAACGCATTTATCATATCAGCTCGTCGGGGAAAAGTCAAGCCAAAATGTGTCAGCCGGCGGTAATTTTTCCCGGCGGGGAAAAATTAAATCTCAACGGCTGTGTCTGTCGCGAAGAACCAGAGGATGCGCCGCTTGGTCGGCAAGCCGAAGATCCGCGACAGTGCCCGCGCATAGGCATCGAGCTGGCCGCGATAAGTCTGCGCGCGCTCCGTCTCCTCACCGGGACGCACGCGGTCTGACTTGAAATCGAGGATCACAAGGCCGTCCGGCTCCACCAGACAGCAGTCCGTCACGCCCTGAAGCAGCACCTGCTCGCCGCGCAGCGTAGGCTCATAGCGCCCGGCGTCCTCAAGCACGGAGAATTTGAACTCGCGCACCGTATGCCCGCACGCGAGCACCCGCTTGCCCGTCTGCGAGGCAAAAAACGCCAGAATGCGCGCCGGGTCGACCGCCTCGGCCTGCTGCGGCGTCAAGAAGCGCCGCTCCGTCAGCCGCCGAAGCTCCGCCTCGACCCCGGCAAGATCGGTGCAGGCCTCGTAACGCAGGTACTGCATGGCCAGATGGATCGCCGTGCCGCGCTCCGTGGGCGTCAGAGGCCACGCGCCGCTCTGAAAGCGCGGCTGCGGGAAGCGCACCGGCACGCGCGGCTGCTCCTCCACCTCCCGGTCAAGCGGCCGCCCCTTGAGCTGCGTGGCCG
>URLT01000114.1 GCA_900548795.1 uncultured Eubacteriales bacterium
TCGGTGCAGGTCGGAGCAACCACGTTTTCCTTCAGATCGTGTCCCAGAGCGGGGATCGTCGGGATCTCGGTGAGCTCGTTGGCGCCCTCGGCGTCGGAGAACAGCTTGCCGCAGGTGCAGGTCCAGTAGGCCTCGTTGCCGGAGGCGGTGCAGGTCGCAGCCTTCGCCTCGACTGCCGTCAGCGTGTGGACGTGCGCAGCCGGAGCCTTTGCGAAGAGATAGAGGTCAGCCGCAGAAGTCGCAGAAGCGGAAACCGTGAACTTGCCGTTTGCGAAGGAGAGATATTTTTCGTTGCAGCTCTTGAGTTTGACGGAGCCAGGCTCGGTTCCGGCGGCAACCGTGAAGATGCCGTTCTGGAAGGAGGTCGTAACACGAATTGCCTTGGCGTTCAGGTGCAGATAGTTGCCTTCCGTCGCGCCCTCAAAGCCGATGCCGGTGTAGGGGTTATAGGTTCCCTCGACTGCCTTGAACAGGACGGACGCGTCGGGGGTATTCACGGCGTTGTTAGCGAACGAGACCTCGGTGCAGGTCGTAACTTCCTTGCCGGTCTCGAAGTTGGAAAGCGCCCAGTACTTGTCGTCGGCGTCCTTTGCAGCAATCACATAGACGCTGCCGGCGGTCAGGGTATCGGTCAGGGTGTAGAGGTCAAGCGCCATCTCTGCGTCGCAGCGGTCGCACTTGCCGTTCTGATCAGCATCGACATGCCCCAGAGCCGGGATCGCGACGGTATCGACTGCATTGCAGCGCGAGCAGGTGCGGGTCTGTTCACCGGCCTCGGTGCAGTTGGCTTCCTTCGTGACGGTGTATTCGCCGAAGGCGTGACCCAGAGCCGCAATGGGCTCGGTCTTGACGTCGCTGCACTTCGAGCAGGTCAGCGTGACCGAACCGGCCTCCGTGCAGGTCGCCTCAGTGCGCGCAGTCTCCGCATAGGTATGCTCGCAGATGGTCGCGTTCGTGCTGTAGAACGCCATAACGAAGGCTTCGTCGATCGTTGCGGTCGAATAGCAGGTGAAGCCTCTGCCGGTGTAGGCGTTGAGGTAGAGAGTGGCAGGCGCATTGTTGAAGGTGTATGCGCTGTTCACAGAGACCAGATGGTTCTGCGCATCCAGCGTCCAAATCGCGTGGTCGCTGTCCGCCGCCATGGAAAGGGTGGTGCGCTTGTCGCCGTAGGTCAGGTATTCCTCACCGACGGAGAACTTGTAGCCGCCCTCCACCACATGGACGGTGAAGACCGACACGTCGCCGGAAATCTTGAGCACGGAGTCGGTGGTATCCGCCGCAGCAGCCACGCCGGTCAGGTAGCCGGTCGTTGCGCTTGCCGCCGTGCTGAGCGCCATGTTGTTTTTCTTGTTATAGATGATGACCTGCGCGCCGTCGGACAGGGTGGTGACGCCGGCGCTGATCATGGTCGTGCCGCAACCATTGGTGCAAACGCCGTCTTCGCCGAAGTTGTGACCCAGAGCCGGGATGGGCTCTTCCTTGGTCGCATTGCAGCGCGTGCAGGTGAAGGTCTTGACACCGGCCTCGGTGCAGGTCGCAGCCTTGGTGACCTCGCCCTCGTTCCAAACGTGACCGAGCGCGGGGATGGTCTCATGGCCGCTGATGTAGGTCTGGCAGTCGGTGCAGAAGGTGCCGGCGGTATAGCCGTCCTCCGTGCACGTCGCAGGGACCTCGGGGCGAGCCTCTGTGTTGGTATGCTCGCAGGAGGGAGTCGTGCCGACCGGGGCGTACGTCAGATCCAGACTGATGACCTGTGCGTTGTACTTGTTGGCAACGCAGAGATAATAGACCGTATTGTCGGCCGTATCAGACAGATCATAGGTGAAGGTATAGGGCTCTGCCTGAGCCCATTTGATAGCGGCGCCGCCGGTAATCGCGTCGGCACTGCTAGCAGAGCTGCTGATCGCCACTTGAACGTTGCCGGAGGCACCCTTTCTTGTCGTGGCAACGACCTTCGTCAGCTTGTAGCCGTTGATTGCGGGCAAGCCGATCGAGCCGCTGGTCTTGTTAATCATCAGATAGTTGCTCGAATGGTAAAAAGCGTTGGTCAGCACAAACGTATAGTCTGTTCCGTTCAGATTATAGGTACAATTGGTTGCTTCTGCGGGAGCTTTATCCGGCCACGAACCGGGTTTGGCCTTCAGATCGAAGGTCAACGTCTGCTCGCCCGCTGCGCTTGCGGTGATGGCGATCCCGGCGAACATGGAGACGACCATGGTCAACGCCAGAATCAGGCTTAGAAATCGTTTTGTCATTTGCGTTCACTTCTCCTTTTTTGTTTGTGTTTTGGGACAGGGGATATGCGGTGCGGGGATCATGCACCGGGAAAAACGCGAAGTGAACGGGGCGCCGAACGGGAGACAAAGCTCCGAGACGCTTCCTTCGCGGCTTTCGCAGCGCATCGCCGGGGGTGGGGATGCCGATCACTCCGCTCTAACGCGGAGATAATCACAAGATGTTGTGTCGGTATACTCTGTTCCGTTGCTTTTTGCAGAGTATAGCATACGACCTCTCAAATTGCAAGTTCATTTCAAAAACTTATTCGTTATATGTCTTATAAACATCGTTGTAGGTAAATTTTTAACTGATTTTGGACAAAAATTAGAAGTGCTACGGGGAATAGCGGCTTCCCCGGCAGCGGCAGACCCCGCTCGACGCGCCAAGGTGCCGGACGGCAGCGCGCCGTTTTTGCGGCTCTGTTTTGATTGGCGCGCTCCGAATCAGAGGCTCCAAAGCTCCTGCAGAACCTCCCGCGCCGCGCGAAGCTGCAGCAGACGCACGGACGGCGGATTTTTGGGAAGCTCGGCGATCGGCTCCATATTGATCGCCCCGCGGAATCCGGCCTCGCGCAGCGCGCGCAGAAGCTCCGGCCAGTTCAGGCTGCCGTAGCCCGGGAAGAGGTGCAGATCCTCATAGATCGGCTCGATCCGGCCATAATTATCGTTGAGGTGGACGACCTGAAGCCGGTCTGCGAAAGCGCGGATCATCGACGGAACGTCCTGCGCCTCGATGTTGGCGTGGCCGGTGTCGAGGCAGATGCCGACGCACTTGCCGCCGATGTCGTGCACGAGCGCAAGCAGATCCTCCGCGCGGGTATAGGGGTACGGCGGGTCGCCGGGAAGCTGCACGCGATGCGAATCGAAGGTATTCTCGAGATCAAGCGTGACGCCGTATCGCGCGGCAAGCCCGCACAGCTCGGAAAACCAGCGGACATTCCACTCGTGAATGCGCCGCCGCTGCTGCGCCGTCTCAACGCGCGCAGGGTGGCGCAGCGGATGCAGCACGAGCTGCTGGCAGCCGAGCAGGCGGCAGACCTGCAGGCAGCGCGCGTAGACCTCCCACGGGCGCTCGTCATGAAAATCCGCCGGGACGGACTGCCTCCACGGGGCGTGCGCCTGCACGGCCGGAAGCTGCGCCGAGCCGAGAAGCTGCGCCAGCTCCTGCGCCCAAGCCTCCCAGCCTTCGCAAAGAAGCGGGTCGCCCTCGCGGCTGCCATAGACGCTGAGCGGAACATCCAGACCGGTGAACCCGGCCTGAGCGACCAGACGCACGGCCTGCCCGAGCGGCATCGTGCGGCAAAAGCTCGCCATCGAGGCGGAAAAAATCTGCATGTGTGACTCCAGACCGAAAACCCCGGCACGCCGCGCTTCAACGAAGCATACGGCAAAATAGACAAACAAGCGCTCCTTTTTGTAAGGAGAGCCTGCAAGGAATTCGGCATTCTGACGAACGCTGTGCTTTTCGTGGATAATTGTCTATTTTGAAAGTTTTCTTCTTCATTCGATTGACTTTTCTTACAAAATATTATATCATTTTTATCGATATTTGTCAATTGTTTGCAGCGACAGATTTTTCCGCGCCGCAGACGAACGGAAAGGAGCCGCTCCGTGCGCAAGCTTTACGAAAAAATTCGCGCCTTTGTCATCTGGCTTGCGGGCTTTCATATCCCGCTCTATGCCGCTAACGCGGCGTTTTATCTGATCCTCTCTCTGTTCCCGGCGGTCATGCTGATCGTCGGTATGCTGCCCTAT
>URLT01000115.1 GCA_900548795.1 uncultured Eubacteriales bacterium
GCCGTCGCCGCCGCAGGCATAGATGCGCACCGGCGCGCCGGTCGCAGCCGCCGCGTGGGCAAGCTGCGTGCAGTCGCCCGGGGCGCGGGAAACGAGCACCTCGTAGTCCAGATTCCGCGAGTCGCAGGCCGCGCGGATCTTTTGTGTCAGCTCGCCGGTGCTGTCGCGCTTCCCGGCGGCGGGGTTGATGATAAACAAATGCTTCATCACGGTGCGCTCCTAAAAATACATATAGACATTGCATTGCAGCCGTCCGTTATAAAGCTTGCGCTTTTTGGTCGCCTGCTTGCCGAAGAAATGCTCGAATTCCGGCTCGGACGAGAGAATGTATTTTTTCCAGCCGTCGGCAAAGCGCAGATGGCGGCCGAAGGCGCGCATAAGCTGCTGCGCCTCGCGCTGCTCGAGCATCCGTTCGCCATAGGGCGGGTTGCAAACGATCACGCCCTGATCGCAGGGCAGGCTCTGCCGGAGCGCGTCGGCCTCATGGAAGTCGATGTATCCGGCGACGCCCGCCTTTTTGGCGTTGGAAATGGCAATGGCGATCGCGCCGGGGTCATTGTCCGTGCCGAGGATGCGGTAATTGCCGCGGAACTCGCCGTCGCGCGCCTCCTGCTTCGCGTTTTTCCAGACCTCGGGCGGCACGCAGCCCCAGCGCTCCGCGCCGAAGGAGCGGTTCAGGCCGGGCGCGCGGTTCAGCGCGGCGAAGGCGGCCTCAATGGCGATCGTGCCGCTGCCGCAGAAGGGATCCCAGAAGAAATCGCGGCCGCGATAGCGCGAGAGCGTGACCATGGCGGCGGCCATCGTCTCGTGCAGCGGGGCGTCGTTTCCGACGGCGCGGTAGCCGCGCTTATGCAGGCTGACGCCGGAGGTGTCGAGGAAGACCTCGCAGACATCCTTCATCAGCGAGAAGCGAAGCTGATAGGTCTCGCCGGTCTCGGGCAGCCAGCTCAGGCCGTATTTTGCGCCCAGACGGTCGACGGCGGCCTTTTTTGCAATGGCCTGACAGTCCGGCACGGAGTGGAGCTGAGAATCGAGGCTGTAGCCCTTGACCGGGAAGGCGCCCTCGCGCGGCACGAAGCGTTCAAGCGGGATCGCCTTGACGCCCTGATACAGCTCCTCAAACGTCCGCGCCGGGAAACGCGCCAGCAGGATCATCACGCGTTCGCCCATGCGCAGGCGCACATTCGCACGCGCCATGTCCGAAAAATCGCCGTCAAAAAAAACGCGGCGATCCTCCACGCGCACATTTTGCAGATTCATGCGGCGCAGCTCGTCGCCGACCAGCCCCTCAAGCCCAAACAGGCAGGGAACGGCAAAGGTAAATGTTTCCATGAAAGCTCTCCAATTTGTTTTCTGATACGGATTCTTGATTAAAATATTGAATCAAGAATCCCGTGTGCTACGCACACTCGCATCGTGCGAATGCACGCTGCGCCGTCTCATGCAGAATCTGACGCGCCGCTGGCGCTATAAAAAGCGCTTCAAGCTTTTTAACAGATTCTAGTATGATTCTTTTCTTTTTATCATAGCAGAGCCGCCGCCGCTTTGCAACGAAAACTTTTGCTTTTTCGGCAAAAGCGGCGCAGCAGACGGCTTTGTCTGCTGCGCCGCATCCCCTCGCCCTCACTCTGCCAGAGGATCCTTGGTCTGGTAGCCGGAGATATACAGGTTCTCGTATACGTAGCGATAAATATAGTCGCTGGCGCGGTTCAGGTCATAGACCGTGTAAAAGAATTGCTCCTGCCCCATGACGCCGCCCCAGAATGAAATATGCTCCAGCAGCGCCTGCTGCTCCACGGAATATCCGCCCTGCGCGACCTCGAGGGCAAGCTCCGTCAGTGTGGCGGCGTCGAAGGAGGTCGTGCACATGCCGAGGCAGTTGCGGACAAAATACGGATAGCTCGTCGCGGGCATATCCAGAACCGACTGCATCAGCGAGACCAGCACCTCGCGCTGGCGGTTGGTGCGGTTGATCTCGGTGTCGTCGGCGGTGCTGTGACGCGTGCGGGCATAGCCGACGGCCGCGAAGCCCTCCAGATGATTCCGGCCGGTCTCAAAGCTGCCGTAGCCATGATTGCGCAGATAGCTCACCTCGTCGGCGTTCAGCTCCACGTCCACGCCCCCCGCGTAGTCGATGATCTTCTCGAGCTGCTCCATATCCACGGCGATATAGTCGCGGATGTTCAGATAAAAATTTCGGTTGATCGTGGAAATGGCAAGCTGCGGGCCGCCCCATGTATAGGCGTAGCCGAGCTTGGCATAGGCGCCCCAAATCGGGATCAGAGCATAGGTGTCGCGGCTGATGGAAAGCAGCTTCACCTTGTGGTGCGCGCGGTCGACGGAGCACAGCACGATCGCGTCCGCCGCGCCCTTTTGGTCGATGCCGAACAAAAGGTAGTTTGAGATGCGGTTGGCCGAGTCGAACAGATAGCTCTTTCCGTCGGGCAGGGTGCCGCGCATCAGCGCGGCGGCATCCTTGGGGAGCTCGTGCGGCGGCACGGTGTCGAACTTGATCTCCGAGCGCTTGAGTCGGCCGGTGATCTCCTCATAGGACAGAACCTCGGACGGCTCCGTGCTCTCGCGCACGATCTCTCCGTTTTCTCCGGTCGTCTCGATGCAGAGCTCCTCGGCGGACAGCTCCTTGAACGCAGCGTCGTGCTGCATCCGGCTGAACATATATTGGTATGCCCAGACCGCGCTGCCGGAGCCGACGAGCAGCAGCAGCGCCAAGATCAGCGCCGGGATCGCCGCGCCCTTGCGCTGCCGTCTGCTGAAGAAGGCGACGAACGCGCACACCACCGCCAGCACGGAAAGCCCGGCGCAGGCCACGACGACGACCTTGAGCAGCCGGATGAGCGTAGAGCCGAGCGTCCCCTGTCGGAAGGACAGCAGCGCATAGATCCCGACGCCCGCAAGCAGGCACAGCGCGACGACGGAAAGAATCAGAGCAGTTTTGGACGCACCGCCGGAGCGCTCGGCCTTGCGGCGGTCTGCATACTTTGCCATGCAGCATCTCTCCTTAATATAATCTATCCTTAATATAATCTATTTCATTCGTTTCACGCATTTTTTGACAGTATAGCACGGACTGAAAAAAAAATCAAGCAGTTTGCCAAATTGAGCCTGCGCCATACAAAATAGCTAAATCGGCCGGGCAAACTTTGTCTGTTTTGGCAAAAGAAAAGTCCTTGCGAATTTCTGTATTTTTCGCTATAATAAAATCAGAATTGAAGAATGATAGCTGTAACGAAGTGCTTCGCGCACGGGCTTCCGACTATCACTCAGGGCTGCTTGAGTGGAGATGTTGAACAAGGTTCTGCATCCCCATTTTTTGTTACCCGAAAACCAACCACAAGGAGGCTTTTTATCATGTACATTCTTGCAAACGGACGTCTCATCACGCGCGACCCCTCCAATGGCTATAACAAGGACGGCGGCGTCGTCATTGACGGCACCAAGATCAAAGAGGTCGGCCAGACTGCGGCGCTGCGGGCGAAATATCCCGAGGCCGAGTTCATCGACGCCAAGGGCGGCGTCATCATGCCGGCGTTCATCAATGCGCATACGCACATCTATTCCGCTCTGGCGCGCGGCCTTTCCATCAAGGGCTATAACGCCGACAACTTCTACGACGTGCTCGACGGCCAGTGGTGGGCGATCGACCGCAAGCTGATGCTCGGCGGCACCCGCGCCTCGGCCGACGCGCTGTTCATCGACTGCATCAAGCAGGGCGTGACCACCGTGTTCGACCACCACGCCTCCTATGGCGAGATCCCCGGCTCGCTGCACACGATCGCGGAGTCTGCCAAGAAGTTCGGCATCCGCTCCTGCCTGTGCTACGAGGTCTCCGACCGCGACGGCGAGGAAAAATGCCTGCAGGCCATTCAGGAAAACGCCGACTTCATCACCGAGTGCGAAAAGAATCGCGACCCGATGCTCGCGGCCATGTTCGGCGGCCACGCGCTCTTCACGATCTCCGACAAGACCTTTGACCGCATGGTCGAGGCCAACAACGGCCGCACCGGCT
>URLT01000116.1 GCA_900548795.1 uncultured Eubacteriales bacterium
AATACCGCCTCCCCCGCGAAATTCATCTCCCGCGGCGGCCGCCTCCCCGCACCGCTGCAAAGCCTGAAAAACTAAAACGTCAAGCCTCCGCGCGGAGGGCGACCCTGCGGCCGCTCCCGTGCGGAGGCTTTTTCCGGTTATCTCGACTGTTACGACTTCGACGAGCGATTTCTATCGATCCTTACAGCCGCTCGCCGTTCCCGAGGTACTGTGAGCCGAGCGTCTTTTATCAAAGAATGCGCTCAAGCTCATATCCGCTTTCCCGGATGACCCTGCGCAGCGCCTGCGCGTCGAGCGGCTCTTCCGAAACGATCACCGTCTCTCCCCTGCGCTTCGAGGATTTCACCTTTCTGACCGAAAAGTTCCGGCGGATCGCATCGTTGATATGCGCTTCGCACATGCCGCACATCATGCCGTCGATTTTCAGCGTTGTTGTGACCATCGCCCGATCTCCTTTCTTTTTCGCGCTTGGCAAAGCCTGTCGCGTAGACGCAGAGCCGTGCACCTGCGTCTGCGCCGGGGTTCACTTTTTATGGCTGTGACAGGCGCCGGCCATTGCACAGTGGGCGCAATTGTTGCCGCAGGTGGACTTGCCCTTCTTTTTGTCTCGCCGCATTCCGATGAGGATACCGACCACCATCAGCACAAGTGCCAGACAAATCAGGATCGTCGCAAGATTCTCAGAGATCCATGTTAACATTTCGGAAGACTCCTTTCCATTGAAAATCCGTTCTGCCGTTGTGGATCGGCGGGCGCCGCAGAGCGGCTGTATGGCGGGGTTCCCGTCAGACGCGCGCGGACAGAGTGGTCGCCTCCTTGTACTTCTTGATGAAGAGCATGTAGAGGATGACCGCGAGGCAGGCAAAGGCTGCGATCGCGCCGATCACATTGCCCTTACCCGTGAAGAGCAGGCCAAACTGGTTGACCATCAGCGCCACGACATAGGCCAAGCCGCACTGATAGCCGATGGCGAACCACGTCCACTTGGCGTTGTTCATCTCGCGCTTCATTGCGCCGATGGCCGCGAAGCACGGAGCGCAGAGCAGGTTGAAGCAGAGGAACGCATAGCCGCTGATGCCGGTAAACACGTTGGCCAGCGTTGCGTAGACATTGCCGGAGGCGCCGTAGAGGATGCCCATCGTGCCGACGATGTTCTCCTTGGCGACCGTCGCCTCCCACGTGCCGAAGCCGAGCGGCTTGAAGATCCACGCAATGGCGTTGCCTGCATAGGCCAGCAGCGAGTGGTCGATTTCATCCTCGGCAAGCATCCGGAACGCGCCGTCAACAAAGCCGAAGTAGGTCGTGAACCAAACGAGGATGGTCGACAGGGTGATGATCGTACCGGCCTTCTTGATGAAGCTCCAGCCGCGCTCCCACATCGAACGCAGGACGTTGGAAACGGTGGGCATGTGATATGCCGGCAGCTCCATGACAAAGGGCGCCGGGTCGCCCGCAAACATTTTTGTCTTTTTCAGCATGATGCCGGAGACGATGATGGCCGCCATACCAACGAAATAAGCCGAGGTCGCGACCCATGCTGAGCCGCCGAAGATCGCGCCCGCGATCATTGCGATAAACGGAACCTTCGCGCCGCAGGGGATGAAGGTCGTGGTCATGATCGTCATGCGCCGGTCACGTTCGTTCTCGATCGTTCTCGAGGCCATGATACCCGGAACGCCGCAGCCCGTGCCGATGAGCATCGGGATGAAGGACTTGCCGGAGAGGCCGAATTTGCGGAACACACGGTCAAGCACGAAGGCGATGCGGGACATATAGCCGCAGGCCTCGAGGAAGGCAAGCAGCAGGAACAGCACGAGCATCTGCGGCACGAAGCCGAGCACCGCGCCGACACCGGCGACGATGCCGTCAAGGATGAGCCCGTTGACCCAGTCGGCCGCGTGGCACTTCTCAAGCAAACCGCCCAGCAGAGCCGGGATGCCCGGCACCCAAACGCCGTAATCGGCGGGATCCGGCTCGTCAAAGCCGTTTTCTTCAAAATAAGCGACCGCATCGACATAGGTCGTGGAGACGGTGCTCTCCTTGTCCGCATCGGCAGGGATCGTGTCATAATAAGCTGTCATATCGTTCACGGCGAGGGTCTCCTCGTCCTCCACGCCGATCACGGCGGAGGGCTCGTCGGTGGTGAACGCCTTCAGCTCGGCGATTGCCTGATCGGTGTCGAAGTCGTCGGCGGACGGGTCAACGTCGGGCTGGAAGGCCTGAACGGCTTCCAGAGCGGCTGCATATTCGTCGCCGGCGTCGCCATAGGCGGAAGATCCGATGCCGAGCAGATGCCAGCCGTCGCCGAACACGCCGTCGTTCATCCAGTCGGTCGCCGCGGAGCCGACCGTGACCATGGAGATATAATAGACCAAAAACATCACGGCCGCAAAGATCGGCAGGCCGAGCCATCGATTCGTGACCACGCGGTCGATCTTATCAGAGGTCGAAAGCTTTCCGGCATTGTGCTTCTTGTAGCAGGCCTTGATGACCGAGGCGATATACACATACCGCTCGTTCGTGATGATCGACTCGGCGTCGTCATCCAGCTCCTTTTCGGCGTCCTTGATGTCCTGCTCGATGTGCGCCAGTATCTGCGCGTCGAGATTCAGCTTCTTGAGCACCTTGTCGTCGCGCTCAAAGATCTTGATCGCGTACCAGCGTTGCTGCTCCTCGGGCATACTGTGCACGGCGGCCTCCTCAATATGGGCGATGGCGTGCTCAACGCAGCCGGAGAAGGTGTGCTGCGGAACGGTTTTTCCGTTCTGCGCGGCGTGGATCGCCGCCTCGGCGGCCTCCTGAATGCCCGTGCCCTTCAGGGCGGAGATCTCAACGATCTTGCAGCCAAGCTGACGGGACAGCTCGCCGATGTTGATCTTATCGCCGTTTTTCTTCACGACGTCCATCATGTTGATCGCCACGACCACCGGGATGCCAAGCTCCGTGAGCTGGGTGGTCAGATAGAGATTGCGCTCAAGGTTCGTGCCGTCGATGATGTTCAAAATGGCGTTCGGCCGCTCGTCGATCAGGTAGTTTCGCGCAACGACCTCCTCGAGCGTGTATGGAGAGAGCGAATAGATGCCGGGCAGGTCGGTGATGACCACGCCGTCGTGCTTTTTGAGCTTGCCCTCCTTCTTCTCCACCGTGACGCCCGGCCAGTTGCCGACGAACTGATTCGAGCCGGTCAGAGCGTTGAACAGCGTCGTTTTGCCGCTGTTCGGGTTGCCCGCCAGTGCAATTCTGATTGTTTTGTCAGCCATAACAAGATCCCTTCTTTTCTTTGATTAGCTATTAGCACTCGCTAACTGAATTGCCGAAAAAATGGGGAGCCGCTCCCCTTTTTTCACTCGACCTCAACCATCTGGGCGTCCGCCTTTCTGAGCGAAAGCTCATAGCCGCGAACCGTGATCTCGATCGGATCGCCCAGCGGCGCGACCTTGCGGACGTAGACCTCCACGCCCTTGGTCAGCCCCATGTCCATAATGCGGCGCTTGACGGCGCCCTCGCCGTGGAGCTTCACGACCTGAACGGTCTCGCCGATCTTTGCATCGCGCAGTGTTCTCATAATATACCCCTCCTTTGGTTGATTGTTTATATGTCAGGACGGCAAATCGCCGTTCATACCATGATCCTTCGTGCCATTTCCTCGCTGATGGCGACGCGGGCTTCCTTCACATTGACGATCACATTCTCGCCGAGGCGGCTGATCACGCGAACCGACCCGCCAACCACAAAGCCCAGATTTTCCAGATGCTTTTTGACCTCCGGGCTGCCGCCGATTTTTTTGATCGTATTGTCGGCGTCCAAATCTGCAAAACAAAGCGGCATCATGATGTATCCTCTTTTCCGATTCACTAATTAGCAAAAGCTAACCTATCGTCAAAATTCTAATTAGCACACGCTAATCATTGACAAATAAAACAATTAGCCTTCGCTAACCGCATATATCATACATAGAATCCTGCCGCGTGTC
>URLT01000117.1 GCA_900548795.1 uncultured Eubacteriales bacterium
CAGCCAGCTCAACGACGGTGAGACCCTTAACTTCTTCGATCAGAGCAGCGATTTTTTCAGACATGGTAATATCCTCCTAATAGTAATGATTGGTGGTAATTAGGCTTCCGCAGCCTCTTCGGCGGGAGCGGGGCCTTCCTTCTGCTGGCGGATCTGGTCAATGACGCAGGCCAGAGAGGAGATGGGTGCGAGGAACGTGCCGAGCACCTGCGCCACGAGGGCGTCCTTGCTGGGCAGCTCGCCGAAGCCCTTGAGCTGTTCGACGGGCAGGACGGAGCCCTCTACGAGGCCGCCCTTGATGGACAGAACGTTCTTGTTCTTCTTGGCAAATTCGCAGACGATGCGAGCGGGAGCAATGGGGTCGCCGGTGGTGCTGGCCATAGCAGTGGTGCCGTTGAGCATCTCGTCAAACTCGTGGTAGCCGACCTTGTTGGTGGCCAGACGGGTGAGAGTGTTCTTCACGACGCTGTATTCTACGCCTGCTTCGCGGAACTTCTTACGCAGCTCGGTATCCTGTGCGACAGTGATGCCCTTGTAGTCGACAAAAACTGCGGACGATGCGTTTTGCAGCTTGTCGGCGAGTGCATCAACGATTGCCTTTTTGCTTTCGAGTACCTTAGAATTGGGCAATGTGTGTCACCTCCGAAAAAAATGTCCTCCTGCCAGAAGACAGGAGGACACAGAATCGTTTCTTATTCGTGAACCTCGGCAGGATCTGAAATCGTTACGGCGCAAGGCCTCCTGCTGTCTCTGGCAACAGACAATATTATACCAAAAAAATCGGGTTTGTCAAGGGAAAATCACGAATTATTTCGAAAAAATTGAGGAAAATCAGATGCGGCGGGAAGAAAGCGCTCAGGCCGGCCTCAGATCAGACCGAAATGCTCCAGCGCGCGGGAAATGCCGTCGTCGTCGCAATCCGGGGCGACGTAGTCGGCGGCGGCCAGCGCGTCGGGCGTTCCGTTGGCCATGGCCACGCCGATCCCGGCGGCGCGGAGCATCTCCACGTCGTTCTCCGAGTCGCCGAAGGCGATCGCCTCCTGCGCGGACAGGCCGCAGCGCGCCAGAACGCCGAGCATGGCGTTGCGCTTGCCGCCCTCGACGGAGATCACGTCGTGCCCGCGGGGAAACCACTGCGTCGTGCGGCTGTGCGGCGCGAGCAGGAGCGCCTGCTCCAGCTCGGCCTTCGGGACAAAGAGCACGATCTTATAGATCGGTTTTCGGAGCATCGGACGCAGGTCGCCGAGGGTGGGCGGCTGTGTGTGGATGGACACCATGGCGGCCTCGACGTCCGCGTCAAGGCGGTTGAGCAGGCTCTGCTCGGCGCTGACCATCCAGCAGGCCGCGCCCGTGCGCTCGACCCAGTCGAGCAGCGCCGCCGCGTCGCCGGGGTCGAGGGGCGTGCCGTAGAGCAGCTTGCCGTCGGCGCTGTAGGCGTCCTGCCCGTTGTTGGTCAGGTAGCCGTCAAAGGCGATGCCGTCGAGCAGGTGTTCCGATGCGATCTCGAATTTTGAGCGCCCGGTTGCAACGAAGCATTGCACGCCGGTTTCCCGCAGGCGGGCGATGGCGGCGCGAGCCGAGGGAGGGTAGACCTTGGTTTTCAAAGAGACGAGCGTCCCGTCGATGTCGAAAAATGCGGCTTTGATCTTTGTCATAAAGTGGGAAAGCTCCTTAGCTTGCCGTGATTTGAATTTTATCGTCGGCGGCGGTCAGCGCGATCTGCGAAATGGGAGCCTCGAAGCTGTCGATGATCTTCTCGGCGACGCCGTCCTCGATCTCGCGCTGGATCGTGCGGCGCAGGTTGCGCGCGCCATAGGTCACGGAGTAGGATTTTTTCACCAGATGCTCCACGACGCGCTCGTCCCACGTGAGGGAGACGCCGCGCTCGCTCAGATTGTCGCGCAGCTCGCCGAGCATGATGGCGGCGATGCCGCGGAAGTGCTCCTCGGAGAGGCGGTTGAAGCAGATGATCTCGTCGACGCGGTTCAGAAATTCCGGGCGCAGGAACTCGCTCAGCGCCTTCATGGCCTTGTCCTTGCTCTGCTCGGAGAGGCTGCGGCCAAAGCCGACGGAGCCGTCGCGGCGGTCGGAGCCGGCGTTGGAGGTCATGACGATGACGGTGTTCTCGAAATTGACCACGCGCCCCTGCGCGTCGGTGATGCGTCCGTCGTCGAGGATCTGCAGCAGGACGTTCAGCACGTCCGGGTGCGCCTTTTCCAGCTCGTCGAAGAGAATGACGGAATAGGGCTTGCGGCGGATCTTCTCGGTGAGCTGCCCGGCTTCGTCGTAGCCGACGTAGCCCGGAGGCGAGCCGATGAGCTTCGAGACGGAGTGCCGCTCCATGTATTCCGACATATCCAGCCGCACGAGCGAATCGACCGAGTCGAACAGCTCGTCGGCCAGACGCTTGACCAGCTCGGTCTTGCCCACGCCGGTCGAGCCGACGAAGATGAACGAGACGGGGTGGCGCTTTGTGCCGATGCCGACGCGGTTGCGGCGGATGGCAGCGGACACGGCCTGAATGGCCTCGTCCTGCCCGATGATGTGCTTTTTCAGCCGCTCGGGCAGGTCGCGGAGCTGCTCATACTCCTGCGCGCGGATCTTGCTGGCCGGGATCTTCGTCCACAGCTCGATGATGCGCGCCAGATGCTCCACGGTCAGCAGCGGGGCGGGGATGGCCTCGAGCGCTGCGATCTCGCCGTCGAGGCGGCAGATGCTGCTGCGCAGAGTCGCCAGACGCTCAAAATCGGGGTGCTCGGTGTCCTCGCTGAGCATTTTTTCCTCGAGCTGATAGTCCGCGCGCTCCTTGCGCTTCTCGGCAAGGTCGGAGATGGACTTTGTGTGCAGATTTAGGTCGGAGCAGGCCTCGTCAAGCAGGTCGATGGCCTTGTCGGGCAGGAAGCGGTCGGTGATATAGCGCTCGGAGAGGATGACTGCCTGCCGCGCGATCTCCGGCGTGACCCGCACGCCGTGGAACAGCTCGTAATAATGCGCGATGCCGCGAATGATCGCCACGGCCTCCTCGATGCTCGGCTCGGCGACCGTCACGGGCTGGAAGCGGCGCTCGAGCGCGGAGTCCTTCTCGATGTATTTGCGGTATTCGGCGAAGGTGGTCGCGCCGATGACCTGGATCTCGCCGCGCGAGAGGGCGGGCTTGAGGATGTTCGCCGCGCTCATCGAGCCTTCGGCGTCGCCCGCACCGACGAGGTTATGCACCTCGTCGATCACGAGAATGATGTTGCCGCACTCCTTGACCTCGGTGATGAGGCTCTTCATGCGCCCCTCAAATTGGCCGCGGAACTGCGTCCCGGCGACCAGAGCGGTCAGGTCGAGCAGATAGACCTCCTTGTCGCGCAGCTTGAACGGGACGTTCCCGGCGGCGATGCGCTGGGCAAGCCCCTCGGCGATGGCCGTCTTGCCGACGCCCGGCTCGCCGATCAGGCAGGGGTTGTTTTTTTGACGGCGGTTGAGGATCTGCACGACGCGCTCTGTCTCGACCTCGCGGCCGATGATGCGGTCGAGGCGGTTTTCCCGCGCCTTAGCGGTCAGATTCAGGCAGTAATGATCCAAAAACTTGCGCTTTTTCGGCCCCTTGGGCTTGTCGGAGGCCGCTGGCGCGTCCTTCCTCGGCTCGTCGGCTGCGGCGAGCTCGTTGCCCGCGCCGCCGAACAGGCGGTTCATATGCGGGAAGGTCGCCGTGCGGCTGCCGATGTCGTCCTCGTCGTCCTCGGGCTGGATGAGCTGGTTCATCTCGCTGTTCAGGTTGTCCAGATCCTCGTCGGTGATGCCCATCCGCTCGACGATCTCGTCGACCTGCTTGATGCCCAGCTCCTTGGCGCATTTCAGGCAAAGTCCCTCGTTGGTGCTCTTGCCGTTTTCTACTTTTGTGATAAAGATCACAGCCACATTTTTCTTGCAGCGGCTGCACAGGGTCGGTTTCATGGAGTTCCTC
>URLT01000118.1 GCA_900548795.1 uncultured Eubacteriales bacterium
GTCGAGCACGCGGCGCGCCTGCTGCGCGTCGACAAGATTATAGTCGATATCGCGCGGCTTGGCGATGCTCTCCGTGACGACCTTTTTCGTGATCTCGTTGAAGGTCACGCGGTGGGTCTTGTCGTCCGGAAGCCCCAGAAGCACCTTCAGGTGCCACGAAATGGCCTCTCCCTCGCGATCCGGGTCGGTCGCGAGATAGACGCAGTCGGCCTTTTTCGACGCCTTGAGCAGCTCGTCGATAATGGCCTCTTTTCCGGCAAGGGGCTGATATTCCGGCTCGAAATCGTGGTCAAAATCGACACCCATCGTGCTTTTGGGCAGGTCGCGCAGATGTCCCATGCTGGCCTCCACGCGGTAATCCGACCCGAGATATTTCCCGATCGTCTTAGCCTTTGAGGGCGACTCGACGATCACCAAATTTGTTCCCTTGGACATAAAGGAACCTCCAAGCTCATTCAGATTTCTGTCATTCGGAAGCATCGAGCTTCCGGAGATTTCCGTTCTCGCGAGCCGCAAGGCGCTTGATCTGCAGCAGTGTCAGCGCCGCCAGCACGCGCTGGGCGGGCAGACCGGAGCGGGCGATCACCTCGTCGGCCGGCTCGGGCTCGCTTTTGAGCGCGTCGAGCAGCTTCCGCTCGTCGTCTGAGAGAACGGGCTCTTTCCCGTCACTATAATTCCTTCGCGGCGGATTGTCAACGACTTTTTTCTCCTCTGGCGGCTCGACCACCGGAGAATAGACCGGAAGGGCGTTGCCGTAGCGCGCGTGATAGATGCGCTCAAGCGACTCCTTGCGGCGCGCGTCGGAGAGCTTATCGGGGAAAAGGTAGGTATAGTTGGACAGCAGATCCCAGCCGTCTGTGACCATTTGCGCACCCTCGCGCAGAAGCCGGTTCGTGCCCTCGTTGTTTTTCACGCCGATGTTGCCGGGAATGGCATACACGTCGCGCCCCTGCTCGAGCGCATGCTGCGCGGTAATGAGCGCGCCGCTCTGCTCGGGCGCTTCGATCACGAGCACGCCGACGCAAAGGCCGCTGATGATGCGGTTTCGCGTCGGAAAATTGCCTCGGTCGGGGCGCGTTCCCGGCGGATACTCGCTGATAAGGCAGCCGTGAGCCATCACATCCTGAAACAGGAAGCGGTTTTCCGGCGGATAGACGACGTCCACTCCACAGCCGAGCACGCAGGCCACGGTCGACTTGGCGTCGAGCGCACCGCGCAGCGCCATGGTGTCGATGCCGCGTGCGCCGCCGGAGACGATCATGCCGCCGCTTGCGGCGATCAGGCGGGAAAACTGCTTTGCGTGCAGCAGCCCGTAGGCGCTGCACCGCCGCGTGCCGACAACGGCAATGGCGGCCTCGGCGTCAAAATTCGGCAGACTGCCCCGGTAATAGAGCACGACCGGCGCATCGGGCAGATTCCGCAGCCGGTCGGGATATTCATCCATATTGTAGCAAACGAGGTGAATATCCTTGTTGTCGCAGTCGACGAGGATCTGCTCCGCCTCGGTCAGATCCTTGTCCAGCACGCCCTCAAGCCAGCGTGCCTCAAAGCCCTCGGTTCTTCGGCAGACCTCTCTCGTCAGGCCGTAAACGCGCTCGGCAGAGCCGAACAGGCGCAAAAGCGCCGCGCGGCCGACCGGCCCGATCCCTTTTCTGGTTGTCAGCCAAATCCAGTGCTTTAACATAATGCGGCGCGCTCCTTTAATTTCTCATCTGCCAAAGAACGATCGTCGCGGCGACCGCCGCGTTCAGGGACTCGCAGCGCTGCTGCATGGGAATGATGATCTTTTCGTTGCTGGCGTCGAGCAGCGTCTGGCAGATCCCCTGCCCCTCGCTGCCGATCACGGCAAGATAGTCGCGCATCCGGACGCGCCGCAGATCCTTTGACTCCGGGGCAAGCGCCGTAGCCGCAACGGGAACGCCGCACTGCCGGCAAAGCCGCAGGATCTCGTCCATCGGCGCCGACTGCGGCGGCGTGCGCAGCACGGCGCCCATCGACGCGCGCACGGTTTTTTCCGAAAACGGGTCGGCGCAGCCGTTCGTCAGCAGCACGGGCACTTCAAAGGCATCCGCCGTGCGCAGGATCGTGCCGAGGTTGCCGGGGTCTTGGATGCGGTCGAGCAAAAGCATTCCCGGGCGAACCGTCAGCGGCTCCGGCTCGGGAAGCATGCAGGAAAAAAGCACACCCTGCGGCGATTTCATGACCGACACGCGCTCCATCAGGCTCTCGGGAACCGTCACGACCCGCACCCCCGGCGGCAGCTCCGGCAGCTCGAAGCCATCGGCAGCGACGACCGCCGTGATGCGCGGGTACCATTGCAGCGCCTCGCGCAGGAGCTTGCGCCCCTCGCAGAGAAATTCCCCGCACTGTGCGCGGTAGGCGCGGTCGGTGTGCAGCCGTTTCAGATGCGCGATCAGCGGGTTTTTCGCGCTGGTAATACGCTCCATGCGGTCGTTCCTTTCGGGTAAAATACCAAATTATCACTGTTATTATACCACATTGCGCATTTTTTTCAAGAGCAGATTTAATTGTATCTCCGGCGTTGCAATTTTCTCCAAAGTGCGCTATAATGGAAAAAAATTCGGGAGGCAGCAGAAATGAAAGCAGTCATCACCGTTGTCGGCAAGGACAGCGTGGGAATTTTAGCCAAGGTCAGCGCGAAATGCAGCGAAAACGGCCTGAATATCATCGACGTGACCCAGTCGGTCATGCAGGACATGTTCTGCATGATCATGCTTGCGGAAATTCAGGGGATGCAGATCCCGTTCGGCAGCTTTGCCGACGAAATGGCCGCCATGGGCGAATCGATGGGCATGGTCATCCACGTCATGCACGAGGATATTTTCAACGCCATGCACCGCATCTAGGAGGCCGCCCATGCTCAACACGAACGACATTCTCGAAACCATCAGCATGATCGAGCAGGAGCATCTCGACATCCGCACGGTCACGATCGGCATTTCCCTGCTCGATTGCATCGACCCGGATATCCATGCCGCCTGCAACAAAATTTATGACAAGATCTGCCGCGTCGCGGAGCACCACGTTGCCGTCTGCACGGGCATCGAAAAGGAATACGGCATTCCGATCATTCACAAGCGCCTGAGCGTCACGCCGGTCGCGATGCTCGCGGCGGCCTGCCCCAAGAGCGACCCCGTGCTTTTTGCGCACACGCTCGAGCGCGCCGCGCAGGCCGTGGGCGTGAACTTCATTGGCGGCTATTCCGCGCTGGTGCAGAAGGGCTTCGCGCCCGGCGATCTGGCGCTGATCCGCAGCATTCCGCAGGCGCTGGCCGAGACGGAGCACATCTGTTCCTCCGTGAACATCGGCTCGACGCGCGCGGGCATCAATATGGACGCCGTCGCCCTCATGGGCAGGATCGTCCGCGAGACGGCCGAGCGCACGGCCGACCGCGACTGCATCGGCGCGGCGAAGCTCGTCGTTTTCTGCAACGCGGTGGAGGATAACCCCTTTATGGCCGGCGCATTCCACGGCACGGGCGAAGCCGACTGCGCCGTGAACGTCGGCGTCTCCGGCCCTGGCGTCGTGCGCGCGGCGCTTGCCAAAGTGCCCGACGCCGACATCGGCGAGGTCGCCGAGCTGATCAAGCGCACCGCCTTCAAGATCACGCGCGTCGGCCAGCTCGTCGCGAACGAGGCCTCCAAGCGCCTGAACATCCCGTTCGGCATCGTCGACCTCTCCCTCGCCCCGACCCCGGCCGTCGGCGACAGCGTCGCCCACATTCTCGAGGAGATGGGTCTGGAGCAGTGCGGCGCGTGCGGCACGACGGCGGCGCTCGCCATGCTGAACGACGCCGTGAAAAAGGGCGGCGTGATGGCGTCGAACAACGTCGGCGGGCTCTCCGGCGCGTTCATTCCCGTCACCGAGGACGCCGGTATGATCGACGCGGCGCGTTCCGGCTGTCTGCGGCTGG
>URLT01000119.1 GCA_900548795.1 uncultured Eubacteriales bacterium
GAATCAAGAATCCCGTGTGCTACGCACACTCGCATCGTGCAAATGCACGCTGCGCAGTCTCATGCAGAATCTGACGCGCCGATGGCGCTATAAAAAGCTCTTCAAGCTTTTTAACAGATTCTAGGGAACCTCTGATTCAATCGCAAGAGCGGTCAGCGAGGGATTTTGTTCCAAATTGAGGTTTGGAAATTGCAGGAATCCTTTTCGTATTTCAAAATTTTCAAACCGATCAGTTGGGGCAAAAGACCCGCTGAGCGCCGCAGACGATTTATTCAGAGGTTCCCTAGTATCAGTTGTACGTTTTTCCCGGCCTCCACTGCGTCCAAAAGCGCGCGCCGCATCCCGGAAATGCCGGACGGTGCTTCGATCTGCACGCCAAACGCCTCGCTTGCAATCGCGCGACCCTCCGGCGTGTTGAGCCGAAGGTTCAGAATTTAGGCGGCGCAAAAACGGGGGCTGCGGCAAATGTGCGCAGCCCCCGAGGGTTCAGGATGTGAATGCGATGGTGACAGAGCTGAAATAGCAGATCCCGTCGTCGGAGTCGGAATCGACCGGGTACTTCGACGGCGTCCGACGACCTGCCTGTGCGGTCTGTTTTGTAACTCTAAAAGTCGTTTAGAAAATCGTCTCATGTTCCCGCCCCCTATTTAACTTTTTACATGTCATAATTTTAGCATTCTATACGATATTTATTGCGCCCGGCGCATCCTCCTTCCTGTTTGAGTCTGCGCAAAGGGGTCGAGCTGTCCGCATAGCAAAAGGCCGGTCACGGGGCGCACCCCATGACCGGCTCGCCGGGTCATCTGTTAAAAAGCTTGAAGCGCTTTTTATAGCGCCAGCGGCGCGTCAGATTCTGCATGAGACGACGCAGCGTGCTTTCGCACGATGCGAGTGTGCAAAGCACACGGGATTCTTGATTCACAAGAATCAGTATCAGATCGGGATCAGCAGCATCGTGCCGTCCGGGATCACATCGCCTTGCAAATGGTTGGCCTTGACAATGGCCTCGGCCGACGTGCGCAGGCTCTTGGCCACCGACCAGACATCCTCGTCGCCGACCGCGCGGCGCAGAATGATCGCGGGTCTGCGTCCCTGCGGCGGCAGCTCGCTGATCTCCCCGCCGCAGAGCGGCCGCAGCTCCTCGCGCGCCGTTGCGGTCAGCTCCATGCTCACCGGCAGGCGCAGCTCTGCCATGCCCGCCCCGGCGCTGCAGAACGCCTCGCCGCACCGAAGCTCCGCGACACAGCAGTCGACGTTTTCCGCGGCGGACGTCTCGGCAGCCACCGAGGTGCGCAGGCACGCGCTGCGCACCTGCCCTTCTCCGTCGCGATACAGCACACAGCAGCTCAGCGGCACCTCGACGCGAAGCGATCCGCCCTCGCGTCGGGTCTGCGGCTCGCCGGGCAGCGCCGCGACATCGAGGACGCTCCCGCTCAGCTCGCCCGTCGCCTGCGCGGTCAGCGAAAAGCTCTGCCGGTCGAGCAGCGTCTCGAGCGTCCATGCCTCCGTTTTCGGCTCCAGCTCCGCATCCGTGCAGAAGGCATCGTCAATCAGGCTCAGGCGCTCCTCGCCGATCGCGCGGCACTGCACCGCCACGCCGGCGTTCAGGAGCAGCCGGCGGCTCTCGCCGTGGCTCTCCGGCTCGAGCGCAAAGGCTGTCAGCCACGCCTGCGCCTCCGGACGGCAGCCCTCGCAATCGCGCTCCAGCTCGGCGTACTGCGAAAACGGCAGCGTCCAGTCATAGACGCGCAGCTCCTGCTCCGCGTCGGCGTAAAGCACGTGCACGCGCAGGCAGCCCTTGAAGACCGCCTTCGAGCCGACCGTTTTCTGCTCAGTCAACTCCGGAGCGGCCGTATAGCTCAGCAGCCGCTCCGCAGCCGGATACTCCGGCGGCAGCTCCAGCTCCTCCTGCACCGGGAAGCGCTTCTCCCCCAGCGCCTGCACCATGCGCACAGGCAGCTCCACGCGCCGAAGCTGAAGCCGCTCCGACGGCGCCTCCACGTCGTACAATCGCCGCTCCGTCCGGCAAAAGACCTCCATGCAGCACAGCACGGTCGCCCGAACCAGCAGCTTGCGCGAGTTGAGCACGCGCGCGTCGATTGCCGTCAGGCGCACCCGGCATTGCAGCGTCGGCTCTCCGTCCGGCGAGGCCAGCTCCCGGCGCACGCTGAACGGCAGCTCCGTTTGCAGGCAGTGCGGCGTTCCCCCGTCGTCGGCAAAGAGCACACCCGCCTGAACCGTCCCGACGACCGAGACGCTATCCGCCCCGGCCTCGGCCGAGCGCACCGTGACCGTGCCGAAGGCCTCGAGCACACGCGCGCAGTCTGCAAGCCGATCCGGAACGATCAGATCCGCCGTTTGCTCCTGCGAGACGCACTGCCGCAGGACGCACGACGGAAAAACCATCTTTTTTTCCTGAAAAACAAGATCCATAAGCCACGCTCCTTCCTTGTCCTATGCCATATATATGATGCGTTGGACAGGTTTATCCCGAAAAATTCACGGGAATCTTCGCATACAAAGGCAACCGACGAGCGTAACGCAAATACCGAGCATCGCCTGCGCAAAGTCCGAGCGAAAGAGCAGCGAGAGCAGCACGCCCACGCCGCAGCCGATCAGTCCGATCCCGAGAAGTTCATATTTTCTGCACATAAAAACCGCCCCCTGCAACTGTATGTGCAGGGGGCGGTGATTATTCGGAAATATGGCGTCATACCGTCAGATAGACCCGTGCCTCATAGGGTCGCAGGGTGTCGGTGTCCGGCTTGCCGGTGTAATTGCAGAGGATCAGCGAGGCCTTGCCCGGATGCAGACGCTTCGGCAGCTTCATCGGCTGCTCGCTGAACGAGCAGATCACGAGCAGCCTCGTGCCCTTGCTCTCGCGCTCATAGGCGTAGAGCTTCTTGGAGCGGTGCAGCAGCTCCTTATAGCTCCCGTATCGCACGACCGGCAGGGACTTGCGCAGCTTGATCGCCTTGCGGTAAAAATTCAGGAGCGAATCGGCGTCCTTCTCCTGTTGGGCGACGTTGATCTCGCGGTAATTCGGGTTCACGAAAAACCACGGCTCGGCCGTTGAGAATCCGGCGTGCTCTGCGTCCGACCACTGCATCGGCGTCCGCGCGGAATCGCGCGAGCTGCGCCAGAGGCGCTTGAGGCGCTCCTCGGGCGACTTTTTCAGCGCCGCATGTTCGTACTGCCAGCGCGTCTGAACGTCCTCATACTGCTCCGGGTCGCTCGGCCTCCAGTTCGTCATGCCGATCTCCTGCCCCTGATAGAGGAAAGGCGTGCCCTTTTGGAACAGATAGGCCACGGCCAGCATTTTGCCGCTCTCGACGCGGAAATTCTCGCTGCCGTAGCGCGAGATCACGCGCGGATGGTCGTGATTCTCCAGATAGAGCATGTTCCACGCCTTGCCCTCGAGCTTGCTCTGCCAGCTCGACCACGCGCGCTTGAGCTTGCGCAGGTGGAACTTCGTCGGCATATAGTCCGTGAAGAAGCAATCGCCGCACATGCACTGGAACTGGATCATCATGTCAAAATCGCTGTCGGGCGTCTCGGAGATGTATTCCAGCGCACGTTTCGGCCAGATCAGCGGCGCCTCGGCGATCGTCAGGCAGTCGTAATGCGACAGCACGTCGCGCCGGAACTCGGAAAGATACTCGTGGATATGCGGCCCGTGGTTATAAAAGCGGATGCCCTTGTAGATCGGGAAGAGATGGTCGCTCGGCAGCCCCTCCTTTTTGGAGATCAGCGTGATAACATCCTCGCGGAAGCCGTCGACGCCGAGATCGAGCCAAAATTTCAGGATCTTTTTGACCTCCTCGCGCACGAGCGGATTGTCCATGTTGAGGTCGGGCTGCTTGACGGCGTAGAGGTGCAGGTAAT
>URLT01000120.1 GCA_900548795.1 uncultured Eubacteriales bacterium
GTTGCGCATGGCGTACTTGATATAGTGTCCCCAGCAGCGGTCGTAGCTCTCCTTGGGGATGAGGATGGCGGTCTGGATCTCGCCGTCCTCCACGCGGATGTCCACCTTGCCGGCCTTGATGTAGAACTCGTGGATGGGCAGGCGGCGAACGCCGTTTTTACCGGTCAGCTCCACAATGGCATCCCATGCATGGAGGGTGGAGGAGGAGTCGGCGGAGGTCACGCCGTTGCAGGTGTTGCCGCCGATGGTGCCGATGTTGCGGATCTGCGGGCCACCGACCTGATCGACCGCCTCGCCGAGGACGTTGATGTATTTCTGGATGATGGGGTCGCGGGTGATGTGGGAGAAGCTGGTCAGGCTGCCGATGCGGATGTTCTCCTCCTCATCGATGCTAACGCCGCGCAGCTCGTCGAGCATATAAATGGAGATCAGCTCCACGCCGGCGCGCTTGCCCTCGCGCATCTGCACGAGCACGTCCGAGCCGCCTGCGATGATGTGCGCCTGCGGGTGAGCAAGACGCAGCCGAACGGCGTCCTGCACGCTCTCGGATTCGTAATATTCTTTCATATCATACATGGCTTAGTTCTCCTTTCTCCACGGATCGTCGATCAGGCCTTCCTCGCTGAAGCGCTTGAACAGGATATGCGGATTCATCGGCGCCTGATCGACGGCCACGCCGGTGGCGTTGAGGATCGCGTTGCGGATGGCCGGGGCGACCGGGCAGGCAGGCGGCTCGCCGAGCGCCTTCGTGCCGAAGGGGCTGGTCGGCTCCGGATTTTGCACGAACTGCGCCTCAAGATGCGGGTGATCCATGGTCGAGGAGAGCTTGTAGTCCAGCAGGTTGTTGTTCAGCGGCTTGCCGGTCTTTTCATCCCACAGGATCTGCTCGCTCAGGGCGTAGCCGATGCCCATGGACATGCCGCCGTGCACCTGCGCCTCGGCAAGCTGCGGGTTGATGAGCATGCCGCAGTCGTGGACGTTGATGATGCGGTCGACATGCACGCGGCACATCGGAACATCGACCGTGACCTCGGCGCAGCAGCAGCCGAAGGAATAGGCGTTGTTCTTGATCTGGTAGGTCGACTCGGCGGTGATGTGCTCGGAGTGGGTCAGGCTGTAGAACGCCTCGGTGGCCAGCTCGCGCAGGCTGCGCAGAATGCGGCCGTCGGTCGTGCGGACGATGTTGCTGTCGATGATGTCCATATTGGCGATCGGGCAGCGGGTGATCTCCTTGGCATATTCGAGGATCTTGTCCTTGAGGATCTTGCCGGTCTGCGTGATGGAGAAGCCGACGACGTAGGTCTGACGGGAGGCATAGGCGCCGAGGCCGAACGGGGTCACGTCGGTATCCTGACAGGAGATGACGTGCACGTCGCGGTAGTCCTTGATGCCGATGACGTCGGCCGCCATCTGCGCGTAGGCCGTATCGGCGCCCTGACCGATCTCCGTCTCGCCGACCTGAAGCTGGATCGAGCCGTCCTGATTGAGCACCATGCGGCAGGAGGAATGCTCCAGAGAGATCGGCCAGACGGCGGTGTTATACCAGAAGGGGGCGATGCCGATGCCCTTGCGGAGGTCGCCGGTCTGCTTGGCATATTCGGCGTGCTTGCGGTCGTAGTCCATGTAGGCCACGGCCTTGTCGAAGCACTGGTTGAAGGAGTCGAAATAGTTCTCGTTTTTGGAGAAGCCGTCGACAAAGCCGACCGGCATGATGTGCTCGCGGCGGAACTTCAGCGAGTCGACGCCGAGCGCCTTGCAGATGTCCTCGATGTGCGCCTCGTGCGCGAAGGACGCCTGCGGCATACCGTAGCCGCGCATGGCGCCGGCGGCGGAGCGGTTGGTATAGACGGTGTAGGCGTCGCACTCGAAGTTGTCGCAGGGATAGAGCTGCGGGAACGAGCCCATCGCCTTGGCGACGATGCTGTGGCCGTGGGAGGCGTATGCGCCCTGATTGGAGAACAGCTCGGCCTTGCGGGCGACGAAGGTGCCGTCCGGGCGGAGCCACGAGACGAGGTGGAAGCGGATGGCGTGGCGGATGCGGTTGGAGATGAAGGTATCCTCGCGGGGAATGTCCAGCTTCACCAGACGGCCGCCGAGCTGCATCGACACCCAAGCGACCAGCGGCTCATAGAGCGTGTCCTGCTTGTTGCCGAAGCCGCCGCCGATGTACGGCTTGACGATGCGCACGCGACCCCAGTCGATGCCCAGCGCCTGTCCGACGGTGCGGCGGACGATGTGCGGGATCTGGGTGGAGGAGACGACGACGATCTTGCCGGCCTCTTCATAGGCATAGGCGATGTGGTTCTCGATGTGGCAGTGCTGCACGGGCGGCGTGTCGTACCATTTGTCCACGCAGATCAGCCCCGGCTCCTTGATGGCTTCTTCGTAGTTGCCCTTGCGGATCTCGGTGTGCTTGAGGATGTTGTTGGGGAAGCGCTTGTGGATCTGCGGCGCGCCGTCCTCCATGGCCTTCTGCACGTCGAGCACGAAGGGCAGCTCGTCGTATTCGACCTTGACCAGACGCGCGGCCTGCGCCGCGGCGACCTCGTCCTCCGCGACCACGACGGCGACGTCGTCGCCATAGTAACGCACGTGGATATTCAGCAGACGGCGGTCGGCGACGTCCTGATGGGCGGCCTCGACCGACCACGGGTGGCCGGCGGTGGGGAAGCGGATGTCCGGCACATCGAAGCAGGTGAAGATGCGCACCACGCCGGGAACCTTCTCTGCCTCGGAAATATCCACGGACTTCACAAAGCCGTGGGCAATGGTAGAGCGCACGACCCGCAAGACCAGTGCGCCTTTGTCGCAAAGGTCATCGGTGTATCTGGCTCTGCCGGTCGCCTTGTCAAACGCGTCGACGCGGACGACACTCTTACCGACATTCATAGAACAAAACCCTCCTAATAACGTTCTCTCGGACGGGAAACGTTGACGAAAAATGCCCCCGTCCGCCTCTTTCCTTTGTCAGTATAGCATAAACGCACACCGTTTTGAAGAAACATTCGTTGTACTAATTACAAGATAACGCACAATTCGACGATGGCGAACGCGCGTTCGTTTTCTTTTTCGGAAAAATCGGTTATACTATGGTAAAAGGGGGCGATTCCATGCAAGACCTTAAAATTGGCTGTTTGATCTTGGCCGCGGGCAGCTCCAGTCGGTTTCAGGCCAACAAGCTGACGGCGATCTTCGGCGGCAAGACGCTCATCCGGCGCACGCTCGAGGCGATCCCGGACAACGTGTTTTCATGCGTGACGGTTGTGACGCAGTACGACGAGGTGGAGAAGCTGGCGCGCGCGTTCGGCTTTGCCTGCGTGCGCAACGACCGCCCCGACCTCGGACAGAGCCGCTCCGTCGCCCTCGGCACGGCGGCCATGGCCGACTGCGACGGCATCGTCTACGTCGTTGCCGACCAGCCGATGCTCTCGCAGGAGCTGCTGCGGCGGATCGTTGCGGCGTGGCGCGCGCATCCGGACGGCATCGTCGGCGCATCGCACGGCGGCAGACGCGGCAACCCGAACCTGTTTCCCAAGCGCTTTTTCCCGGAGCTGCTCGCGCTGACCGGCGACGTCGGCGGCAGCAGCGTCATCCGGTCGCACCCGGAGTGCTTCCTCGGCGTCGAGACGGACGCGGCCTCGCTGACCGACGTGGACACGCCGCAGGCGCTCGAGGTCTTGCGCGACCTGCTGTGAGGCGAGAATTCCGTCACCAAATTTCCCCTCCGTCATAACATGGAATGAGCCGAGTGCTCGAAATCATCTGGGAGGGATTCATCATGGGATGTAACTGCAATAACGGCTTCGGAAGCTGGCTGATTCTCCTGATCCTGCTGTGCGGCTGCAGCGGCAACGGCGGCCTGATGGGCGGCTGCTGC
>URLT01000121.1 GCA_900548795.1 uncultured Eubacteriales bacterium
GCAGGAATACTTTTCGTATTTCAAGATTTTCAAACCAATAAGTTGGGGCAAAAGACCCGCTGAGCGCCGCAGCCGATTGATTCAGAGGTTCCTTTGTTTATTCCTCCGGCGTCTCCATCAGACGGTCGAATTCCGCCGCAACGCGGTCGAAATCCTCCTCGGGGATGTCCAGCAGCTCGAAATCGTCATCCGTCGGCACATAGCCGTAAAGATAGACGTCGTTGCTCTCGTCGAGCGGCTCGAGCGCGATATACTGCTTGTCGTCCAAATCGAACACGCCCATGATGCCGCATTCAAAGCTGTCGCCCTCGTCAAACTCCAGCGTGATGATCTCGTCCTCGGAATACTCCGCGCGCTTGTCTTCCATTTATGAAAGTCCTCCTTATCGGTGTCGGTATGCATTCAGTATAACCCGTGTTGTCAGGAAATGCAAGCTAAAAATTGCCGGTAGGCCGTTGGAAGACCGAGCTGCGTTTGCAGCTCCTGCCGCGTGACCCAGCGAAACTGCGGCGCCTCGGCCGAGCAGGTCAGGAGCACGCCGGTCATCTCCCAGCGGACATGGGTGAAAACATGGCTGCGCTGCACGATGCGCTCCAGCCCCGTCGGATGCACGCCCCAGCGTGCGGCCAGCGTGAGCGCCTCCTGCGCGTTCAGCTCGCCCTCGACGTCGGGAAGCTGCCAAAGCCCGGCCAGAAGCCCGCGCTCCGGCCGCTTGCAGACCGCCAGACGGTCGCCGCAGCGCATCAGCAGCACCGTGCGCCGCTCCACGCGTCTTGCGCGCTTCTCCGCGCGCACCGGATAGCAAAGCTCCGTGCCGGCCTCATGCGCGGCGCAGAGCGCCCGAAGCGGACAGCGCCCGCACTGCGGCGCGCCGTTCGGCACGCAGACCGTTGCGCCCAGCTCCATGAGCGCCTGTGTGAACTCGCCGCAGCGCCCGGCCGGATAAACGCGCTGCAGGCGCTCGGCAAGGTCGCGTCGGACGCTCGCCCGGTCGACGCACGCCCCGCTTGCAAGGTAGCGCGTCAGCACACGAAGGACGTTTCCGTCCACGGCGGGCGCCTTTTGTTCAAAGCAGATCGAGGCGATCGCCCCGGCGGTGTACGCCCCGATGCCGGGAAGCGCCGCAAGACCGGCGGCCGTCTGCGGGAAGCCGCCCAGCCGCACCAGCTCCCGCGCGGCGCGCTGCAAATTGCGCACGCGGCTGTAATAGCCCAGCCCCTCCCAGAGCTTGAGCAGCACGTCCTCCTCGGCCTCGGCCAGTGCCTCGACCGTCGGCAGGCGCTGCAAAAACCGGTCGTAATAGCCCCGCACGGCCTCGACGCGCGTCTGCTGGAGCATGATTTCGGAAAGCCAGACATGATACGGCTCGCGATCGCGGCGCCACGGCAGGTCGCGCCGGTTCTCCGCGAACCACGGCAGCAGAAGCTCGGGCAGGCGCTCCAGCTCAGGCACGGCCCGAGCGCTCGTCGCGCTGCTTTGCAACGCCGTTGGCGGTGGAGCGTCTCCGCCGGCGTCTGCGCGGGCGGCGCTCGGCGGCCAGCTCGTCATATTTGAGCGCCGCGTCGGACGCGCCCTCGTAGACCAGACGGCTGACGCGCAGCGTGCCGTCGGCATCCTTTTGCAGACGGATGCGAATGAGGTAGCGCCCGTGCTCCGGGCACTGCGCCATGGTCATATAGCGCCGCCCCTCCTGCGCGATCCAGCGGCCGTTTGGCATGGCCGCGCCGCACTGCGGGCAGTGGCTGCGCAGCTCGTTCATGGCCTCCATCGCCTTGGTGTGGTCGGAATAGCCCCGGAACACCGCGCGGCTGATGCAGCCCTCGGGCGGCGCGCCGTGGAAGCCGTTCGCGTGGCTCTCGAGCGCCTTGCCGTATTCGGCGACGCCGCGCTTGAGGTCGAGCCGGCTGCATATCACGGCTGTGTGGTAGGCGTCGCCCAGCGCGTCGTGCGCCGGACGGCTGGCGGGGATGCCCATCAGCTCCATGGCCGACGAGAGCGATTTCTGCGACGTGCCGCAGCCGGTCTGCGCGTTGAAGATCATCTGCGCGTTGTACCATTTGCGGATCCAGTCCGGCTCGCCGTCATGCAGGAGGATGTTGTCCTCGAGGATGCGAATATCGTCGAAGCCCCACGTCAAAAAGATGCAGTCGCCGCCGATCCACGTGCGGAAGCGCTCGAGCGCCTCCGGAAAGGGCAGCCCCTGCTCGCGCAGAGTCGCGTCCTTCAGCCCGGTGAGCTTGGAGACGCGGGTGTTGAGCTTTTTATAGTATTTCGGGCGCACCAGCACCTGAAATTCGTCGGCCGCCGTACCCTTTTCGAGCAGGCGCACCGCACCGATCTGAATGATCTCCCCATGGATCTCCACGGGAAGCACCTTTTTGGCGGCGTAGGAGCCCGGCCACGGCTGGTTCCACTCCATGTCCAGAACAATATATTGCATATGCGCCGCCTCCTTTCCTCTTTTTTTGTTAGGGAGCCTCTGATTCAATCGCAAGAGCGGTCAGTTGGGGCAAAAGACCCGCTGAGCGTTGCAGACGATTGATCCAGAGGTTCCCTCGTATAAGCCGAAGAATCGGCGAAAAAAATCCGGCGAAGCGCGCCGGCGCGATTGCGCGGCGTTGCGTTAATACGGCATCAGGGGCGCCGAGCCGTCGTCGCTGTCCGGCTCAATGGCGCGGATCTCGGCGTCGTAGGCATAGTCGTCGCTGACGCGCACGCAGACCGTGTCGCCCGCGCGATGTCCCAGCAGCGCCCGACCGAGCGGGGATTCCATGCTGATGAAGCCCTTGTCCGGCTCGATGCGGACGGTCGAGACGACCTGCACGGTCATCTCCTCCTCGTCCTCCGGCAGCCAGACCGTCACGCGGTCGTAGAGCTTGATCTTGTCGCCGCTGCCGCCCTCGGCGCTCTCGTCGATGATCTGCGCGGTTTTGATCATATTTTGCAGATAGCGCACGCGGCTGTCGTTCTTGCGCTGCTCCTGCTTGGCCGCCTTGTATTCGTAGTTCTCGCTGAGGTCGCCGAACGCGCGCGTCCGCTTGACCTCCTCCATGATCCTCGGCCGAATGTTCAGGCGGCGATTCTCCAGTTCGGCCTCCATCAGCGCGATGTCCTTTTTTGTCAGCTTGTCATGCATGGGTCGTCAATTCCTCTTTTCCGGTGGGATGCAATGCTCAAAAATCACGATGCAGCCGTCGCGCTCAGCCTCGAGGATCTCCTGCGGGGTCTGCAGCGTCCACGAGACCTCCTGAACGCCCCAGACGCGGCGGCAAAGGCGCAGGCTGCACTGCCGCCGGTCGGCATAGCGGTAGGCGACAAAATGCGGCACGGTCAGAAAGTTTGCCAGAAGGTTCGTCAGCGCGAAGGCCGCCGGGGCTTTGAAGCCCTGCCGCACGGACAGGTAGTTCTCCGCAAGCTGACCGCGCACAAGCTCCGGGCTGTTCCGGCGCAGCCAGATCAGCACATGCGGGTCGAAGGATTCCACGCAGAAGCGCAGCTTGGGATATTTTTTCAGCAGGGCGACCGTTTTGCGCGTCAGCGCGGCCGCATTTCCGCCGTCGGGCTTCAGCTCGACGATCAGCGGCGCGCCGCCCTCGAAGATCGGCAACACCTGCTCCAGATACGGGATCGGCTCGTCCGTCCCCTCAAGGCGCAGAGCGTCCAGCTCCTCGGCAGTGCAGTCGGCAACACGCCGGTCGACCCCGGTCATGCGCAGCAGCACGGCGTCGTGCATCACAACGAGCCGCCCGTCCTTGCTCAGGCGGACGTCCAGCTCCGCGCCGTAGCCGTGCTCAGCCGCAAGGCGGAAGGCCGTCAG
>URLT01000122.1 GCA_900548795.1 uncultured Eubacteriales bacterium
GCGCCGCCGCCAGAGGCGTCCGCTTTCCGAAAAAAGAAAACGCGCCCTGCGCGGCGCGTCCGGCAGGGATCGGAGCGAGGCATAGCGAGCCGGCGGCGCTTTTTTGCGAAAAGCAACGAAAATTTAGATTCCAAAATCGGAAAAGCTGTGATATAATACAATCAGGAGGGGGGACGCCCCGTGCGCTTCCCGAAGCCGAAAGAAGCAAGGAGGTTGCTGCAATGAAGAACATTATCACCATCAGCCGGGAATTCGGCAGCGGCGGCCGCAGCATTGGCCGCGCAGTCGCGGAAAAGCTGGGCTATGCCTTTTACGACGGCGAGCTGGTCAAGGAGGTCGCGCAGCGCAGCGGGTTCTCGCCCGAATTCGTCGAAGAGAGCGGCGAATACGCCAACGCGCGCAGCAGCCTGCTGTTTTCTCTGGCGACGGCGAACCAGCGCATGGTCGAGTCGCTGTCGATCTATGACAAGCTGTACATCGAGCAGACCATGGTCATCGAGGAGCTGGCGAAAAAGGGCAACTGCGTGATCGTCGGCCGCTGCTCGGACTACATCCTGCGCGACAACGAGAGCTGCCTGCACGTGTTCATCCACGCCGACATGGACAGCCGCGCAAAGCGCGTGATCGAGCGCTACGGCGCAAACGAGAAATCCATCGAGAAGCGCCTTGAGGACAAGGACAAAAAGCGCATGGTCTACTACAAAAACTACACCGGCCGGGCGTGGGGCGTCGCGAAAAACTACGACCTTTGCCTCAACAGCGGCGTCCTCGGCGAGGAGCGCTGCGTGGAGCTGATCGCCGACGCCGTGAAATAACGCGGTCTCCGGATCAGCGATTTCATACGCATCGGGCTTTCGCGTGCCTCGCGCACGCGCGCTGCGCCGCCTGACGCACAGATCGCCGCGCCCTCGGCGCGAAAGAAGGCGTGACGGCCTTTTGCGGGAAAAGACGGCAAACAATGAAATATTTTCGCCTCTCTGCGCATACTACGCAGGGAGGCGATTTTTATGACGGATCTGACTATGGAAAACTACCGGAACGAGGTCGAGGCCTCGGAGCGGCCGGTTCTGATCGATTTTTATGCCGAGCGCTGCGGCTCCTGCCGCGCGTTGGCGCCCACGCTGGAGGCGCTCGACGCGGATTTCGGCGCAAGCTGCAAATTTTGCCGGGTGGACGTGGACGCGCAGGAGACGCTGACGCGAAAATTCGGCATCCTGAGCGTCCCGACGCTGGTGCTGCTGCAGGGCGGCGAGGTGCAGCAGCGCATTCGCGGCGCGCGCGGCCGGGAGGACATCCTGCGCATTCTGAATCTGCGCTAGCGCGTCGGCGGCACGCCGGACGCAGGCGCGGCGGTAGCCGTGCGGATTCGTGCGCGGCCGACAAAAAGCTGCTTTACCGGAGAGCCGGTAAAGCAGCTTACAGACTGTCAAAACAGTCGACAAATAAGGCATGTCGCCCAGAATTGGAACAATTATGAGTCACAGGCGTATTTCATGCATTTTTTAATCAAAAACCTACCGCTTTCGGATTCCGAAGATTATATTTTGCGTCCCGTATTTTCGACAAAGCCTACCGATCCTGTCATTGCGAGGAGCGAAGCGACGCGGCAATCTTTAACGAAGCGATTTGCCATTCCGAAACGAACTATGGCTGAACGGAACGAAATAGAGCCTTGGAACGAAGAAAGAGGAAACGGAACAAAGCGGCGTATCTCATTTTTTATTAATTTATTAATAAGTATTCCTTTTTGTTTCGTGCTCCCGTGCTTCGCCGCGGGATGCCATACCATTAACTTTAAGATTGCCACGGCCGCGATGCGGCCTCGCAATGACACGAAATTGGGACGTTTTACTTGTTACGCAAGGGTTTTGACTTACATCACAGCTCGCAGCCTAGCGTACCTATGTACGCCGGCAGGTGCGGGTTGCTTGACTTCCGAATTGGTTTGCAGTCTGCCGGCGTGCCGAAAAAGGCTTTTGGCACGAAAAAAGCTGCTTTACCGGAGAGCCGGTAAAGCAGCTTTATAATGCACTCCGCAGGCGCAGCGCGTCTTTCGGTGTGCCGTCCGGCGCGCTATGCCGCGCCGCCGGGTAAATATGCACGGGCGTTTGGAGATCGGCGGCGTTATGCTCGGCTGTTATAGCGCTCGATGGCGATGCGCAGCAGGTCGAGCGCGCGCTCGAGCTCCTCGCAGCACAGGACATAGGCGATGCGGATCTCGCTCTCTCCTGCGCCCTCGGTGGCGTAGAAGCCGCTGCCGGGCGCGAACATGACCGTCTCGCCGTCGACCTCAAACTCGTTGAGCAGGTACATCTGGAATTTTTCGGCGCTGTCGACCGGGAGCTTGGCCATGGTATAGAACGCGCCCTTCGGCTCGGCGGTCACGACGCCGGGGATCTGGCAGAGCTTGCGGTAGCAGACGTCGCGGCGGCGGCGATATTCCTCGCGGGTCGCGTCGAAATAGGACGGGTCGACCCCGTAGAGCGCGGCGGCGCCGATCTGGTCGAGCGTTGCGACGGACAGACGCGCCTGCGCGATCTTCAGAACGGCCTCCATAAACGCCGCGTTCCGGCTCAGAAGCGCGCCGATGCGCGCGCCGCAGGCGCTGAAGCGCTTGGAGACGGAGTCGATCAGGATCAGATTTTCGTCGAGGTCGCGCAGGTGCGCGGCGGTGGTCAGGCGGCCGCCGTCGTAGATAAACTCGCGGTAGACCTCGTCGCAGATCAGAAACAGCCCGCGCTCGCGCGCAATATCCGCCACGGTGCGCAGCTCCTCCTCGGTCAGAACCGTTCCGGTCGGGTTGCCGGGGTTCGTGATGAGAATGGCGCGGGTGCGCTCGTTGATGAGCGGCTCGATGCGGGCGCGCTCGGCGTAGCGGTAGCCGTCCTCGGGCGTGGCCGGGACGGGACGGATGCGGCCGCCGGCGAGGTGGATGAAGGTGTTATAATTCGGATAAAACGGCTCTGGCACGATGACCTCGCTGCCCTCGTCGAGGATCGCCATCATGGTCATGAGCAGCGCCTCGCTGCCGCCGGTCGTGATGAGGATCTCCCCCTCGGAGAAGGTCACGCCGATGCGCGCGTAATACTGCCGCACGGCCTCGAGCAGCTCGGGGATGCCGGGCGACGGGGCGTAGGCCAGCACGTCGGCGCGGTAAGCAGCCAGCGCGTCAAAATAGGCCGGGGGCGTTTGAATATCGGGCTGCCCGATGTTCAGAGAATGGATCTTGACGCCGCGCTTTTCGGCCGCGACGGCATAAGGATAGAATTTGCGAATGGGGGAAAGCGCACAGGCGTCGATCTTGCGGGAAAGCTTCATAAAAAACCTCGGAAAACTGGGGGAGCAGCGCCCCGGGAGCCGCGGGCGGCGGCTGCGGAGCCTCCCCTTGGAATCGCCGGCCGCGTTGCCGGCAGCGGCGCGTCAGGCCTTGGCGCGCAGAATATCAACGGCGTCGAGCCGCTCCCACGGCAGATCCAGCTCCGTGCGGCCGAAGTGGCCGTAGGATGCGGTCTGACGGTAGATCGGACGGCGCAGGTCGAGCGTGCGGATGATGGAGGCGGGGCGCAGGTCGAAGCACGCGCGCACCAGCTCGCTCAGGCGCAGATCGGGAAGCTCCGACGTGCCGTAGGTGTCGACCAGCACGCTGACCGGCTGCGCCACGCCGATGGCGTAGGCCAGCTCGATCTGGCATTTCCTTGCCAGACCG
>URLT01000123.1 GCA_900548795.1 uncultured Eubacteriales bacterium
CCGCTGTCCGTGGGCAGCGAGGCGGTCATGGCGGTCGACCGGGAGCGCCGCTTCGACCTGATGCAGCAGCACTCCGGCGAGCACCTCGTCTCCGGCGTGATCCACAGCCGCTTCGGCTATGAAAACGTCGGCTTCCACATGGGCGCCGAGGAGCTCACGATCGACTACAGCGGCGAGCTGACCCGGCAGCAGATGCAGCAGGTCGAGGACGCGGTCAATCGCCTGATCTGGCGCGACCTGCCCTGCACGGTCTCCGTGCCCGACGCCGAGACGCTCAAAACCATCCCCTACCGCAGCAAAAAGGAGCTGACGGGCGCGGTGCGCATCGTGCGCTTCGAGGACGCGGACATCTGCGCCTGCTGCGGGCTGCATGTGCGGCGCACCGGCGAGATCGGTCTGGTCAAGCTGCTGAGCGTCGAGCGCTTCCACGGCGGCAGCCGCATGGAGCTGCTCTGCGGCGGACGCGCGATGCGCCGGCTCAACGCCGTTTTTGAGCAGAACCGTCAGGTCTCCGGCCTGCTTTCGGCCAAAGCCGACCGAACCGCCGAGGCCGCCCGCGCGCTGCGCGCGAATCTGGACGCCGCAAGGCTGCGCGCCGGGGCGCTCGAGAATCGCCTGTTCGCCCTTCAGGCCGAGCGCCATGCCGGCTCGCCCTTCGTGCTGCTGTTCGAGGAGTCGCTTTCGCCGGACTCCCTGCGCCGTCTGGCCGACGCGCTCGTGAAGCGCGCCGACGGCCTCTGCGCGGTGTTTAACGGCAGCGACGGCGCGTATCAATACGTTCTGGCGAGCCGAACCGACGACCTGCGCGAGCCGGTGCGCCGTCTGAACGCCGCCTGCCACGGGCGCGGCGGCGGAAAGGCCGGATTCGTGCAAGGCTCCGTGGCAGCCTCTCGTTCCGAGATCGAGGCATTCTTCTCTGCGGAGAAGGAAATGCGCCGATAAGCCGTTCCGGCGGACAGCTCCGTTCCGGCGCGGCGCGCCAGCTCGCTGACGGTCAAAAGCTCTGCGCCCCGCGCTTGCAGGGCGTCGACGATCGTCAGCGCCGCGTCCACGCTGGAATCGGACATGTCGTGCAGCAGGATGATGTCGCCCGGCTGCACGGCCTTGAGCACCTCGGCGGCGATCGCCTCCGCGTCGCTGCGCCGCCAATCCTTCGGATCGACCGACCACAGCACCACGGGCAGATCGGCGCAGACGGTCTGCGCCAGCCGCTCCGGCTCAAAGACGCCTCCGGGCGGGCGCAGGAGCGTGGGGCGCTGCCCCGCCGCCGTCGTGATGCGCTCCATGGAGCGTTCCAGCTCGGAGCACAGCGCCGTCTGCGACAGCTCGCGGAACGACTCGTGCGTCTGGCCGTGACAGCCGAGCTCGTGTCCGTCCGAGGCGATCTGCGCCGTCAGCTCCTGATATTGCTCCACCCGATAGCCGCAGAGGAAGAACGTCGCCGACACGCCGCGCTGCGCCAACCCCTCCAGCAGTCTGCGGGTGAACCGTCCGGACGGTCCGTCGTCAAAGGTCAGCGCCACGCAGAGGGGCGGCTCCTGCGCACGTACCGCCGGCGCGCAAAGCGCCGCCAGCAGCACGGCCGCGAGCAATCGTCTCAGATGCATATGCATCCCTCCTCTGACCGTAGCATTCCGCCCGCGCGCGAATTTTATGAATGGAAGAAGCTGGTGATAAGCGATGGAACTGATCTGTCCGGTCTGCGGCGCTGCGCTGCGCCCCGAGCCGAGCGCATGGCGCTGCGAAAACGGGCATTGCTTCGACGTCGCGCGGCAGGGTTATGTCAACCTTCTGCCCGTGACGCAGAAGCATTCGCTCCGCCCCGGAGACAGCCGCGAGATGGTGCTTGCGCGGCGGCGCTTTCTCGACGGCGGATATTACGAGCCGATCGCCGCGGCGCTGCGCGAGCTGGTCGGCGACATGCCCGACGTGCTCGACGCGGGCTGCGGCGAGGGCTATTACCTCGGCGCGCTGCAAAAAACCGTCCCCGAGCGCTGGGGCATCGACATTTCCAAGGACGCCGTGCGCTGCGCGGCCGGGCGCGACAAGACCGCCCACTGGCTCACGGCCACGGCGGCGCATCTGCCCTTTGCCGGCGGCAGCTTTTCCTGCGTGCTGTCCATGTTCGCCCTGACGGCGGCGCGGGAGTTTGCCCGCGTGCTGAAGCCCGACGGGCGTTTTGTGCAGGTCATCGCCGGGCCGGCGCATCTGCTGGCGCTCAAGCGCATCATCTACCCCAGCCTGACGCATAAGGAAAAAACGCTCCACCCGTCGCTCGAGGGCTTCGCGCTCGAGACGAGCCGCACGCTGGAGTTCGACTTCACGCTTGACGGCGCGGACGCCGTGCGCGACCTGCTGTATATGACGCCGCACGTCCACCGCATCAACGCCGGGGGCGCGGCCGCGCTGGCCGCGACGGAGCGTCTGCACGACCGGGCGCAGGTGATTTTTAACCGATACCGTAGACAAGCGCCGGAAAATTTGATAAAATAAACAGATAACAGAGAAACGAACATCAGGACGAGGTGACGCCGTTGGACAACGGGATGCTGGACAAGCTCAGGCAGCTTGAGGACAAATTGGAGGAGCTGAACGCGCGCACGGAGCGGCCGGATTTTTACGCCGACCCGAAGCGCGCAGCGGCGCTTCTGCGCGAGCAGAAGGAGCTGACGCCCGTTGTCGCGGCGTATCGCGGTTATCTGCGCGCGCAGCGCGATATGCAGGAGGCGGAGGAGCTGATGAACGGTCAGACCGACGCCGAGCTGAGGGCGCTGTGTCAGGAGGAATATTCCGACGCGAAAAAGCGCGGCGAGGCGCTCGAGCAGGAGCTGAAGCTCCTGCTGCTGCCCCATGACCCGAACGACGATAAGAGCGTCATTATGGAGCTGCGCGGCGGCGTCGGCGGCGAGGAGAGCGCGCTGTTCGCCCACAGCCTGTTTCGCATGTATCAGCTCTATGCCGCGTCGAAGGGCTGGAGCGTGCAGCTTTTGAACTATTCCGAGACGGAGCTGGGCGGCGTCCGCGAGGCCGACCTCGAGATCCGGGGCGCGGGCGCGTTCTCGCGGCTCAAGTTCGAGAGCGGCGTGCACCGCGTGCAGCGCGTGCCCGAGACGGAGTCCGGCGGCCGCGTGCACACCTCCACGGCGACCGTGGCCGTCCTGCCCGAGATGGCGGAGGCCGAGGTCGACCTCCGCCCGGAGGACATCGAGATGCAGGTCTTCCGTTCGTCCGGCGCGGGCGGGCAGCACATCAACAAGACCTCCTCGGCCGTGCGCCTGATCCACAGGCCGACGGGCATCGTCGTGTCGTGCCAGGAGGAGCGCAGCCAGTTCCAAAACCGAGAAAAATGTATGCTCATGCTCTCCTCGAAGCTCTATCAGCTCGAGCAGGAGCGCATCGAGTCGGCCTATTCGGGTCAGCGGAAAAGTCAGGTGGGCAGCGGGATGCGCAACGAGAAGATCCGCACCTATAATTTTCCGCAGAGCCGCGTCACCGATCACCGCATCGGCCTGACGCTTTACAAGCTGGACGCCGTGATGAACGGCAATCTGGACGAGATCATTGACGCACTCGTCGCCGCCGATCAGGCGGAACGTCTGCGAGAAAGCAGTGACGAAGCATGAAAACGCAGATTTTTGCGGCGGA
>URLT01000124.1 GCA_900548795.1 uncultured Eubacteriales bacterium
TGCCGCAGGTGCAGGTCCAGTAGGCCTCGTTGCCGGCCTCGGTGCAGGTCGCAGCAACAGCCGCGACATAGCTCAGGTTGTCGTGCGTACAGGCGGCACCTGCGGTGATATTGGTTGTGTAATAGGTCGCGCCGCTGGACGACGACTTATAGAGATAGAAGGTTTTGTCCGAGCCGTAGCCTCCGTCATAAGGACGCCAGCCCGAGCTGTTGAAGGAAAGCTGGCCGATGCGTTGCTTGCTAATCGTCCACGCGGAGCCGTTGTTGCTGATCGACCAAACGGTGTTGCTGGAATTGGAAAGTTCGATCTTCTTCGCGGCGGAGGAATAGATCGCTCCGCTGCCGTTTTTCGCGGAGATCACACCGTTTTGGATCGTCCAGATGTCCGCCTCGTCAGGAACCGGAATGCTCGTGCCGGTGTAGGTGCTGCCGGCGAGGAGCCAATTCGATTCCGCTCTTGTGGTCATGGCCTTTCCGGTCGCGGCACTGACGATGACATAATCTCCGTTTGCAACGGACGGCTCGGTGTATTTCTCGAAGCCGCTCGCACCGCCGCCGGTCGCGTAGCTGTAGAGCGCGTAGAAGGTCACGTCGTTCTTGATGGCGTAATTGCCGGTATGGTAGGTCGGGCGGGTCGTCGAGGCGTCATAGGGCGCGGTGACCCAGCCGATGAAGGTATAGGTCTTGGTGGTGTCGGAGGGCGTTCCGGCCGGTGTCTTGAGGTTTACCGAACCGCCAGAGACGACCTGCTGCGTCGCGGGCGCAGTCACGCCGTCCGGGACGGAAAAGCTCACGGTGTAGGTCGTGGCGCCTGTGCTGCCGCCTGTGCTGCCGCCGTCCGAGGGCGTCGGATAGTTCGCAGGAACCTCCTCGCCAAGCAGACGGAAGGCCAGCTCGGGATAGTCAACAAAAACGTTGCGCACGCCCGTAATTGACTGCACGGCGTCGTTGCGACCCATTTCCCACGTGTCAACGGGGTCTTCCTTGAGCCACTTGATCAGCAGAGCACGGTTTTCCATCACGCCGCTGCTGCCGAAGAACCGGCCGGTGTTGCCCCAGCGCATAAGATGCTGAAGCATCAGCCGCGCCACGTCGCCGTGGAGCCGCTTGCCCAGCTCGTTCGGGTCATAGTAGCCCGTGCTCTCGCCATAGGCGTCGTTGCCGCGGTTGCTGTTTTCGGTGATTGCCGTCGGACGGAGCATCATGATGTCGGTCGCGTCGGAGCCGCCGATGCACTTGCTCTTCGGCCAAGTGTGCTCGCGGTTCCAGCCGCCCTCGCCCCAGCCCGGGCCGATGAGCTTGCCGGAATAATAAGAGGAGATCTTGTCCTCGTTTTGCTGGCAGTCCGTATAGCGGTAGAGCGCTTTGGTGCCGTCATAGCTTGTTCTGAAGGTCTGCTTGTCCTCGAGCATTGCGTGCAGCGCCTTGCCGAGCTGGCTGCCGTAGATGTCGGCGGCGCTTGTTGAGGTGGTGCCGCTCTTTGCCGAAAGGGTGGCATAGCTGTAGCTGCCGGTATAATAGTCTTGCGCGTAGGTGGTCAGGAAGGTCGCCGTGGTGTCGCGCTTGCCCCAGTTATAAACGTAGCGTCCGCTCGTTCTGTAGGCGACCTCTGAGGCGCTGGTGGGTTCCGCCGCGCTTGCGCCGAGAGTCAGCCCGGAAAATAGGCTGACGATCATTGCAAGCAGCAAAACGACGGAAATTGTCCGTTGCTTTTTCATTTTTATCCGTTCATCTCCTGTTCCTCCCCCCCCGCTGATGAAGGGGGGATACTTGAAATAATTATATCACATCGCAGGAATGTTAACAACAAAAATTTTACGCAAACGAACCGTTCCATATAAAAGCTTAGAAATTCCGAACTTTTTGACCCGGTTTTTCATTTTTTCGAAAGTAGCCGGCTCCGTTTTTTGTGCAAACTGACTGCTCGCGAAAATCATATTTACGACCACAATTTTCCATTTTCAGGGCAATTGGCTTCAAAATTCCGCCTGCACATACTGATTCTATACGGAATGCACAAATTCAATTCGCCATTTTTTGGTAAGAATCGAGAAAAATTTGTAAAAATCCATTAAATTTCACAAATTTTTTTGACGTTTCAGATTGGTGTTGAATTGCGGGCGGGTTTATGCTATGCTTTTATTGCAAAAAAGTAATGCAATCCATTTTTCGTTCAGAGGAGGAACCAATTATGAAGCTTGCACGATGGATCGCAGCATTTCTGCTGATCGCCATGCTGCTGTCGATGCTCCCTGCGGTGACCCTCGCGGCCGATACGACCGTCTCCGTCTCCGTCAACCCGAAGCCCCGCCACGCGGTCTGCACCTCGCTTTCCGCGAACGCAGGGGCGTATTATACCGGCGAATATCGCTATGAAACGCTGAAATCGCTGCAGGGCGTGGACAGCACGGATTCTTATGAGGCGGCGCAGAACAACCCGCTCTTCACCCGCCTGCACACGCTAATGAGCACCACGCGCAACGACACGACCGTTTTCTACAGCGGAACCGGCGCGGATTCGCTGGCGTCCTATTGGCGCTACACCGACGCCGTCGGCGGGAAGGTCGGATATCAATATTTTTATGCCGATCTTTTCTCCGGCTCCTACGGAACCGGCAGCATGCAGCGCGAGCACATTTGGCCGCAAAGCAAGGCGTCCTATTTCCAACTGAACGGCGGCGCGGATCTTCATCACCTGCGCCCCTCGATCGGCGGCGTCAACCAGTCCAAAAGCAACCGTGCCTTTGCCGATCTCGTCGGCACCGACACGGCATACACGAGTTATCAGGTCAACAATCAGGACGTCATCTGGGTCGGCGTCAAGGATTTTGACAAGGTGCTCGACGTGCGCGACAATGTCAAGGGCGACGTTGCGCGCATCCTGCTGTACATCTATGTCCGCTGGGAGCAGCCGAATCTTTATTCTGACGTTGCGTCCTCCAAGCTCCCCCCGCTGGACAGCGACGACAAATCGAACAATGGCATCCGTGTGATCGAGGATCGGGCGACCCTGCTGCGCTGGTGTAGGCAAGACCCCGTTGACACGTGGGAGATGGAGCGCAACGACCTGACGCAGGACGTGCAGGGCAACCGCAACGTCTTCATTGATTATCCGGAGCTCGCGTGGTATCTGTTCGGCCTGACGCCGCCGAGCGATATGCAAACGCCCTCGGGCGACGCGCAGACCGGTGTCGGCCCGACCGTTCAGGCCGTCTCCGGCAACCCGGACTACGGCACGGTCTCCGTCTCCGGGAACGTCATCACTGCGGCGCCGAAGGACGGCTGCTATGTCGCGGGCTATGAGGTGACCGCCGGCACGGCATCCGTCGCGCAGGACGGGAACCTTTTCACCGTGTCCGCCCAGACCGACTGTACCGTTCGCATTGACTTTGCAAAGAATCCGACCGTTCAGGCCGTCTCCGGCAACCCGGACTACGGCACGGTCTCCGTCTCCG
>URLT01000125.1 GCA_900548795.1 uncultured Eubacteriales bacterium
CGAGCTGGAGATCGGCTTCAACTGCCGCTATCTGCTCGACGCGCTGCGGGCGATCCCCTCAGAGGAGACGGTGCTGGAGCTGCAAAACGGCCTCAGCCCCATTGTCTTCACGCCCGTTGACGACAAACAGGACTACGCCTATATGGTGCTGCCTGTCAGATTACACTAAGGAGTGTTTCAAATGAAGGTTCGCGTGCGAAGAATCGGGGGAGAGCCGATTTCCGTCCCGATCCACACGGATTTTATCAAGCTGGAGGCGTTTCTGAAGCTGGCAAACGCCGCGCCCTCCGGCGGAATGGCAAAAAATTTCATCCAGAACGGCGAGGTGCTCGTCAACGGCGAGCCGTGCGCCATGCGCGGCAAGAAGCTTGTGCCCGGCGACCGCGTGCGCTTTGACGGCGCGGAGTACACGGTCGTATGCGGCTGAACGAGCTTTATCTCAACGGCTTTCGCAACTATCGGGAGGCAACGGTCGCGTTTGTGCCGGGCGTGAATCTGCTCGTCGGCGACAATGCCAACGGCAAAACGAATCTGCTTGAGGCCGTGAGCTATCTTTCCACCGGCCGCGCCTTCCGCACGCGCCGGGAGCAGGAGCTGATCTGCTTCGGCGCGGAGCACGCCGAGCTTTCGGCCAAGCTGTTCTCTCAGGAGCGGGAGCAGACGCTGCGCGCCGTGCTTTTCTCCGGGCGGCGGCCGCGCCAGCTCTTTCTCAACGGCGTGAAGCAGAAGACCGCCGCGGGCATCGCCGGCGTGCTCAACAGCGTGCTGTTCTGCCCGGAGGATCTGCTCGTTTTGAAAAAGGGCGCGCAGCCGCGTCGGCGGATGCTCGACGCCGTGATCTGTCAGCTCCGGCCGAATTATGACGCCGCGCTGGCCGAATATCACCGCCTGCTCGACCAGAAGTCCGCGCTCCTGCGCGAGCAGGACGAAAACCCCGCCATGCTGGCCGTGCTGCCCGAGTTCGACCGGCGCATGGTGCAGATCGGCGCGCTGCTGATCTCTTACCGCGCGCGCTATCTGCGGGCGCTCGAGGAGATCGCCGCGCAATTTCACAAGGAATTTTCGGGCGACCGGGAGACGCTCACGCTGCAATATCACACGGTCTCGACCGTGACCGATCCCTTTGCGCCGCTCGAAACGCTCCGCGCCGAGCTGGAGGCGCATATGAGCAGCCACGCGCGCGCCGAGCTGGACAGCCGCCAGTGCCTCTCCGGGCCGCACAAGGACGATTTTGAGGCCGCGCTGAACGGCCTGCCCATGGCGCAGTTTGCCTCGCAGGGGCAGACGCGCACCGCGACGATCTCGCTGAAGCTCGCCGAGCGCGAGCTGATGAAGCGCGACTGCGGCGAGACGCCCGTGCTGCTGCTCGACGATGTGCTCAGCGAGCTGGACGCCGGGCGGCAGGATTTCGTGCTCAACCGCCTGCGCGACGGACAGGTCTTCATCACCTGCTGCGAGACCGACCGGCTGACCGAGCTGGGACAGGTGCTTTTCGTCGAGGACGGGCGCGTCCGCGTCTGAGCGCGTTTTGGGAGGAAAAGTTGCATGTATGTCGGAATCGGCGGCGATATGGCCGTTCGCGACCGGAGTATTATCGGAATTTTCGACTTGGATAATACGACGACCTCGCGCCACACGCGGCGCTTTCTTCATGAGGCCGAGCGGCACGGCGTCGTCATCGACGTCTCCGGCGAGCTGCCCAAGAGCTTCGTGCTCACGCAGGAGCTGGGCATGGAGCGCGTTTATTTGACGCAGTTCAACACCGCCGCCATCGACCGGAGATTGAAATAAGGGAAGCTCTGATTCAATCGCAAGAGCGGTCAGCTAGGGATTTTGTTCCAAATTGAGGTTTGGAAATTGCAGGAATCCTTTTCGGATTTCAAGATTTTCAAACCGACAAGTTGGGGCAAAAGACCCGCTGAGCGCCGCAGCCGATTGATTCAGAGGTTCCTAAGAATATTTTACTCAAATTGCACGAATTAGGGCAATTTTGCGTCTTTCGAAGCTAATTGTGAAGGAGTAAAAAAAAGAAACGGACTCCGCAGCAGACCGCATTTTTGTTGCGGCTGAGTGGTTTTGGTAATTGGTAAGTTAAGTAAGGAGACAATAACAATGGGCGAAGAACTTATGAATACGACCGTTGAGCAGGAATACGATGCGTCGCAAATCCAAGTGCTCGAGGGTCTGGAGGCCGTGCGCAAGCGGCCGGGCATGTACATCGGCTCGACCTCGTCGAGCGGTCTGCATCACCTGGTCTATGAGATCGTCGATAACGCCATCGACGAGGCGCTCGCGGGCTACTGCAAGCACATCACCGTGACGATCAACCCCGGCAACACGATCACCGTCACCGACGACGGCCGCGGCATCCCCGTGGACATTCAGGCGCAGACCGGCCGGCCGGCGCTCGAGGTCGTCTACACCGTGCTGCACGCCGGCGGCAAATTCGGCGGCGGCGGTTACAAGGTCTCCGGCGGTCTGCACGGCGTCGGCGCGTCCGTCGTCAACGCGCTGAGCGAGTGGCTCGAGGTCGAGGTGCATAAGGACGGCAGCATCTATCAGATGAAATTCTCTCGCGGCACGATCGCGCAGGAGATGCGCATCATCGGCAAGACCGACCGCCACGGCACCATCGTCACCTTCAAGCCCGACCCCGAGATGTTCGACACGACGGAATACGACTATGAGATCCTGCACACGCGGATGCGCGAGCAGGCCTTCCTGAACGCCGGTCTGAAGATCTCCATCCGCGACGCCCGCACCGAGGACGGCCCGTCGGATTCCATGTGCTACGAGGGCGGCATCCGTGAGTTCGTCCGCTGGATCAACCGCAACAAGAACGCCATTCAGGACGACGTGATCTATATGTCCGGCAGTCGGGACGACGCCGTGGCTGAGATCGCCATGCAGTATAATGACGGCTACAACGAGATCATGGTGTCCTTCGCGAACGACATCCACACGCCCGAGGGCGGTATGCACGAGACGGGCTTCAAGGCGGCGCTCACGCGTGTTTTGAACGCTTACGGAACAAAATACGGCATCATCAAGGGCGAAGACAAGGTCTCCGGCGAGGATTGCCGCGAGGGTCTGACCGTCGTGATCTCGGTGAAGCTGCCCGAGGCGCAGTTCGAGGGGCAGACCAAGCAGAAGCTCGGCAACGCCTATATCCGCACGCTCGTCGACAGCATCGTCTCCGACCAGCTTGCGACCTATCTCGAGGAAAACCCCGCCTCGGCGCGCATCGTGCTCGACAAGGCCATGATGGCCAACCGCGCCCGCGAGGCCGCGCGCAAGGCGCGCGAATCCATCCGCAGAAAGACCGCGCTCGGCGGCGCGGCCATGCCGGACAAGCTTCGCGACTGCAACGAGACCGATCCCTCCCTCACCGAGCTTTACATCGTCGAGGGCGACTCGGCAGGCGGC
>URLT01000126.1 GCA_900548795.1 uncultured Eubacteriales bacterium
GTCTCATGCAGAATCTGACGCGCCGTTGGCGCTATAAAAAGCGCTTCAAGCTTTTTAACAGATTCTAGTATCAGGAGGACGGCGTGGCTTGGCCTTCCGCGCGAGACGCGTCCGTAAATTTTTTCTGAACAGGGGTTGCACAATCCGAAAAATGCGGTATACTATACACAGAAAGACCCCGCGCTGTCGGGGGAAAATTCGGAAGGAGGACGGAAGCATGAACAAAACGCTGAAAGCACTGGTCTCCATTGTCGGGATCGTGGCCGTGGTCGGCGCGCTCGCCGTGACGCTGGTGCACTTCTGGGACGATCTGAAGGGGCTGCTCCCCTGCTGCTGCTGCTGCGGGAAGGATCCGGAGCTTGAGGATTTCGAGGATTTTGAGGCATAAGGGCGGGCGCGTCAGAGCCGCCGATTTTTGCAAATGAGCCGGTGCAGTGCGCACCGGCTTCGTTTATTTATAAGGCGATGCAAAACGGACTGCGCGGGCGTTCCTGCGCAGTCCGTTTTGCCGTTCGGTGGGGCGGGTCATTTCGGCTCTGTGACCAAAAACACCGTGCCGGACGAGATGCTCAGCGCGGCAGGGGTGCCGGCTGTCTCGTTGCTGACGCCCAAGGGAAAATCCGCGCGCAGGCAGGCGTGCTCCAGCGGGTATTTTGCGCCGGAGATGGAGACGACAGACGACTCCGTCGCCGAGAAGACCGAGAAAAAGCGGTGCGGCGGCACTGCGACGGTGCCGCCGTCGAGCGCGCGGACGGTGCAGCGTGCGTCGAGCAGGACGCCGTCGGCCTGCTGCCGCCTGAGAAAGAGCAGCGCCTGAAGGTTTGCGAGGCTGTGGGAGGGACGTTTGCCGCCGAGCGCGCCGAACAGCTCGAAGCGGCGAAAGCCGCGCTTCAGACCCTCGCGCAGCGCCGAGACCGTGTCGGTGTCGTCCTTGACGGAGGGCAGCAGCACGCAGGGCACGCCGTCCGGGCGGAAGCCCAGCGAATCGGCGTCGCCGACGAATAGGTCGGGGCGAAGCCCCAACGCCAGCAGGTGGCGGTAGCCCGCGTCGGCGGCGATCACGAACGCGTCCGGGTGCGCCTCGGCGAGGGCGCGGTAGAGCTCCGGCGAGAAGTCGCCCGCCGCGACGATGCGGCAAACGTCAGCCCCGCGCATCAGCGCTCGAAATTCTTGGAGACGGCGGGGATGCGGTAGATCAGCGCCGCGACGGCCGCCGTCAGAATGATCTCGGGCAGCATATACAGCGCGTTATAGACCAGCGAGTAGGTCAGTGCCAGCCCCTTGCCGGACAGATGCTCCATGACCCAGCCGGAAATGGCCAGATCCTTGGCCGCGCTCTCGGTGAAGAACCAGTCGGCCCATGCGCCATAGAACAGGAAGCCGGAGAGCACGTGCGAGGCATAGCAGACGAGCTGCGCGACGATGCCGCCGAAGATCAGGCGCAGGCAGCCGCCCTTCTTGCGGGCGAAGATGCCGCCCAGACCCAGCGCGGTATAGGCAAGGAAATAGTCCAGCAGGAGGACGCAGATCGCCATCCAAAGCGCCATATAGGAGTCGGAATCCGGCGTGAAGAGGGCGGCGACGGTCTTAAAGCCCATGAAGATCTGCACGACGGCGTAGACCGCGGCGCTCCCGAAGCCCCACTTCAGGCCGTACATATAGGAGATCAGGATGATCGGGAACATCGAGGCGAGGGTCAGCGTGCCGCCGAAGCGGAGCTGCAGGAACGGAATGAACTCCGAGATGAGCGCCAGCACCGAGGCGACGGCGATGAGCATGGCAGACGTGACCAGTCTGCGGGTGGTTTGTTGAGCTTTCATGGTACCTCCGAAAAATAAAAATTCCGCACGCAAACCGTTCTCGGAAAGCATTGCGGAAGTCAGATTCTTTCCCTACGACGGCATGATCCGTATCAGGTTCGCGGGTCAGGGCGTCTGTCGCCCAATCTCAGCCGAAAGCATCCGGCACCCCGAAGAAGGTTCTCTATGCGGTACGGCAACAGTATACCCGATGCGGCCGCAAATGTCAAGACGGAGCGGCAATGTTTCCCGCCGAGACGCTGATAATCCTTGCAAAAGCGGGGAAAATATGCTATATTGTTGAAAAAGTACCATACTACAGAAAACCGAGGTTATTCAAATGCTGAGCATTCGCGATCTATCCTACCGCGTTTCCGGCGAGGACGGCGACGTCGACATTCTGCGCGGCGTTTCGCTGGACATTCCCGACAAGCGCTTTGTGGTCATCACCGGCCCGAACGGCGGCGGCAAGACCAGCCTTGCCCGCGCGATCATGGGCATCAACCCCGCAACGAGCGGAAAAATCTTCTGGAACGGCACGGATGTGACCGAGCTGTCCGTCACCGAGCGCGCGCGGCTGGGCATCTCCTACGGCTTCCAGCAGCCGCCGCGCTTCAAGGGCATGAAGGTGCGCGACCTGCTCGACGTCGCGGCCGGCGAAAAAATGACGCATGACGCGGCGTGCGGCTACCTTACCAAGGTCGGCCTTTGCGCGCGGGATTATATCGACCGCGACGTCGACGCCAGCCTCTCCGGCGGCGAGGTCAAGCGCATCGAGATCGCCACGATCCTCGCGCGCAAAAGCAGCCTGATGATCTTCGACGAGCCGGAGGCCGGCATCGACCTGTGGTCGTTCGCCCGCCTGACCGAGACGTTCCGCGAGATCCACGACAAAAAAGAGGCGACCATCCTCATCATTTCGCATCAGGAGCGCATCATCCGTCTGGCCGACGAGATCGTCCTTGTGGCCAACGGCGTCGTCTCCGCGCGCGGCAGCGTGGACGAAATTTATCCGAAAATCATGGCCGACACCGTCGTCGGCTGCAACCGGCTGGAGGTGAACGGCACATGCTGAACGAGGTACAGAAGCACATTTTGCAGCTCGTCGCCGACATGAAGGGCACCGGCGAGGGCGCGGTGAACATCCGCTCGGACGGGCAGAAGGCCTTCCGCCGCAACAGCGAGCACATCACCATCGAGTCGAAGACCGACAAGGACGGCATCGACATCCGCATTGCGCCGGGCACAAAGGACGAATCCGTCCATATCCCCGTGGTTCTGACGAAGCCCGGCTTTCAGGACATGGTCTATAACGACTTTTTCGTCGGCGAGGGCGCGGACGTGACGATCGTCGCGGGCTGCGGCATCCATAACTGCGGCGACTGCGACAGTCAGCACGACGGCATCCACACGTTTTACGTCGGCAAGAACGCAAAGGTCAGGTAT
>URLT01000127.1 GCA_900548795.1 uncultured Eubacteriales bacterium
CAAATCGCTTCGTTAAAGATTGCCGCGTCGCTTCGCTCCTCGCAATGACAGGATCGGTAGGTATGGTTGAAAATACGGGACGCAAAATCGAATCTTCAAAATCCGAAAACGGAACGGTAGGTTTTTTATCAAAAAATGTTTGAAAAACGCCTGTGATTTTTAATTGTTCCGTTCCTGCCAAACGTCTGCTTTTTTCTGCTATTTGTTGACTGATTTTGACGGTTCCGGACTTTTTTGACAGTCTGACAGAAACCCTCGTGCCGGGGAGCGCCCCGGCACGAGGGTTTCTGCGTTTTTTCGTTTTTCCGTGCGGCGGTCGATTTTCCGACGCTCAGCGGAGCCTTGCGCCGAGAGCCGCCTCGAGCTTCTCGAGGACGGCCTTGACCTCGCCGTCGGAATCGGCGTCGGTCAGGGTGCGCTCGTCGGAGCGCAGCGTCAGCGAGAAGGCGACGCTCTTCTTGCCCTCGTCGATGCCCTTGCCGCGATAAATGTCAAACAGCTTGACGCTGCGCAGGAGCTTGCCCCCGGCGGAGCGGATGCAGTCGACGAGCTGGGCGACCGTGACGCTCTCGTCGCAGACGACGGCGATGTCGCGGTTGACGGTCGGGTACTTGGGAAGCGGGTGGAAGGTCTTCGGCGGGCAGAGCAGCGCGCTCAGCGCGGTGAAATCCAGCTCGGCGGCGTAAATTTCGGAATCGATGTCGTAATTCTTCGCAACGAGTGGATGCACCTGTCCGAACACGCCGACCTCGACGCCGCCGACGCGCACGCCGGCACAGCGGCCGGGATGGTAGCTCGGGTTATCCTTGACGGCGTAATACTCCGCAGGGCGAACGTTCATCGCGGTGAAGATCGCCTCGATCTCGCCCTTCAGGGTGAAGAAATCCTCACCCTCGCCGTAGGTGCCGAGCAGCAGGTGCTTCGGCTCGTCGGGCAGGGTCTGCCCCTCCCTGGGCAGGTAGACCTTGGCCAGCTCATAGAGCTTGCAGGCGTCGTTGTGATAGGCGTTGTTATGAGACAGAACCGCGAGCATGGACGGCAGGGCGATCGTGCGCATGACGGACGCGTCCTCGCCGAGCGGGTTCTGGATGCGCATGGGCTTGCGCAGGGGGGACTCCTGCGGCAGACGGATGAGGTCGAAGCTCGTCGGCGAGACGAAGGAATAGGTCAGAATTTCGCTGTAGCCCAGCGCGCGGCAGGCCGCGCCCGTGCGGCTCTCGAGCACCATCGTGCCGGTGTAGCCGCCCTCGGCGGTCGCGCTGCGGAAGGCGGTCGTCGGGATCTCGTTATAGCCGTACATACGGCCGACCTCCTCGGCGATATCGGCCATCTGCACAAGGTCGGGGCGGAAGGACGGCACAAGGATCGTGCGCCCCTCGACGGGGATCTCGAGACGGCGCAGATAGGCGATCATATCCGCCTCGGAAATGTCCGTGCCGAGCAGGGCGTTGATGCGCTCCGGCTCGAGCGCGACCGTGCGCGGCTCGGGGATGCGGTTGAGAATGTCGATCGTGCCGTCGACGACCTCGCCCGCGCCGAGCAGCTCGACCAGCTCGCAGGCACGGTTCACGGCCGGGAGGGTCAGCAGCGGATCGATGTTCTTCTCGAACTTGCCGGAGGCCTCGGTGCGCATACCGAGCGCCAGCGCGGTCTGGCGGATGGACGTGCCGTCGAAATTCGCCGACTCAAAGACGACGTCGACCGTATCGTCCACGATCTCGCTGTTTTCGCCGCCCATGACGCCGGCAAGGCCGATCGGCTTCTCGCCGTCGGCGATGACGAGCATCCCGGCCTTGAGCGGGCGCACGACGCCGTCGAGCGTGGTCAGGCGCTCGCCCTCCTCGGCGCGGCGCACGACGATCTTCTTCGTGCCGATGTAGCGATAGTCAAAGGCGTGCATCGGCTGGCCGTATTCGAGCATGACGTAGTTCGTGATGTCGACGATGTTGTTGATCGGGCGCACGCCGTTGGCGCGCAGACGCTGGCGCAGCCACTTCGGCGACGGGGCGATCCTGACGTTGCGCACCATGCGCGCGGTATAGCGGCGGCAGAGGTCCTCAGCCGGGACCTCGACGTCGAGCAGGTCGCAGAGCGCGCCCTCGGCGCCGCCCTTCACGACCGGCTCGTGGTGCTTCATCGGGCGGTCGAAGGCTGCGGCGGCCTCGCGCGCCAGACCGATGACGGAATAGCAGTCCGGGCGGTTGTTGGTGATCTCAAAATCGACGACGGTGTCGTTGTTGCCGATGACAAGGTTGATGTCGTCGCCGGGCTTGCAGTCCTCCTGCAGGATCCAGATGCCGTCCTCGATGGCATAGGGGAAGTCGTTGAGCGTCAGCCCAAGCTCCTTGAGCGAGCAGAGCATCCCGTTGGAGACCTCGCCGCGCAGCTTGCCCTTGGTGATGTGTACGCCGCCGGGCAGGCGCGAATTATGCAGCGCGGCCGGGACAAGGTCGCCCTCGCGGACGTTCTGCGCACCGGTGACGATCTGCACCGGCTCGCCCTGCCCCACGTCGACCTGACAGATCCACATATGGTCGGAGTTCGGGTGGCGCTCCATGGAGCAGACCCGGCCGACGACGACGTTTTTGATCTCGGCGTCCATGCGTTCATAGGTCTCGACCTTCTGGCCGGCGACGGTCAGCGTTTCGACAAAGTCCTTGTCCGAAATGTCGGAAAGGTCCACAAAATCCTCATTGATCCAGTTGCGGTTCAGTTTCATCTCGGCACCTCCTTAGAATTGAGACAGGAAACGGACGTCGTTGTCGAAGATCAGGCGCAGGTCGTTGAAGCGCAGGCGCCCCATGGCCATGCGCTCCAGGCCGATGCCGAAGGCGAAGCCGGAGTATTTTTTGCTGTCGATCCCGCAGCCCTCGAGCACCTTCGGGTGCACCATGCCGGCGCCCAGCAGCTCGATCCAGCCCTCGCCCTTGCAGGTCGGGCAGCCCTTGCCGCGGCAGTTGAAGCACTGCACGTCGACCTCGCAGCTCGGCTCGGTGAACGGGAAGTGGTGCGGACGGAAGCGGATGACGGAATCAGGGCCATACATGGCCTTGATGAGCGTTTCCAGCGTGCCCTTGAGGTCAGCCATCGTCACGCCCTTGTCAATGACAAGACCCTCGATCTGGTGGAACATCGGCGAGTGCGTTGCA
>URLT01000128.1 GCA_900548795.1 uncultured Eubacteriales bacterium
CGAGGTATTTGAAGCAGAGATGAATACGATCTACGCAACTGCGTAACCATCCGCCTGTCAAGGCAACCTGCTGCACAGGCGGCTACCCTTTCAAGACAAAATAACCTGGCTCAGAGCCAGCCAAGGTCAGATTGGCAGCCTTCTAACACTGAAATGCTCAACTTGTTCTTGCAATTTGCGAGAGCTTTTTATAGCGTCAACGGCGCGTCAGATTCTGCATGAGACGGTACAGCGTGCATGCGCACGATGCGAGTGTGCGTAGCACACGGGATTCTTGATTCAATATTTTAATCAAGAATTAGTATCAGATGCGCATACAGAATTCATAGAGCGGCAGCCACGCCCGCAGGACGCGGCAGACCTCGCCGGCCAGCTCCGGCGAAAACAGCAGCTCGTCCGGCGCGCGCTCGTCGATCGCAATGAAATTTTTCAGAGAAAAATAGGGCGTCAGGCGCTCGTCGGGGCAGGGCTTCGGCCGCTTATAACGGTCGCCGCCGAGCTGCGCGCCGCTCTCGCGCTCGGCGCGGGTGACCAGACGCAGAAATTCCTCCGGCCGCTCGGCCATCCGGCGGCGCAGCGCGTCCATCTGCGAGGCGCGGGCGCACGCGAGCAGGAAGCCGAAGCGGTAGCCCTCCGGATTGATGTCGAAGCAGAGCAGCGGCGACTCCAGCACCGCGCCATGGCCGTCCTGCTCGAGATGAAACCAGAGGCTGTCCTTATAATAGGTGGACGGATGCATCCGCATGTCGCGGTAAATGCGCGAAAGATGCATCCGCAGCTCCGGGACGTCGGAAAAATGCGCCGCGACCTGCGCGGAAAGCGCCTTCATCGGCTCGTAGAGCGTGCGCTGATACTGCTCCTTGTGCGCCGCGAACCACTCGCGGTTGTTGTTGAATCGAATGCCCCAGAGAAAATCGAGCGTCTCGGGGGAAAAGCCTTGAAACATTGTTTTTCCTTTCTGTTCGGTGGGCAAGAGTCCGTTCTATGGCAACGCCGCGCAATTGCGTCGGTGCGCTTCGCCGGAGCTGCCTGCCGAATTGTGCTGCTCTATAGTATATCCCGGCGCGTCGAAATTTGCAAGCGCGGCGGCGCAAAAATTTTTTGAGAAATTCCGCCCGCAGGGCTTGACAGACCGCCTGCGGCGTGCTAATATAAATTCACAGTTGAGCAAATGTTCAATTGAACATGTGAACATATCAAAAAGTGAGGAGGCAAGTCCTATGGAACACAGAAAGCCCGCCGAGGAGGAGCTGTTCGACATGGCCGAGCTGTTCAAGGTCTTCGGCGATTCGACCCGCATCCGCATTCTCTACGAGATGTTCGAGCACGAGCGCAGCGTCTCCGAGCTGAGCGAGGCGCTGGGCATGAGCCTCTCGGCAATTTCGCACCAGCTCCGTCTTCTGAAGCAGTCGAAGCTGGTCAAGTGCCGCCGCGTCGGCAGAATGGCGTATTATGACCTTGCCGACGACCATGTGAAAACGATCATCGGCATGGCGCAAGAGCATATTGAGGAGTGATTCTGACATGAAAAAGAGCTACAAGCTGAAGGATCTGGACTGCGCGAACTGCGCGGCGAAAATGGAGCGAGCGATCAACAAGCTGCCGCAGATCGAGGCGGCGACCGTGAGCTTTCTGACCCAGCGCATGACGCTGACCTTTGCCGACAGCGCCGACGAGGCGGCGGTGCTCGCGGAGGTGCGGCGGGTCATCGCGCGCGTCGAGCCGGACTGCGAGGTGCTCGCATGACACGCGGGCAGAAGCGGACGCTCGGGCGCATTCTCGGGGCGCTGGCGCTTTTTGCGGTCGGCTTCGCCGTCGGCGGCGAGCGCTGCGGCGGCTGGCTCAAGGCCGGGTTCATGCTGGCGGCGTGGCTGCTGGCCGGTTACGACGTCCTCTGGGACGCGCTCCGCGGCATCCTGCGCGGTCAGGTCTTTGACGAGGACTTCCTCATGGCGCTGGCGACCGTCTGCGCCATCGCCATGAAGGACTGGGGCGAGGCCGCCGCCGTTATGGTCTTTTTTCAGGTCGGCGAGCTGTTTGAGCAGATCGCCGTCGAGCGCTCGCGCAAGTCCATCTCCTCGCTGATGGCGCTGCGGCCGGACTTCGCCGTGGTGCTGCGCGACGGCGTCGAGACGCGCGTCGAGCCGGAGGAGGTCGCGCAGGGCGACGTCCTGCTCGTGCGCCCCGGCGAGCGCATTGCCGTTGACGGCGTCGTCGTGAGCGGCGAGGGCTCCCTCGACACCGCGAGCGTCACTGGCGAGTCGATGCCTGCGGACGTCGCGCCCGGCAGCGCGGTCGTCTCCGGCAGCGTGAATCTGAGCGGCGTGCTGCAGATCCGCGCCGAGAGCGCCTATGAGCACTCCACCGTCGCGCGCATCCTGACGCTCGTGGAGAATGCGGAGGAGAAAAAGGCCGCCTCGGAGCGCCTGATCTCGAAATTTGCGAAGTATTATACGCCGTCCGTCATCGGAGCGGCCGTCCTGCTGGCGGCGATCCCGCCGATCTTCTTCGGCCAGCCCTTTGCCGAATGGCTGACGCGCGCGCTGACCTTCCTCGTGATCTCCTGCCCGTGTGCGCTCGTCATCTCGGTGCCGCTGGCGTTTTTCTCGGGCATGGGCGCGGCCGCAAGGCTCGGCGTCATCGTCAAGGGCGGCGGCGCGCTCGAGCAGCTTGCCAAGCTCGACACCGTCGTGTTCGACAAGACCGGCACGCTGACCGAGGGCGCGTTCGCCGTGCAGAGCATCGTCTGCTATGCCGGCACGGAGACGGAGCTGCTGCGCGTGGCCGCGCTCTGCGAGGCGCATTCCAACCACCCGCTCGCCTCCGCCGTCAAAAAGTCCTGCCCCGATCCGAAGGGGACGGTCGAGGGCGTGCGCGAGGTCGCCGGAAACGGCATCACCGCGCTGATCGACGGCCGCGCGGCCGCCGTCGGCAATCTGCGCCTGATGGAGCGGCTGGGGCTTGTCCCGGCGCCCGTCGACGCGATCGGCACGGTGCTCTATGTCGCGCTGGACGGCCAATGCATCGGCGCGATCGTCGTCAGCGACACGCTGCGCCCCGGCGCGGCCAAAACGATCGAGCGCCTGCACGACATGGGCGTCCGGCGCACGGTCATGCTGACCGGTGACCGCGAGGAAACGGC
>URLT01000129.1 GCA_900548795.1 uncultured Eubacteriales bacterium
CCGCCGGTGTAAAAATCGTCGGCGGTGGTGGTGTTGCAGACGTCAAGGTCGAAATGGGTGTGCGCGTCGATGAAGCCGGGGAAGAGCAGCTTGCCGCTGACGTCCACGACCTTTGCCTCCGCGCAGGAAAGATCGGCGCCGACCCGTTCAATGCGCTCGCCGTCGATCAGCACATCGGCGCGCTGCCGCCCGTTCGCGTTGATGACGACGCCGCCCTTGAGTAGTGTTTTCAAAAAAGACCGCTCCTTTCTTTTTTCCGTTTCTTGCCGCTCGTGCGTCACGATCCGGTTCCCGCGGCGCTCAGATAGGAGCGCACGGTGCTCAGGTCGGCATAGCGCGAGACATAGTAGCGGTTGACGAGGAAGGGGTCGTCCGACGTGTTATACAGGCCGCCGACCATCTTGATGCCGAAGGTGTAATACTTCCGCGCCAGCGTGAGGGTGTTGTTATCGTAGCGCCCGGTCGGATAGCAGAGCACATAGGGGATCTTGCCCGTGATGCGGGTCAGGATCTTCTTGCTCTCGCTGAACTCAAACTCCTGCTCCTCGGCGCTCAGGGCGTTCAGGTCGGTATGGGAATTGGTGTGGCTCTGGATGGACACCAGCCCGGAATCCGACATTTCGCGGATCTGGTCTGCCGTCAGCTTGTGGTTGCCGCCGATGTCGGCCGTGATGACGAACACCGTGGCCTTGATGTTGTATTTTTTCAGCAGGGGGAAGAGGATGGTGTAGTTGTCGTCATAGCCGTCGTCAAAGGTCAGCATGACCGGCTTGTCATAGTCCTGCAAATGCGCCAGATCCTCGAACCAGATCGGGTCGTAGCCGTTGTCGTTCAGGAAGCCGAACAGCTCCTCGAGCCGGTCGGGACGGGCAAACAGCTCCTCATAGCCCCAGCAGTCGTCGCCGACGGCGTGATATTCCAGAATCGGCACGTTGACATCCGGGGTGATCTCGAAGCTGCGGGTGATGTAGGTCGTGCCGTCCTCGTCGTCGACCCAAGTCGGATAGCCCAAGGCCGAGACGGCCTGATCGAGCGGCAGGTAGACCTCGCCGTCGACCACCGTGCGGAAGGTATGCTCTCCGACCGTGACAAAGCTGCCGTCCTCGCTGACGGCGATCGCGGGCGTTCCGCTCTCCGAGGCCGCGCCGCCCTCATCCGCCCCGGACGCCGCGAGGAAGTCCGTCGCTCGGACGACCGTCTCGCCCTCGCAGTCATAGGTCTCCAGCTCGACGCCGTCGAAGATCACGGCCTCGTCGCGCGCGGAAAGCTCCGGCTGCGGCTCGGTCGTCGTGGGCGGCTCGGTCGGGGGCGCGGTCGGCGCGGCGGTCGGGGCGGCGAGCGCCGTCTCGGTCGCAGGCGGCGCGGCGTCCTCAGGCTCGAACGCGCCGGTATAGAGCAGCACGCCGACGCCGACCAGCAGCGCCAGCACCGCCGACAGGGCAACAATGAGCTTTTTCATTTTTCCTCCAAGATCTTGTTCAGCTCGTGCATGAAGCTGTTGATGTCCTTGAATTGACGGTAGACCGACGCGAAGCGCACATAGGCGACCTCGTCGAGCGGCTTCAGCCGATCCATGACCAGCTCGCCGATCTTCCCGGTGCTGACCTCGCGCTCCAGCGAGTTCTGCACGATCTGCTCGATCTCGGTGACGGCTGCCTCGAGATCCGCCATGCTGACCGGCCGCTTCTCGCACGCGCGCACCATGCCGCGCAGGATCTTGTTGCGGTCGAACGGCTCCCGGCTGTTGTCCTTCTTGACCACCACGATCGGCAGACTCTCCACCGTTTCATAGGTGGTGAAGCGCTTTTGGCAGGAAAGACACTCCCGGCGGCGGCGGATGCTGGTGCCGTCATCGGAATGCCGCGAGTCGACGACCTTGCTTTCCGAATAACCACAGTAGGGACATTTCATGGCGTTTTCTCCTTTTCCCACAAGAATATATCCTTATTATAACGGATTTTTTGGCAGTTGTCTATAGGGAACCTCTGATTAAATCAACGGAAGCGGCGGGCATTTTTTCGGTCGATGGCCCTTCGGGGCGAGGAGGCCGGCTTGGCTTTCTCAATTTTGCACCCGCTCGGGCAGGCTGCTCAGCCGAGCAGGCGCAGGAGCAGCGCCGCCGCGCAGGCCGCAAGCCCGGCCAGCCCGCAGAGCAGGCAGGCAAGCCGCCGCTGCCCCATCCGCCGGTGCACCAACGCATAGCCGACCGCCGCCAGCGGAAGCAGCGGCCAGAAAAAGCAGACCGGCTCCGCGCCGAGCGCGGCGTAGACCGGCGCGATCAGGCTCACGAACGCGGCCAGCACCGACGTATCGCGCCGCGCGCGCTCCTCGACCGGCGGCGGCGCGTCCTTCAAAAGAGCCGCCAGCCTCGGGTGCGAGGCCAGCTCGCCGTCGTGCACCGCCAGCGCAATGCCCTGCGCCCGGAAGATCGTCAGCCCGTTCGCCCGCTGCACGGACTGCACCTGCGCCGCCGTGAAGCGCAGCGTCTGCACCTCCCCCGCGCCCTGCATCCGCAGCTCCGCGCGCCCCGGATAGAGCGTGTAGGCATAGGTAAGCTCCCGCGCACCGGCCGCGCGCACACGCCGCGAGAACCGCGCCCGCTGCCGCACGTAGTCGGCAATCTGGAGCACATCCAGCAGGGCGCAGACGCCCACAAAGGCATAGTGCGCGGCGCTGTTCATCCGAAACGACAGCGCAAGCAGCGCCGTCAGCGCCGTGTAGACCGCGATGCTGAAAAGCAGATAGTTCCAGCCCGGACGGCATAGCGCGTGCTGCGCCGCGCGGATGTCCTCCGGCGTGTAGCGAACGCGCAGCTCGTCGGGCGGCTGCTGTGTTCTTGAAGCCATGGCCTGCTCCCCCAACCCTTCCAGCCGGACGCGCCCCGCGCGCCGGCGTTTGATGCACGCGGCACGCGCCGCGCCGCAAAGGCGTGCAGACGCGCCGCACTTGCGCCGTCTCCGGGAGCGTCCCGCCGTTTTTTTCTGTGGAAGCTCTGATTCAATCGCAAGAGTGGTCAGCGAGGGATTTTGTTCCAAATTGAGGTTTGGAAATCGCAGGAAT
>URLT01000130.1 GCA_900548795.1 uncultured Eubacteriales bacterium
GCCGTCGGCAAACTCATTCTCGACAAGGCCATGATGGCCAACCGGGCGCGGGAAGCCGCCAGGAAGGCCCGCGAGGCCATCCGCCGCAAGACCGGCCTCGAATCCGGACAGATGCCGGATAAACTGCGCGACTGCAACGACACCGACCCCACGCTCACCGAGCTTTACATCGTCGAGGGCGATTCCGCAGGCGGCTCGGCCACACAGGGTAGAGATTCCCGCTTCCAGGCCATTCTTCCCCTCTGGGGCAAGATGCTGAACGTGGAAAAGGCAAGAGCCGACAAGGTCTACGGCAACGACAAGCTCCAGCCCGTCATCACCGCGCTCGGCGCGGGCATCGGCGAGGAATTCAACCTCGACAAGCTGCGCTATCACAAGATCGTCATCATGGCCGATGCCGATGTCGACGGCAGCCACATCCGCACGCTGATGCTGACCTTCTTCTTCCGCTATATGCGGCCGCTGATCGAGCAGGGCTATGTCTACTCGGCCATGCCGCCGCTCTTCAAGCTGACGCGCGGCAAGACGACCCGCGTCGCCTTCTCCGACGAGGAGCGCGACCGCATCTCCGCCGAGCTGCGCGCCGACAACCCCAACGCGAAGGTCGACATCTCGCGCTTCAAGGGCTTGGGCGAGATGAACCCCCACGAGCTTTGGGAGACGACCATGGACCCCGAGCGCCGCACGCTCAAGCGCATCGAAATGGAGGACGCCGTCAAGGCCGATTCCATCTTCACGCTGCTCATGGGCGAAAAGGTCGAGCCGCGCAAGGAATACATCGAGCAGAACGCGAAATATGTCGCGAACCTCGATTACTGATCGAGCATGTGATCTCTGAAACAAGGAGGAACCGCTTTGGCGCATAAAAAGGACTACAAGCCTGAGGATATTCGCTATCCCGATCAGGCGATCGTCACGTCGGAGCTTGTCCACGAAATGAAGACAAGCTACATGGAATATGCCATGTCCGTCATCATCGGGCGCGCGCTCCCCGACGTGCGCGACGGCTTAAAGCCGGTGCATCGGCGCATACTTTACGCCATGTATGAGGATAATTTAACATCTGACAAGCCATTCAAGAAATCCGCGACCTGCGTCGGCGACGTGCTGGGTCGGTATCACCCGCACGGCGACGCCTCGGTCTATGACGCGCTCGTGCGTCTGGCGCAGGATTTTTCCATGCGCTATATGCTCGTCGACGGCCACGGCAACTTCGGCTCCGTCGACGGCGACCCCCCCGCGGCCTACCGTTACACGGAGGCCAGACTGTCGAAGATCTCCAACGAGATGCTCCGCGACCTCGAGAAGGACACGGTCGACTGGGACCCGAACTTCGACGAGACGCGCAAGGAGCCGCGCGTGCTGCCCTGCCGCTTCCCGAACCTGCTGGTCAACGGCTCGTCCGGCATCGCCGTCGGCATGGCCACGAACATCCCGCCGCACAACCTGACGGAGGTCATCAACGCCTGCCTCTGCGTGCTGGACAATCCCGAGGCCACGGTCTACGACCTCATGGAGCACATTCAGGGGCCGGACTTCCCGACGAAGGGGCTGATCCTCGGCCGCGCGGGCATCCGCAGCATGTACGCCACCGGCAAGGGGCGCATCACCATGCGCGCCCGCACCGAGATCGAGGAATTCGGCCAGAACCGCCAGCGCATCATCGTCACGGAGATCCCCTATCAGGTCAACAAGCGGATGCTCATCAAGAGCATGGCCGATCAGGTCAACGAAAAGCGGCTCGAGGGCATCTCCGACATCCGCGACGAATCCGACCGCAACGGTATGCGCATCGTCATCGAGCTGAAGCGCGAGGCCAACGCGCAGGTCGTGCTCAACCGCCTGTTCGCGCAGACGTCGCTTCAAACGACGTTCTCGGCCAATATGCTGGCGCTCGTGAAGAACCAGAGCCAGCCGAAGGTGCTGAATCTGCGCGAAATTCTGGACGAATATCTGGCGCATCAGGAGGACGTGGTCATCCGGCGCACGAAATTCGACCTGAAAAAGGCGCAGGAGCGCGCGCATCTGCTCGAGGGTCTGCTGATCGCGCAGGCCAACATCGACGAGGTCATTCGCATCATCCGCAGCGCATATGACGACGCAAAGGAGCGCCTGATGGAGCGCTTCAGCCTCAGCGAGATCCAGGCGCAGGCCATTTTGGACATGCAGCTCAAGCGCCTGCAGGGTCTTGAGGAGGACAAGCTCAAGGCCGAATATGCCGAGCTGGAGAAGAAGATCGCCTATTATTTGCAGGTGCTCGGCGACATGAATCTGGTCAAGCAGATCGTCAAGGACGAGCTGACGGCCATCCGCGACAAATACGGCGACGGCCGCCTGACCGAAATTCAGGAGGTCGAGGACGAGATCGACGACGAGGATCTCATCGAGGAGGAGACGTGCTGCTTCACGCTGTCGAACGCGGGCTACATCAAGCGCCTGCCGGTCGACACCTACCGCGCCCAGCGGCGCGGCGGCCGCGGCGTGAACGGCCAGAACCTCAAGGAGGAGGATTTTGTCAAAAATCTGTTCATTGCCTCGACGCATGACTATCTGCTGTTCTTCACGAATCTCGGCCGCGTGCACCGCCGCAAGGGCTATCTGATCCCCGAGGCCGGGCGCGCCGCGCGCGGCACGAACATCGTCAACGTCCTGCCGCTCGAGCAGGGCGAGACGGTCACGGCGATGCTGCTGACGCGCGAATTCTCCGAGACGGAGTATCTGATGATGGTCACGCGCGGCGGCACGGTCAAGCGGATGCAGCTTTCCGACATCTACACCGCCCGCAAGGCCGGCATCCGCGTGCTGACGATCGACGAGGGCGACGAGCTGATCGCCGTCTTCAAGACCACCGGCGAGGACAACGTCCTGCTGGCGACGCGCGGCGGCATGGCCATCTGCTTCAACGAGCAGGACGTGCGCTGCATGGGTCGCATGGCCAC
>URLT01000131.1 GCA_900548795.1 uncultured Eubacteriales bacterium
AGGGAAGCTCTGATTCAATCGCAAGAGTGGTCAGCGAGGGATTTTGTTCCAAATTGAGGTTTGGAAATTGCAGGAATACTTTGTGTATTTCAAGATTTTCAAACCGAAAAGTTGGGGCAAAAGACCCGCTGAGCGCCGCTGCCGATTGATTCAGAGGCTCCCTTGATTAAATTGTTTAATCAAGAATCCGTGTTATTTTGTTTCCTTCACCGCTTCGACCAGACCGCTGGCCAGACCGGCCAAGCCCTGCAGCTCGGAGGGAATGATGATCTTCGTTGCCTGACCGTCAGCGACCTTCTGCATCGTTTCAAGCGCCTTGAGCTTGATGACCTGATCGTTGGGGCAGGCGTCGTTCAGCATCTTCACAGCCTCGGCCGTCGCCTTCTGCACGGCGCGGATGGCCTCCGCCTGACCCTCGGCGCGCAGGATCGCGGCCTGCTTCTCGGCGTCGGCGCGGAGAATGGCGGACTCCTTCTCGCCCTCGGCGACCAAGATCTGCGAATGCTTCGTGCCCTCGGCCTGAAGGATCGCCTGACGGCGGTCGCGCTCGGCCTTCATCTGCTTTTCCATGGAATTCTGAATGTCCTGCGGGGGCAGGATGTTCTTGAGCTCGACGCGCGTGACCTTGATGCCCCACGGGTCGGTGGCCTCGTCCAGGATTGCGCGCATCCGCGTGTTGATGACGTCGCGGCTGGTGAGCGTCTGATCCAGCTCCAAATCGCCGATGATGTTGCGCAGCGTGGTGGCCGTCAGGGTCTCCATGGCCATCATGGGGTGCTCCACGCCGTAGGTATAGAGCTTCGGGTCGGTGATCTGGAAGTAAACGACCGTGTCGATCTGCATTGTGACGTTGTCCTTCGTGATGACCGGCTGGGGCGGATAGTCGAGCACCTGCTCCTTAAGGCTGACCTTGCGGGCGATGCGCTCGATAAAGGGCACCTTGAAATGGATGCCGACCTCCCAGACTGCCGAGAACGCGCCGAGGCGCTCAATGACAAACGCGCGGGACTGCTGAACGATGCAGATGTTTTTAATGAGAATGATGAGCACGATCAGAACGACCGCGCCGATGATGATGTATTGTGTCACTTTACTTTTCTCCCTTCGATTGAACCGCCGAGACCAGCACCTTTGCGCCCTCGACCTTGTCGATGCGCACCGGTGTCTCGGCCGCGATGTTCCTGCCGTCTGCGCTTCTGGCCGACCACTCCACGCCGCCGACGCGCACCGCGCCGGTCTGGCGCAGATTATCGATCGGCTCGATGACGAGGACGGTTTTGCCGACGTTGCTCTGTGCGTTGGTCGTCGTTGCTTTCGGATGCAGGAGCTTTTTGCTCAGAGGGCGCAGCAGCAGCAGGAGCAGCGCCGAGACCGCCAAAAACAGCGCAAGCTGCATCCAGATCGGCGCGCCGCAGAGCGTTGCGATCAGCGCGGCGACCGAGCCGCCGATGAACCAGACGGACACAAGCGACCGCGTGCAGCCCTCGGCAATTGCAAAGACGGACAGCGCAGCCACCCAGACCCATTCCATTTGAGGCATAGAAAGCCACCTCCTTCCGTTTCGTAAGGAAGCTCTGCTCCGATCGACAATGACGATTCTCTCCGAGCGGACGCTTCAAAAACGGAGGAGGCTGGCAAGGCTTCCCGCTTTTGAACCCGCACGGGTCGATAACCGGCTCCGCTGCTCGGCCAATGAGATCGATCCAGAGGCTCCTTGATATTATGATGCCACAAGAACTTCAAAATGTCAAGACGGCGTCAAAAATTCCCGCCCGGTCTTTTCCGCTGCGCGCAGCACATGCGCCATAAGCACCGCGGACGTCACGGCGCCGACCCCACCGGGCACGGGCGTGATGGCCTCGACCCTCTGCGCCACGGCTTCCGGCTCCGCGTCGCCGCAGAGCTTCTGCGTCCGCTCGTCGAGGTTGACCGAAACGTCGAGCACCGTCTGCCCCGCGCTGCAATGCGCGGCCGTCAGAGAGCCGGGACTTCCCGCCGCCGTGACGATCAGATCGGCCTGACGGCTCAGCGCCGCAAGCTCACGCGTGCGCGTGTGGCAGACGGTCACGGTCGCGTTCTGCGCCAGAAGCAGCAGCGCCACGGGCTTGCCGATCACGAGACTGCGTCCGATCACCACGGCGTGCTTGCCCGCGCAGTCATAGTCATAAAACCGCAGAAGCTCCATGCAGGCCTCCGCCGTGCAGGGCGCAAAGCCCGCTCCGCTTCCGCTGTAAAGTCCGGCCATAGATGCCGGGGTCATGCCGTCGACGTCCTTCTCCGGCGCGAGAAGCGCGCACAACGCGTCCTCCGACGGGCGCAGATGCGCCGGAAACGGCCGGAAAACCAGCACACCGTGCACCGTTTCGTCCGCATTGAGCGCCTCGAGCGCCGCGCGAACCGACGCCTCCCCGCTCTCGGCGGGCAGGAGCACCCGGCGCACCTCCACGCCGACCGACGCCGCACGCCCGACCAGCCCTCGCTCATAGGCAAGGTCGTCCTCTCGCGCGCCGATGCGCAAGAGCGCAAGCGTCGGCGTCACGCCGCGCTCGCGCAGGCGGGCGGCGCGTTCCCGCAGCGACGCGCTCAGCGCCTCGGCAACGGGCTTCCCCGATAGCAATTTTGCCATATGCTTCCTCCGATGCTCAGAAATTTTGCCGCACGGCGGCGTAGATCCGCTCGGCCAGCGGCACGCCCTGACGGAGCAGCGCCTCGGCGCGGTCGTTGAGCGACGAAGCCGCCGCACGGTCGCCAAGCGACTTGGTGTTGATGAAAACGTTCAGCGCGGCGCTCTCCAGCGCAGCGCGGCAGCAGGCCGCGGCGCAGCCCGCGTCCGAGACAGCAAGGCGGCTCCCCTTCTCGGCAAAAACCGCGATCTGCGTCAGCGCCTCGCAGCAGACCTGCATCATTTCCAGCGGCGGC
>URLT01000132.1 GCA_900548795.1 uncultured Eubacteriales bacterium
CCTGCCGCTCAGGGACTCCATTGAGGCGACGGTCGCCGCGCTGATCGGCATGATTCCGGAGGGGCTGTATCTTCTGACCAGTGTTGCCATTGCCGTGAGCTGCCTGAAGCTCACCAAGAGCCGCGTGCTCGTGCAGGACATGAACTGCATTGAAACGCTCGCGCATGTCGACGTGCTCTGCGTGGACAAGACCGGCACGATCACCGAGCCGACCATGGAGGTCGCCGACCTCTATCCGCTGCAAACCGAGCGCTTCTCCTATCAGGACATTGAAAACATCCTCTCGGCCTTTTACACCGGCGAGGAGGCGGAAAATGACACTGCCCGCGCCATGGCCGAGCAGTTCGCCGGGCGAAACGTCTGGCCGGCCGAAAAGCGCGTTCCCTTCTCCTCGTCGACCAAGTGGTCGGGCGCGGATTTCGGCGAAAACGGGCGCTATGTGATCGGGGCGCCGGAGTTCATCATGGGCGCGCGCTACGAAACCATCCGTCAGAGCGCCGAGCCGTGGTCGGCGCGGGGCTGCCGCGTGCTGCTGCTGGCAAGCTATGAGCGGCCGCTCGAGCCGACGCTCGACAGCGCTTCCGTCACGCCGATCGCGCTGATCTATCTGAACAACCTCGTGCGCCCCGACGCGCCGGACACCTTTAAGTATTTTGCCCAGCAGGGCGTGAAGGTATGCGTGATCTCCGGCGATAACCCCGTCACGGTCTCTGAGGTCGCCGCACGCGCCTGCATTGAAAACGCCGACCGCTTTGTTGACGCCACGACGCTGCGCACCGAGCAGGACTTTGATGCCGCCGTGCAGCGCTACACCGTCTTCGGCCGCGTGACGCCCGAGCAGAAGCGCAAGCTCGTGCGCGCCTTCCAGAAGGCAGGGCACGTTGTAGCCATGACCGGTGACGGCGTCAACGACGTGCTTGCGCTCAAGGACGCAAACTGCGGCATCGCCATGGCCTCCGGCAGTCAGGCCGCCTCGCAGGTGGCGCAGATCGTTCTGACCGACTCGCAATTCGGCGCGATGCCCGGCATCGTGGCCGAGGGACGCCGCGTCATCAACAACATCCAGCGCGCCGCCTCCCTTTTCCTTGTGAAAAACATCTTCTCGCTGGTCTTCACACTCGTGCTGCTCTTTGTCGGCTTCCCCTTCCCGCTTCAGGCCATCCAAATGTCGCTCATCAGCGCGCTGACGATCGGCATTCCGTCGTTCTTCCTTGCGCTCGAGCCGAACTACGCCAAGGTGCACGGGCGCTTCCTGCGCAACGTCATCCGCAAGGCGATGCCCGGCGGCCTGACGAATATCATTCTCGTGCTGCTGGCGGCCTTCCTGAGCGATATGTTCCGCTGCCCGGAGGATCTGAGCACGATGGCCATGTGGATCGTTGCATCCGTCGGCTTTATGACCCTGTTTTATGTCTCGCAGCCCTTCACCAAGCTGCGCATCGCAGTGTTCGCCGTGATGCTGGCGCTTATGGTCGGCGCGCTGACGGTGATGCCCTCCTTTTTTGAGGTGCAGGCGATCCACACGCCGTGTCTGCTGACGCTGATCGTTCTGGTGCTCGCCTGCCCGACGCTGATGTATTTCTTCCGGCTGATTTTTGACAATCAAATGAAAAAACACGATCTGCGCAAGGCTGCAAGCGGACTTCGGCCGTCTCGACGCAGACGCCGCCACTAATACGGATCCTTGATTAAAATATTCAAGGTTCCCTAGTATAAGAAGCCGCTGATAAAGCACGGCGCGGAACCGATCGATCTCGGTTCCGCGCTTTTTTTATCTGCGGTAGTATTTTTGAAGCGTCAGGACAAGCTTTTTCATCGCCGGACGGATGGTCGTGTCAAACTGACCGACATAGGAGTGGAACTCCGCGCCGAAGCCCTGCTTATAGTCATGCAGCCCGTACTTCGGGTTCTCCTCGACCGGGTAGCCCTCGACGCCGCGATAGTCAAAATAGCGGATCCCGGCGTCGATCGCGTGGGACTGCATCGCCCATTGCAGCAGCTCGTTCGGTCGATCGGACAGACAGGCCGTGTCCGAGCAGCCGTACATATGCCACATGCGGTTGCCGTATTCCGTCGAGATCGTTGCGGCAACGGCTTTTCCGTCCTTCTCGGCGATGTAAAGCCGCGCGGCGTCGCCCAATCCGGTCAGGAAATCCACAAAATATTGATAAGGACGCGCCTCAAAATGATCCTTCGCGGCCGTGATTTTCATCATGCGGTGAAATTCCGGCAGATCGTCCGTCGTGCCGACGCGCACGGTCACGCCGCGGCGCTCGGCAAGGCGGACGTTATAGCGCGTGGAGCGGCGATATTTGGCCAGCAGCTCGTCCTTGCTCAGGCCATTCAGATCGGTCACATAGCACATGCGGGGCTGGAACAAGGAATAATCCGAGGCCATATCCTGCGAGAAGCCGAGGCTTTTGGCCTTTTCGGAAAACTCCGTGTTCTGCTCCTCGATCCGGGGGTCAAAGCGGAACACATAGGCGCCGAGCTTCTTGGCCAGCGCCTTGGCGGCGTCGATCAGCGCCTCAAAGGTCGCGTAGTCGCCCAGCGTGAAGATCGGCCCGCGCGGCGCATAGAGCAGGCTGGTCTTGAAAAAATGCACCTTATGCTCCAGAAGCGCCATTGTGCCGCGAATCGCGCCGTCATCCCCGCGGCAGATCAGCCCGTGCCAGCCCCAATCCTTTTTCACGCGCCCCCAGAGCGAGGTCTGCATAAAATGCGCATATTCATGCTGACGAACAAACTCGTCAAGCTCCTGCGCATGGTCAATGTCAACGTATTCAATCATGATTCAAACAAGCTCTTTTCCTTAGGGAAGCTCTGATTAAATCGCAAGAGCGGTCAGCGAGGGATTTTGTTCCAAATGGAGGTTTGGAAATCGCAGGAATACTTTG
>URLT01000133.1 GCA_900548795.1 uncultured Eubacteriales bacterium
CCGGGTCGTCCCTCGCCATGCCGTAGGCCGCCGCCAGCGGCGCAAAGCAGTCCGCGTCGCGCTGCACCAGCTCCAAAAGCCGCAGACGCAGCGCGTCGATGCGCGCCATGCAGGCCGTCAGCTCCGCCTCGACGGCGGCGTATTTTTTCTTTCCGACCGTCAGCGCGCCGACCATATGCCCCAGCGCAGCGCCGACTGCGCCGACCAGCGCCGCCGCGCCCCCTCCGCCCGGCGTTGGGGCGGAGGAGGCCAGCGCCTGCGTAAATTCGCGATAATCCATATCCATGCTCCCTCCCCGGCTCAGAACAGCCCCGTGATTCTCCCGTCGGCGTCGACGTCGATGCGCTCGGCAGCCGGGCTTTTCGGCAGCCCCGGCATGGTCATGATGTCCCCGGTCAGGGCGACGAGGAAGCCCGCGCCCGCCGCGACCTTGACGTTTCGCACGGTCACGGTGAAGTCCTCCGGCGCGCCGAGCAGCGACGGATCGTCCGTGAAGGAATACTGCGTTTTGGCCATGCAGACCGGCAGGCCGCCGTAGCCCAGCTCGGTCAGCATCCGGATCTGCTTTTCGGCATTTTTCGTGTAGGCAACGTCGCGGCCGTGATAAACTCGCCGCACGATCGCAGCGATCTTCTCGCCGATGGGCAGCGCAGCGTCATAGGCAAAGCGGAATTCGTTCGGCATCCGGCACAGGCGCAGCACCTCCTCGGCCAGCGCGCGGCCGCCCTCGGCGCCCCTTGCCCAGACCTCCGAGAGGGCGACGCGCACGCCAAGCGCATGGCAGCGCTCGCGCACGAGCGCCAGCTCGGCCTCGGTATCCTGCGGGAAGCGGTTGAGCGCCACGACGCAGGGCAGGCCGAACACCTGCGTGATATTTTCCGCATGGCGCAGCAGATTCGGCAGACCGCGCGCCAGCGCCTCGAGATTTTCCGCTCCAAGCTCGGCCTTCGGCACGCCGCCGTTGTATTTCAGCGCGCGCACCGTCGCAACGAGCACGACGCAGTCCGGGCGCAGCCCTGCCATACGGCACTTGATGTCGAAAAATTTCTCCGCGCCCAGATCGGCGCCGAAGCCGGCCTCCGTGACGGTGTAATCCGCCAGACGAAGCGCCATGCGCGTGGCCGCGACGGAGTTGCAGCCGTGGGCGATGTTGGCAAACGGTCCGCCGTGCACGAGCGCGGGCGTATGCGCCAGCGTCTGAACAAGGTTGGGCTTGAGCGCGTCCTTCAAAAGCGCAGCCATCGCGCCCTGCGCGTTGAGATCCCCGGCCGTGACGGGTTTTTCGTCATAGGTATAGGCCACAACGAGCCGGGAAAGCCGCTCCTTGAGATCGGCCGGATCCGTGGCAAGGCAGAGCACCGCCATGACCTCCGAGGCGACGGTGATGTCGAAGCCGTCCTCGCGCGGCACGCCGTTGACGCGGCCGCCGAGCCCGTCGGTGACGAAGCGGAGCTGCCGGTCGTTCATGTCCACGCAGCGTCTCCAGACGACGCGGCGCGGATCGATGTTCAGGCGGTTGCCCTGATAGATGTGATTGTCAAGCATGGCGGCCAGCAGGTTGTTGGCCGCGCCGATCGCGTGGAAATCCCCGGTGAAGTGCAGGTTGATGTCCTCCATCGGCACGACCTGCGCGTAGCCGCCTCCGGCCGCGCCCCCCTTGATGCCGAAGACCGGCCCGAGCGACGGCTCGCGCAGCGCGACCATGGCGTTCTTTCCCAAAAGCCGCAGTGCGTCGGCAAGGCCGACGGTCGTGGTGGTCTTGCCCTCCCCGGCAGGGGTCGGGTTGATCGCCGTGACAAGGATCAGCCTTCCCTCCGGACGCCCCGCGCCGACGGCTGCGGGGTCGAGCTTGGCCTTATATTTCCCGTAAGGCTCCAGCGCGTCCTCGTCGACGCCGGCCATCCGCGCGATCTGCGCGATTGGGAGCATGGGTGTCTGCTGTGCGATTTCAATATCTGTTTTCATTGCGCGTCCCCCTCTGTGGTTTTCTTTAGTATAGCAAAGACGCCGCCGCTTGTCAATGCGGCGGCGCCCTGCGCAGAATGCGAATTTTGGGGAACGCTCAGCAAACGGAGACGACGGTGTAATCCTTCGCCTCGACGGCTTGGCGCAGCACGTCGTCGGAGACCGGCTCGCGCAGAGTGACAACGGCGGTGCCGTCGACATGGCTGACCTGCGCGCTTTCGACCTGTGCGAGCGCCTCGAGCGCCTTTTTGACCGCCGCTTCGCAGTGGCCGCACATCATTCCCTCGATCTTCATCGTTTTTTTCATGGTTTGTTTCTCCTTATTGTCAATTTTCGTTGGTTTTTTCGATTTTTTTCGGTCAAACAGGTTCAGCCTCAGCGCATTGGTCACGACGCAGAAGCTCGAAAGGCTCATCGCTGCCGCACCGAACATCGGGTCGAGCTCCCACCCCAGCAGCGCAACAAAGGCGCCGGCGGCCAGCGGGATGCCGAGGCAGTTATAAAAGAACGCCCAGAACAGATTTTCGCGGATGTTGCGCAGGGTCGCGCGGCTCAGCCGAACGGCGGTCGCCACGTCGGACAGGCGGCTGTTCATCAGCACCACGTCGGCCGCGTCGATGGCCACGTCGGTGCCCGCGCCGATCGCCAGACCTACGTCGGCACGCATCAGTGCCGGCGCGTCGTTTACGCCGTCTCCGACCATGCATACCGACCCGGTCTTTTGCAGCTCGCGCACAACGGCCTCCTTGCCATCCGGCAAAACGTCGGCCACAACCTCGTCCAGTCCGGCCTGTCTTGCAATGGCCTCGGCGG
>URLT01000134.1 GCA_900548795.1 uncultured Eubacteriales bacterium
ATTTGGAAACAAAATCCCTCGCTGACCGCTCTTGCGATTGAATCAGAGGTTCCTTCGATTAGCCCTCCGTCGGCATGAGATTCCGCACGAAGCGCGCGAGGATCGTCGCGACCTGCGCGCGGGTCGCGCTCCCGGCCGGGTCGAGCAGCAGCTGCCCGTTTTCCGCCGAGCCGCCGATCAGCCCGGCTGCCGTTGCCCAGCGCATGGGCGCAAGTGCATAGTCGGAGACATAGCCCTCGTCAAAAAACAGCTCCAGACCCTCCAGCCGCGCAGACGTGTCATAGCCGAATTTCCCGGCATACCGGAACAGGATCGTCGCGATCTGCTCGCGCGTCACGTGCCCGTCCGGCTCGAAATGCGTCGCGTCGACGCCGTTGACCACGCCGGCCTGCGCCGCCCAGAGGACGGGCGCGGCGTAGTAGGCGTCGGCGTGCACGTCCGCGAAGGGCAGCGCGCCCTCGGCCTCCGGCTTGCCGGCCAGCCGCCAGAGCACCGTTACGAGCATCCCGCGTGTCATGCTGCCGTCCGGCTCGAAGGTCTGCGCGCCCGTGCCGTTGAACAGCCCCGCGCGCAGAACAAAGTCTATGCCGCCGTGCGCCCAGTGCGACGGCTCGGGCACGTCGGTGAACGCCGCCGAGGCGCATTCCTCGCCGCCGGGGCAGGGCGCGGCCTGCGTTTCGTTCACGTTGACCAGCACGGCGCATTCGGCCAGCGTCTGCCCGCCGCGCCGGTCTGCGAGGCGGACGCGCACGAAGCCGTGGCCGAGTGCCTGCGCGGTCAGCCGGAGCGCGCTGCCGTCAAGCTCTGCGGCGACGCAGTCGGTCAGCGCGGTGCATTGCAGCTCATAGTCCGCAAGCTGCCCGGAGACCGTCAGACCGACGGAACGGCTCGCGCCGGGCGTCAGGTTGACCGAGAGCGCCTCTGCCGCAATGCGCGGCGTGCTGTCGGTCACGTCGACGCGGAGGGTCTGCGTGAGCAGGAGCGCCTCGCGGTTGGAAAACAGACGAAACTCCAGCAGACCGCTGCCGACCTGATCGGCGCGCAGCCGCAGCGTGTTGCGGCCGTCAGTCATGTAGGCGTTGACCCAGTGCGCGGCCAGCCCCGCGACGTCGCTGCGCACCTCCAGCCGGTAGGCCGTCGAGACGCCGCGGACGGTCACGTTGACCGAGGCGTAGGGGCTTGTCGCAAGATCGATCCGCAGATGGGTCGTGTCGAATTGCAGAGTCGGTGCGTCGGCCGCCGCCGACGGCACAAGACCCGCCAGCAGCGCCGCTGCCAGCAGCAGCGCAAGAATTTTTCGCTTCATATCCGGTTCCTCCGTATGCGGGGCGGTTTCGGTGAGATACTATATATAATATAGTATAATTCTGCGGGCTTGTCAATCGGAAAGGGGAAGTTTTACGATGCATCCACGATCTGCCGTCGCCGCGCGGCGCGTGCGCGCGCTGACCTTTTGCGCCGGGAGCGTTCCGGCCGCGCTGCTGCTGCCGCGCGCCGGATGGCTCTGGACGCTTGCCGCGTCGGCGCTGTCCGGCGGGCTGCTCCTGCTGTGTCGGCGGCGGGCGGCGCGTCCGTCGCGATGGCTCGACGCGCTCGGCCTCGTCTGGACACTTCTTGCGCTCGGCGCGGCGGCAAGACGGCTCTGCGCGAGCTTTCCGCAGCAGGAGAGTCTGGCCGTCGGTTTGCTGCTCCTGCTGCTGGCCGTCTATGCGTCCGCGCGCGGCGAACAGGTGCTGATGCGCACCGGGGCGGTCTGCTGTTTGCTGCTTGCGGGGCTGTTTGGGCTGCTTCTGCTCTTTACCCTTCCGACGGTGCATGCCGCGTGGCTACGACCGCGCGTGCAGCCGGACTGGAGCGTCCTGCCCTATGCCCTGCTGCCCCTTGCCTCCCTGTCCCTGCGTCCCGATGCGCCGCGCGTGGTGCATCCGGGTGCAGCGCCGCGCGCCGTGTCCCCGCGCTGCAGGAACCGCCGCGCCCTGCGTCCGGCGCATCGGCAGAGCGGGCACGAGGCGATCTGGGCGGGCGCGAACGTCCTGCTGGCGACGCTCTGCGCGCTGACCGCCGCCGGCTGCCTTTCGCCGCAGGTCGCGGCCGCGACGCCGTTTGCCTTCTACGAGGCGATGAAGAGCGGAAGCCTGATGGGCGTGATGGAGCACGTCGAGCCGCTCGTTTCGGCTGCGCTGACGGTCGGTGGCTTCGCGCTGTTGGGGCTGCTGTGCGCCGTCTCGGCGCGGCAAATGCAGCGGGCGGCGCCCCGGCTGTCCGCGCACGCGGGGCTCTGCGGCCTGCTCGGCGGCTTGGGCGGCTTCGCTCTTGCGCCGCTGCTTCCGACGGCCTGCTTTGCGGTTGGAGCCACTATATTTTGGGGCTTGGTGCCATTAGCAGAACTAATTAGGGGATTTCAAAAATAATATGAAAAAATTGAAAAAAGTGTTGACAAATGGGACTTTGTTGGATATAATATTCAAGCGCGTTGGGGAAACGCCGAAGTCAAGAAAAAAAGACAGAAAAAAGTCGAAAAACTTCTTGACAAAGCGAAAACCGTGTGATATAATAATCAAGCTGTTCCGCAACCGAGAGGCTCGCCTCAATGACGGAGCGAAACGGCAAGACCGCACAGCGGCATGTACCTTGTAAATTAAACAACGAGAAACATGAACAAACACCTTGAGCAATTGA
>URLT01000135.1 GCA_900548795.1 uncultured Eubacteriales bacterium
GCCGCCATGACGATCACGCCCTCATTGCTCCCGAAGCCGTCCATCTCGACGAGGAGCTGATTGAGCGTCTGCTCGCGCTCGTCGTGCCCGCCGCCGAGGCCTGCGCCTCTCTGGCGGCCGACGGCGTCGATCTCGTCGATGAAAATGATCGACGGAGCGGTTTTCTTGGCCTGCTCGAACAGGTCGCGGACGCGGCTGGCGCCCACGCCGACGTAAAGCTCGACAAAGTCCGAGCCGGAGATCGACAGGAACTGCACGCTTGCCTCCCCGGCGACGGCGCGCGCAAGCAGCGTTTTTCCGGTGCCCGGAGGGCCGACGAGCAGCACGCCCTTGGGGATCTTCGCGCCGAGGGTGCGGTATTTCTCGGGGCTGCGCAGGTAATCAACGATCTCGCGCAGCTCCTCCTTCTCCTCGTCCGCGCCGGCGACGTCGTCGAAGCTGACCTTGCGCCCGCCCGTCCCGAGGTGGATGTTGGCGCGGCCGAACTTGGCGCCTGCGCCGGCTCCGGCGTTGTTCGCGCGCATGAGCAGAAGATAGAGCAGCACGACCAGAAGGACGGAGAGCGCCGCATAGGGCAGGATCTGCAGATACCACGGGGTGCCGCGCACCGGCTCGAAGTTGTATTCCTTGAGAATGCCCTCCTTCTGCTGCTGGCGGATCGTCTGGCCGAGGTCTTCGCGGAACATGTCCAGGTCGGCCAGCTCGTGCTCAACGACGCGGTTGCCCTGCTCGTCTGCCTTGCGCAGCTCGAGGGTCAGGACGCCGTTTTTCCAGTTGAAGGACTCGACCTTTTTCTCCAGAAACAGCGTGCGCACCTGCGAATAGGAGATCTGCTCGGCGCGGTCGCCCTGAAACAGCTCAACGGCAAGAAACAGCAGGCAGGCCAGCAGGAGCACATAGGTCAAAATGCTCAGAATTTTCGGAGATTTTTTCAAATCCTTACTCCTTTATTTGGAATAGACCTCCGGCTTCAGGACGCCGATGAACGGCAGATTGCGATAAAACTCCTGATAGTCCAGGCCGAAGCCCACGACGAACTCGTTGGGGATGGTGAAGCCGATGTAATCGGCGTAGATGTCGACCTTGCGGCGCTCGGGCTTGTCGAGCATGGTGCAGATCTTCAGGGAGGCCGGCTCCATGGCCAGCAGGTGCTCGGTGACGTATTTCAGCGTCAAGCCGGTATCTAAGATGTCTTCAAGAATCACGACATGGCGGCCCTTGATGCTGCAGGAAACGTCCTTCTGCAGTTTCACGTGGCCGCTTGTGGACGTGCCGCCGCCATAGGAAGAGACAGCCATAAACTCATACTGGCAGCGGATCGGAGTCGCGCGTACCATATCCGTAAAGAAATTCACGACGCCCTTGAGGACTCCGACAAAAATCGGATCCTTGCCGTCGTAGTCCTTTGCGAGCTGCTGTCCCAGCTCGCCGATTCGCTTTTGGAGCTCCTCCTCGGATACGAGTACGCGCTCAATGTCTTGAAGCATGTTACATCCTCTCTTTCTCGATTTGAATCAATAAGGCAGGCGTTCCTGCCTGCGGCTGATGGTCGCTGCTGACGCCGAGCCCGGCCACGGCCAGGATCTCGCCGTTGGAGACAAAGACAGGCAGCAGCGCCCTGTCTGCGCGCGGGATCTTGCGGTCGATGAACAGCTCCTTGAGGGACTTGCTGCCGCCGGCGCGCCGAAGCCGGTCGCCCGGTCTTCGCGAACGGACGAGCCAACTGCTTTTGCCTATCATATCATATTTTACGGCAAATTGGAAAGGGGTATTTCCGGTTTCCCGATAATTTTTTACGATTTCGGTGAAAATTTTCCATCCCGATGCAGGAAGGACGGTTTCTCCGTTGATTTTTAGCGGAATTGGCTCAAAGCCGTCCGGCGTTCGTCCTGTAACAACGAGTTCCCCGTAGCGCCGCGCGGCGACCACGCCGTGCGGAAGGCTCACGGCGGCCGAGGGCGACGCTGCGCGCAGCAGCCGCTGCACGGCCTCGATGTGCCGCGCGGAGGCGTCCTGCGGAAGCGCCTGACGCAAAAGCAGCCGCAGCGCGCGCCTTTGCAGCACCTCGTCGGCCTGCAGCAGTGTTCGGCAGTCGCAGCCGCCGGACGGCGTGCGCGCCCCGTCGAGCAGGCTCTGCGCCTGACGGTCGAGAAACGCGTCCTCGGCGCGCAGCAGCGCGCTCTGCTGCGTGAGCTGCCGCAGAAGGCGGGGATTTTCGCGCAGCAGCAGCGGCAGCACCTCGTGGCGCAGGCGGTTGCGGCGGCAGTCGTCGGCGTCGTTCGTCGAGTCCTCGACCCACGCGACGCCGTTCTCGCGCAGATAGGCGCACAGCCGTTCATGCGTGAACGGCAGCAGCGGCCGGACAATGCGTCCGTTGGCCGGCGGGATGCCGCTCAGGCCGCGCAGGCCGCTTCCGCGAAGCAGATGCAGCAGCACCGTCTCGGCGTTGTCCCCGGCGTGGTGCGCGGTGGCGACGCGGTCGCAGTCCAGCCCCAGCAAAAAGGCGTAGCGCATATCTCTGGCCGTCAGCTCGACGGAGCGGCGCGTCCGCGCGGCCTCGGCGGCGACGTCTCCCCTGCCGACCGTGAGCGCAACGCCGCGCGCGGCGCAGAGCGCCCGGACGAAGGCCTCGTCCCGGTCGGCTGTCTCCCCCCGCAGGCCGTGGTTGA
>URLT01000136.1 GCA_900548795.1 uncultured Eubacteriales bacterium
CGCGACGTAACGCTGCGCGCCGACCGGGGCACGATCGAAGATGACGTGCTGACCGCACCCGATTCCGGCACGGTGACGGTACGCGCGAGCGCAGGCGGCGCAAGCGCCGAGCTTGAGATCGAGGTCGTGACGCAGCCCGACAGCATCAGCGTGCAGCAGAATGGCAAGGCCGTGAGCACCATCACGCTGAGCGCGGGGGATAAGGCGGAGCTTTCCGCTGCGGCGATGTATCGTCACCTGCCGGTGCTGGGCGATCACAGAGGCTTTGTCTGGACGGTGCAGGGCAATGTCGGTACGATTGAGAACGGTGTGTTCACGGCCTCCGGCAATGTCGGCAGCGGCAGCGTGACGGTGAGCCTCGGCCGTGTTTCGGTCACGATCCCTGTGACGGTGACGGCGCGCGCCCTGCGCACGCTCGACGGCTTTGAGACCTTGCCGCCATGACCGGCACACGCGCGATGCTCTCCTATAATAACGACATGAGCCGCGTTCATAACGGCTTTGCTTCGGCACGCCTCGACTATGCGACTGGCAGCGGCGGAGATGCCTACATCGGCATGCAGTATGCCGTACCTTCGAACTATGACCAGCTCAATTTCTGGGTCTATGGTGACAACAGCGGCGCACAGCTCGCTCTGGTGACGGATACCGGATATGTAAATGTCGGCGCACTGAATTTTTCCGGCTGGAAGCTGCTGACGGTGAACCTCGGCACGGCGTCGAGCATCACGGGCATGACGGTATCCTCCGTGAGCGATCTCATCAGCGCGATCTACCTTGATCAGCTCGTGCTTTCCTACGGCGGTCTGGCCGACACGACCGCACCGAAGATCACGCTCCGCTACGATGCTGCGAGCAACAGCGTAACGGGCAGCGTGAGCGACGATACCGACGGCGCAGCCGTTCCGACCGTCCGCGTGAGCTTTGACGGCAAGAGCCATTCCTCCTATACCTACAATCAGGCGAACGGCACGCTGAGCATTGCGCTTCCCATTGCCGACGGTGCGCAGCACCGCGTGAGCGTGGTCGCGGGTGATGCGAGCGGCAACCTGAGCCGCGCAGGCGTGAGCGTCGGCACGGCAAGCACGATGCCCGCCTTTGCCGACATGCACGAGCACTGGGCGAATGACGCGGTGGCGTACCTCAAGCGCAGCGGTATTTCGAACGGCTCCAACGGCTATTTCCTGCCCGATACGAACATCAGCCGTCAGGAGTTTGCCGTGCTGCTTTCCCGCTATCTTGGCGCTTCGGTGGATCTTTCCTCCGTTCAGCTCCCGTTTGCCGACGTGAATCAGATCGCACCCTGGGCACTGGACGGCGCGAAAACGATGTATGCCCTCGGCATCATCAAGGGCAGCTCCGATGATTCCGGAAAGCTCTACTTCAACCCTGCGGCCAATGTGAGCCGTCAGGAGGCGGTGACGATGCTCGGCCGCCTGACCGAAAAGGGCTACGCCCAGCCGGCACTCAAGTTTACCGACAAGGCGTCCATTCAGCCCTGGGCGGCGGAGTATGTGAGCACGCTGAGCGAGATGGGCATCATTACGGGCTTCAGCGACGGCAGCTTCCGTCCGAACGGCGCAATGACGCGCGCACAGGTGGCAACGGTGCTTTACAAGTTTTAAAATAAAAGGAGAGCAGCGAAGGCTGCTCTCCTTTATTTTAAAGAGATTTTCATAAAAGGGACTACCTTTTTTGCTTGCTGCGTGATATGATAATTCAGAATAGGCATCGGAAGCGAAAGGAGCGTGATGGGCATGAGAAAAACGATGGCGGCGCTTGTACTGAGCGCACTGGTGCTGGTGCTTTCAGGCTGCGTATTTACCAAGCCCGAGGCGTCGCTCTACCGCCTGCCGAAGCTCTCGGGCGAGTATGAGTCGCTCGAATCACAGATCGACGCGCTGCTTTCAAGCGGCGCGGAGTATGCCGCGCCCACCTCTGGCAGCAATCTGCAAAGCGTGCAGATGATCGACTTAGACGGTGACGGCGAGGAAGAGGCTGTGGCGTTTTTCCGCCGCGCGAACGACCAAAAGCCTATGAAGATCTACATTTTTAAGGCGGCCGGCGATCACTACGAGCGTTATGCCGTTATCGAGGGAACTTCCAACCAGATCTACAGCGTGAACTACGCCGATTTGGACGGCGACGGGTGGAAGGAGATCCTGGTTGGCTATAAGAGCAGCTCGGACGTGCAGGGCCTGTCCATTTATCCGCTTAGTCCGGGTACGCCGGAGCCGCTGCTGATCACGGGATATTCCCGCTATGCAAATCTTGACATGGACGGCGACGGAAAGCAGGAACTGCTCATTATTTGCAGCGATGAAGAGAGCGGTGCGCGCGTCGATTACTACAACTGGGATGAGGGTGTTTTGCGCGCTAAATCGTCGCTGCGGCTCTCTTCTTCGGTGGCAGAGCTGAGCCAACTG
>URLT01000137.1 GCA_900548795.1 uncultured Eubacteriales bacterium
CCGGCGTCGAGAACAACGGTCGGGACACCGCTTCCGACCGCGAGCGTCTCCTGCGCGGGACGCGTCTTGGCATAGAGCCACGCCGCGCAAACCGCCGTCAGACAGACAATGAGATAAAATGCAATGATCCGTTTCATGCCGATCCCCTCCGAAACAGCTTATGCTTGCGGACGAACGGATAGGCCGGCATTTGCTGAGGAATTGCCGCAGCATTCCCCTTTATTATATGTTCCGCGGGGCGCTTTGTCAAGAATTCCGGCTCTTGCAAATTGCTGCGGAATCTGTTATGATAAGAGGCGCAGCGTGCATTCGCACGCTGCGAGTGTGCGCAGCACACGGGAACCTCTGATTAAATCGCAAGAGCGGTCAGCTAGGGATTTTATTCCAAATTGAGGTTTGGAAATTGCAGGAATCCTTTTCGTATTTCAAGATTTTCAAACCGAAAAGTTGGGGCAAAAGACCCGCTGACCGCCGCAGCCGATTTATTCAGAGGTTCCCAAGAATCAGTATCAGAGGTTCCTTAGAAAGAAACGGAGAAACCGATGCACTACCGCTGTTTGGTGCTCGACCACGACGACACCGTCGTCCGCAGTGCCGAGACCGTCAACTATCCCGCGCTTGTGGAAAAGCTCAAGCAGGATCATCCCGACCGCCTTATCTCCTTCCATGAATTCATGGTCGAGGTCTTTGACCGCACCTTCACCGGCATGTGCCGCGACTATCTGCACCTGACCGAGGAGGAGACGCAGGAGCAATTTGAATCGTGGAAGGTCTATGTCCGCACGCACATTCCCCCTGCCTATGAGGGCATGGGTGCCCTGTTGCACGATTTCCGCGCGCAGGGCGGCCTGATCTGCGTTTCGTCACACTCCGGCGTCGAGAACATCACGCGCGACTATCGGCTGAATTTCGGCTTTGAGCCGGATCAGATCTATTCCTTCGAGCTTCCGCCCGAGCAGAGAAAGCCTTCGCCCTTTGCCCTCGAGGACATTATGCGCCGGTACTCCCTTCGGCCGCAGGAGCTCCTGATGGTCGACGACATGCGCACCGGCTACGACATGGCCATGGCCGCGCACGTTCCCTTTGCCTGCGCCGGCTGGTCGCACACCGAGCCGGAGATCGCCGATTTCATGCGCCAAAGCTGCTCGTGCTATCTGCGCTCGGTCGACGCGCTGCGGGCGCTTGTTTTCGGAGACTGAGGCATTGACAGACGTGATATAATAGATTTGACAGGTGGTGAGAGAATGGAAAGCAAGGGCATCAAGATCATTGCGAAAAACCAGAAGGCGTTTCACGAATATTTTGTCGAGGGGCGCTTCGAGGCCGGCATCGAGCTGTTTGGCACGGAGGTCAAATCCATCCGTCTCGGCACGCTGAACCTAAAGGACGCGTGGTGTCAGGTCAAGGACGGCGAGCTTTGGCTTCGCCAGATGCACGTTAGCCCCTATGAGCAGGGCAATATTTTCAACAAGGATCCCGTTCGCCCGCGCCGCCTGTTGATGCACAAGCGCGAGATCATGCGCCTGTTCCAGAAAGTCAAGCTCGACGGCTACGCCATCATCCCGATCTCCGTCTATTTGAAGAATTCCCGCGTCAAGGTCGAGATCGCCCTATGCAAGGGCAAAAAGCTGTATGACAAGCGGCAGGACGCCGCAAACAAAGACGCGCGCCGTCAGATCGACCGCGCGATAAAAGAAAGGACACACCGATGAAACATCCGATCGCTACCATCGAAATGGAAAACGGCGCGGTCATGACCGCCGAGCTTTATCCGGAAACCGCGCCGCAGAGCGTTTATAATTTTATCAGCCTTGCAAACTCCGGATTCTATGACGGGCTGATCTTCCACCGCGTGATCCCCGGCTTCATGATCCAGGGCGGCTGCCCCGAGGGAACGGGCATGGGTGGCCCCGGCTATTGCATCAAGGGCGAGTTCCTTTTTAACGGCGTGGACAATCCCCTGAAGCATAAGCGCGGCGTGCTGTCCATGGCGCGCGCCTCGTCGCCGAACTCCGGCGGCTCGCAGTTCTTCATCATGCATCAGGATGCGCCGCATCTGGACAAGCAGTATGCCGCCTTCGGCAAGCTGACCGGCGGCATCGAGGCCGTCGACGCCATCTGCAAGGTCAAGACCGACCGCAACGACCGCCCCGAGACCGATCAGGTCATCAAGTCCATCCGCGTCGACACGCTCGGCGAGACGTACCCGGAGCCGAAAAAGCTGCCGGATCCCTTCCACCGCTAAGGAAGCTCTGATTCAATCGCAAGAGCGGTCAGCGAGGGATTTTGTTTCCAAATTGAGGTTTGGAAATCGCAGGAATACTTTGTGTATTTCAAGATTTTCAAACCGATAAGTTGGGGCAAAAGACCCGCTGAGCGCCGC
>URLT01000138.1 GCA_900548795.1 uncultured Eubacteriales bacterium
GTCAGATTGGCAGCCTTCTAACACTGAAATGCTCAACTTGTTCTTGCAATTTGCGTTTTTTATTCCTTATCGGGGAATTCCGGATGATTTCCCTCTGCAGCCGCCCGCTCCTGCGCGCTCCGGCTCACTCGCCGGTGCGGCTGCACGCCCCATTCCGGCAGCGGCAGACGCTGCATCGCGCCGAAGATCTTCGTTTTCAGGTCGGGATAGGTCTGCTGGAGCTGCTCTATGAGCTGCTTGATCTCCTCGCGCTTGGTGTGCTTGTCGGCGGGGCAGTTGTTGTGCACGACCGGCAGCCCCTCACGCGCGGCGAAATTGCGCACCATGCCCTCGGTCAGATAGAGCATCGGCCGGATCTGCGTGACGCCCGTGCGGTCGAGCACGGTCACCGGCTGAAAGCAGCTCAGCCGCCCCTCGAAGAGCAGGCTCATCAGGAACGTCTCGACCGCGTCGTCGTAGTGGTGCCCCAGCGCGACCTTGGAAAAGCCCAGCCGCAGCAGCTCCTGATTCAGCGCGCCGCGCCGCATCTTGGCGCACATGGAGCAGGGATTTTTCTCCTTGCGATAGTCGAAAATGATCGGTCCGATCTCGGTCTTGACCACGTGAAAGGGCACGTTCAGCCGCTCACAGAGCGCCGCCACGCCCGAAAAATCCATCCCCGGCAGCCCCATGTCGACCGTGACGGCCGCCAGCTCGAACGGCTGCGGGTAATACTCGCGAAGCGCCGCCAGCAGCACCAGCAGCGTCAGCGAGTCCTTCCCGCCGGAAACGCCGACGGCGACCCGGTCGTTCGGCTCGAGCATGTGATAATCGTCGGCGCACCGCCGCACAAGACCCATCAGCTTTTGCATATGTTCCGTCTCCTTTTTTGCGGCGCATAATCCCGCCGCGGCTTCTGATTTCTCCGCAGAACGGTGAAAAATCGAACTCGAGTATTTGAGAGTATTCAAGAGTAAAACGGAGATTTTGCGAGTTCTTTCGGAGAAAAATAAAATTGTCCAAAAACACGCTTGACATTCCGTTTTGAATATGGTATAAAAAACAGGCTGCGCAGGAGCGCGTCCCTTCCGGGCGCCCGTCTCTATTGTATGCGCAATCGGTTCATTTGTCAAAATATAATTTCTATATTGGAGGAAACACCATGACTACTCTGGTCAGAAAAGAAGACGTGCAGCGCAAGTGGTACGTCCTCGACGCTGCGGATAAGCCCCTCGGCCGCACCGCCGTCATCGCCGCCAACCTGCTGCGCGGCAAGCTCAAGCCCGACTTCACCCCGAACGTCGACTGCGGCGACTATGTCATCGTCATCAACGCCGACAAGGCCGTGCTCACCGGCCGCAAGCTCGAAGAGAAGTACTACCGCCATCACTCCGGCTGGATCGGCGGCCTGAAGGAAGTCCAGTACAAAACCCTCATGGCCGAGCGCCCCGAGTTCGCGTTCGAGCTGGCCGTCAAGGGTATGCTGCCGAAGAACACCCTCGGCCGCACCGCCATCACCCGCCTGAAGGTCTACTCCGGCGCTGAGCATCCCCATGCCGCTCAGAAGCCCGAAGCCTTCCCGCAGGACTAATTCAGGAGGTAACAGACTATGTACGAGAGCAAAAGACAGTATCAGTACGGCACCGGCAGACGCAAGTCCTCCATCGCCCGCGTTCGCGTTTATCCGAACGGCACCGGCTCCATCATCATCAACGGTCGTGACATCGACGACTACTTCGGTCTGGATACCCTGAAGCTGATCGTCCGTCAGCCGCTGGTCGCCACCGAGACCGTCGGCAAGGTCGACATCATCTGCACCGTCAAGGGCGGCGGCGTGACCGGTCAGGCCGGCGCCATCCGCCACGGCATCTCCCGCGCCCTGCTGGGCGTCAACGGCGAGTTCCGCGCGACCCTCAAGGCCTCCGGCTTCCTCACCCGCGACCCGAGAATGAAGGAACGCAAGAAATACGGCCTCAAAGCCGCTCGTCGCGCACCTCAGTTCAGCAAGCGCTGATCGAGACTTCAAAATGCCCAAAAAC